>JAQFVI010000410.1:0-5054 GCA_029439495.1 Caballeronia sp. BR6202001590007
CGCCAGTGGCGAAGTCCCGAGCCGAAGCGCGAATACGACGTGGTGATCGTCGGCGGCGGCGGTCATGGTCTCGCGACGGCGTATTACCTCGCGAAAGAGCACGGCATCACGAACGTCGCGATTCTGGAGAAAGGATGGATCGGTGGCGGCAATACCGCGCGCAACACGACCATCGTGCGTTCGAACTATCTGTGGGACGAATCGGCTGCGCTGTGCGAGAAGGCGATGAAGCTGTGGGAAGGCCTGTCGCAGGATCCCAACTACAACGTGATGTTCTCGCAGCGCGGCGTGATGAACCTCGCGCATACGCTGCAGAGCGTGCGCGACACCGAGCGCCGCGTGAACGCGAACCGCCTGAACGGCGTCGATGCCGAGTTCCTCACGCCACAGCAGATCAAGGAAATCGAACCGACCATCAACCTTAACAGCCGCTATCCGGTGCTCGGCGCGTCGATCCAGCGCCGCGGCGGCGTCGCGCGCCACGATGCGGTGGCCTGGGGCTTCGCGCGCGGTGCGGATCGCGCGGGCGTGGACATCATCCAGAACTGTCAGGTGGTCGGCATTCGCCGCGAAGGCAGCCAGGTGACGGGCGTCGATACGACCAAGGGCTTCATCCAAGGCGAAGAAGGTCGCGATCTGCGCCGCCGGCAACACCACGACGCTCGCGGACATGGCCGGCATCAGCCTGCCGATCGAAAGCCATCCGTTGCAGGCTCTCGTGTCCGAGCCGATCAAGCCGGTCGTCAACACGGTCATCATGTCGAACGTGGTGCACGCGTACATCAGCCAGTCCGACAAGGGCGATCTCGTGATCGGCGCGGGCGTCGACCAGTACACGGGCTTCGGGCAGCGCGGCAACTTTCACATCATCGAAGGCACGCTGGAGGCGATCGTCGAGATGTTCCCGGTGTTCTCGCGCGTGCGCATGAACCGTCAGTGGGGCGGCATCGTCGATGTCTCGCCGGACGCGTGCCCGATCATCTCCAAGACCGACGTGAAGGGTCTCTATTTCAACTGCGGCTGGGGCACGGGTGGCTTCAAGGCGACGCCGGGCTCGGGCTGGGCGTATGCGCACACCATCGCGAAGGACGAGCCGCATCCGGTCAACGCGCCGTTTTCGCTGGACCGCTTCTATACCGGCCATCTGATCAACGAACACGGCGCGGCTGCCGTGGCTCACTAACGCTATCCGCCCAACGAGGACAACTATGCTGCTGATCGAATGCCCCTGGTGCGGGCCGCGCGCCGAAACCGAATTCTCCTGCGGCGGCGAGGCGGACATCGCCCACCCGCTCGAAACCGAAAAGCTCACTGACAAGGAATGGGGCGACTACCTCTTCATGTGCAAGAACCCGCGCGGCGTGCATCGCGAACAGTGGATGCACACGCAAGGCTGCTGCCGCTGGTTCAAGGTGCAGCGCGACACGGTGACATACGAAATTCAAGGCTACGAGACGTTCGACCGTCCGCTGGTTGCAATGGGTGATAACGGAGGCACGTCGAAATGAGCCAGAAAGACCGACTCGGCGCAGGCGGGCGCATCAACCGCGCTATTCCCGTGACTTCACGTTCAACGGCAAGCAGTATCAGGGCTATGAAGGCAACATGCTCGCCTCGGCGCTGCTCGCCAACGGCGAGCGTTTCGTCGCGCGAAGCTGGAAGTATCACCGCCCGCGCGGGATCATCACGGCGGGCGTCGAAGAGCCGAATGCCGTCGTGCAGCTCGAAACCGGCGCGTATACCGTGCCGAATGCGCGCGCGACCGAAGTCGAGCTGTATCAAGGCCTGATCGCGAAGAGCGTGAACGCGAAGCCGAGCATCGAGAACGACCGCATTGCGGTCAATCATAGGATCGCGCGCTTCATTCCGGCGGGCTTCTACTACAAGACGTTCATGTGGCCGCGCAAGTTTTGGCCGAAGTACGAAGAAGTGATCCGCGATGCAGCCGGTCTCGGCGAAGCGCCGAAGCATCTCGATGCCGATCGCTACGACAAGTGCTTCGCGCACTGCGACGTGCTGGTGGTCGGCGGCGGACCGTCGGGCCTCGCGGCGGCGCACGCGGTGGCGCTGTCGGGCGCGCGCGTGATCCTCGTCGACGATCAGCGCGAACTCGGCGGCACGCTGCTGTCGTGCCGCGCGCAGATCGACGGCCAGCCCGCGATCCAGTGGGTGCAGAAGGTCGAAGCCGAACTGCGCAGAATGCCCGACGTGAAGATCCTGTCGCGCAGCGCGGCGTTCGGCTATCAGGACCACACCTCGTCACCATCACGCAGCGCCTGACCGAGCATCTGCCCGTGTCGACGCGCAAGGGCATGCGCGAACTGATGTGGAAGGTGCGCGCGAAGTGCGTGATCTTCGCGACCGGCGCGCACGAGCGTCCGATCGTGTTCGGCAACAACGATCTGCCGGGCGTCATGCTGGCGTCGGCGGTATCGACCTACCTGCATCGCTATGCGGTGATGCCGGGCCGCAACGCCATCGTGTTCACTAACAACGACGCCGCCTATCAGTGCGTGCTCGATCTGAAGAGCGCCGGCGCCGAAGTCACGGNAGGGCATCCGCGTGTTGAACAATGCGGTGATCACCGCGGCGCGCGGCAAGCTGCGCGTCGCGTCGGTCGAAGTCTCGTCGTATGCGAACAGCTAGGTCGGCCAGAAGTAGGCCGATCTGCCTTGCGATCTCGTTGCGATGTCGGGCGGTTGGAGCCCGAAAGCAGCGTCGGCGCGTGCGCGGATGCGGCGCGCGCGGCGGGTTACATCGTCGCGAAGCCGCAGCCGGTGCAGGTCGAGGAAATCGCCGAAGCGCCGCTGTTGCCGCTGTGGATCGTCGGCAACAAGGACATGGCGACGCGCGGTCCGAGGCAGTTCGTCGATTACTAGAACGACGTGTCCGCTGCCGACATCTATCTCGCGGCGCGTGAAGGGTTCGAGTCCGTCGAGCACGTCAAGCGCTATACGGCGATGGGCTTCGGCACCGATCAGGGCAAGCTCGGCAACATCAACGGCATGGCGATTCTCGCGGGCGCGCTCGGCAAGACGATCTCCGAAACCGGCACGACGACTTTCTGCCTGAACTACATGCTCGTCACCTTCGGCACCTTCGCGGGCCGCGAGCTGGGTGAGTTCCTCGATCCGGTGCGCAAGACCGCGATCCACGAATGGCACGTCGAGAACGGCGCGATGTTCGAGGACGTCAGTAACTGGAGCGTCCCTGATACTACCCGCGCAACGGCGAGGACATGCACGCGGCCGTGGCGCGCGAATCGCTCGCGACGCGCACGAGCGTCGGCATCCTCGATACGTCAACGCTCGGCAAGATCGACACCGGGGTCCGGATCGGCGAAGCTGCTCAACTGGATGTACACGAATCCGTGGAGCAAGCTCGAAGTCGGCAAGTGCCGCTACGGCCTGATGCTCGACGAGAACGGCATGATCTTCGACGACGGCGTGACCGTGCGCCTCAGCAAACAGCACTACATGATGACGACCACGACCGGCGGCGCGGCGCGCGTGCTGACGTGGCTCGAACGCTGGCTGCAGACTGAATGGCCCGACATGCGCGTGCGGCTCGCGTCGGTGACGGATCACTGGGTGACCTTCGCGGTCGTCGGCCCGAACAGCCGCAAGGTGCTGCAGAAGGTGTGTCACGATATCAACTTCGCGAATGCGTCGTTCCCGTTCATGAGCTATCGCGACGGCACGGTCGTGGGCGCGGCGGCGCGCGTGATGCGCATCAGCTTCTCGGGCGAACTCGCCTATGAAGTAAACGTGCTGGCCAACGTCGGACGCGCGGTGTGGGAAGCCATCATGGAAGCAGGCGCGGAATTCGACATCACGCCCTACGGCACGGAAACTATGCACGTGCTGCGCGCGGAGAAGGGCTACATCATCGTTGGCCAGGATACGGACGGCTCGATGACGCCTTACGACCTCGGCATGGGTGGGCTCGTCGCGAAGTCGAAGGACTTCATCGGCAAGCGCTCGCTCCCGCGTTTGGATACCGCGAAGCAGAGCCGCAAGCAATTCGTCGGCCTCCTGACCGACGATCCGCAATACGTGCTGCCCGAGGGCGCGCAGATCGTCGCGGGCCGTTCCAGGGCGATACCGCGCCGATGCTCGGACACGTCACCTCGAGCTATTACAGCCTCATTCTGAAGCGCTCGATCGCGCTAGCCGTCATCAAGGGCGGTCTCGACAAGATCGGCGAATCGGTTCTGATTCCACTTGCGAACGGCAAGCGCGTGAACGCAAAAATCACCAGTTCGGTGTTCTACGACAGCGAAGGAGCACGTCAGCATGTTGAATGAGATCAAGGCATCCGCGACGGTCGTCGATCGCGCGATCAACGTACAAGGCCTCAGCGGCACCTGGCAGGAATCCCCGCTCGTCGGCGCCGACGCGCTGTTGAAGGCGCATCAGAGCGGCTCGCCCAAGGCGTTTTGCCTGACCGAGCGGCCGTTCCTGCAACTGGTCAACGTGCGCGGCGACCTGCGCGATTAGGCCTTCGCGAAGGCGGTGCAGAGCGTGATCGGCTGCGTGCCGCCGGAGAAGCCTAACACGATCGCGCGCGGCAACGGCGGTGGCGGCGGCGTGCCGCTGACGGATATCCCCGGCTCCCGATAATCCGCATCGCGGATGCGCGCACCATCGGCGCGGACGTGGTCGCGGTCGGCTGCCCGCAATGCACCGCGATGCTCGAAGGCGTCGTCGGCCCGCGTCCAGACGTGCTCGACGTGGCCGAACTGGTCGCGGCCGCGCTGGACTGAACGCGTGGACTCAGGAGTCAGCATGCGTAACGACATCAAACGAATCGATTCCCGGCGTCCTTTCATCGTCACCGCGGACGAGCTGAAGCGCATCACGCTCGGCGAAGTCGGCAACAGCACCGGCGCCGGTTTCATGGCGGCGCACGGCGACCACCGCCAGGCGGTCCGGCCGTGCTGCACGACGAAGCCCCGACGCGCACGCTGCTGGTGGCCGCGCACACGGATTGCGGCTCGCTCGACGATCAAGGCTGGCAGGCGCNCAAGGACGATGCCGCGTCGCTGGGCGCGG
>JAQFVI010000410.1:5077-11156 GCA_029439495.1 Caballeronia sp. BR6202001590007
CCGGCGACGGCGATCTCGGCTACCGCTACGCCGCGCGCGCCGNTGCCGGACGCGCGTATGCCTCGCGCGCTGCCCGACGTCGTGCTGCTCGCGGCCAACGCCATCGATGCGAAGCTGCCCTTCGTCGGCGCGGGCGAAGTGCTCGGGCAGGCGGGCATCGTGCCGGACACGAAGGCGAGCGCCTACGTCGATTTCGGCATCGAGGAAATGGACGCCGCGCAGGTCGCGCTCGAAGAAGCCGACTTCATCGTGTCGGCAGGCAACGGCGTGTCGGACATCGCGGCGTTCGAGGCGCTCGCGAGCACGCTCGGCGCGGCCATCGGCGCGAGCCGCGTCGCAGTCGACGACGGCAAGTTCACGCGCGACAAGCAGATCGGCGCGACCGGCAAGACGGTCGAGGCGAGCGTCTATATCGCCTTCGGCATCTCGGGCGCGGTGCAGCACCTGCAGGGCATCAAGGACTGCCGCCATGTGATCGCGGTGAATCTGGACGCCAGCGCGCCGATTGCCAAGCGCGCGAATCTGACCATCGTCGCGGACACGCAGGACACCATCAAGGCGCTGACCGAAGCCACTGCCGCCGTGCGCGCGGCCCGCGCCGGCGGGGCATCGATCGTGCAGACGGTGCCGGTCGCCGAAGGAGTCGCAGCATGAAGATCGCCGTACTCGTCTCCACGGGACGTCATCCCGTCAGCGGTACGTCGCGCTACAGCCGCAACGATGCCGCCGCGCTGACCATTGCCATCGGCAGGGCGCAGGGCGCGCAGCTCGACGTGCTGCATGTGGGCGATCCGGGCAATCTGGCGCTGGCGGAATATCTCGCGCTCGGCGTGCCGAAGGTCGAAGTGCTCAATACCGACGGCGATGCCTGCGCGGGGCTGGCGCAGCGGCTCGCGGGCTACGATCTGGTGTTCGCCGGCACGCGCGCGGAAGGCGCCTGGGACAGCGGCACGCTGCCCTATCGCCTCGCGGATGCGCTGAACCTGCCGCTGGTCGGATCGGTGGTAGACGTGAGCGTCGGCAAGGACGGCGTCGAGGTGCGCCAGTTCATGCCGAAGGGCTTGCGCTGCCGCGGCGCACGCCGCTTCCGGCGCTCGTCGCCGTGCATCCGCTCGCCAACGCGATGCCGCGCTACGCGTATGCGCGCCTGCGCGAAGGGCACGTCGCGCCGGTCGCGTCGGCGGCGCCCGTCGACAAGGAACGCGCGGCCTGGAGCGTCGGCTCGATTGCGGCCAAGCCGAAAAAACTCGCTGCGCCCGAGAAGCGTTCCGGCCACTCGCGGATGCTTTCGGCAACGGCCACGGAAAGCCGTGGCGGCAGCGTCGTAATTGAAGGAAGTTCTGTCGAAAAAGCACAAGTGATTCTGTCGTATTTGCGCGAGCATCAACTCGTCGATTACTGATTTTCGACTCACTCAAACAGTGCAGCAGCCCGCGTTCAAAGGTGTTTGGCGGGGCACCAGACGTGGCGCACAACGGAGCACACGATGAAAGTTTCGGCAGACGTTCGCGCAATGATCGAACGCTGCAAAGAGGGCCACACACTCGAGGCGCCGTTCTATACGAGCGAGGAAATCCACGCGCTCGACCTCGATGCCATTTTCCGCAAGACCTGGATCCAGGTCGCCGTCGAGCCGGACATTCCCGAGCCGGGCGGACTACACGACCGTCGAGATCGGCCGCGATTCGATCCTGATCGTGCGAGACGACGACATGGAGATCCGCGCGTTCTACAACGTGTGCCGCCATCGCGGCGCGCGCTTGTGCAATCAGGAGAAGGGATCGCTCGGCAACATCGTGTGCCCGTACCACAGCTGGACCTACAACCTGAACGGCGACCTGATGTTCGCCGAGCACATGGGCGACCAGTTCGACCGCTGCAAGCACAGCCTGAAGAAGGTCCACGTCGAGAATCTCGCGGGCCTGACTTCATCTGCCTCGCGGACGGGCCGCCCGCCGACTTCGCGGTGTTGCGCGAGCAGATGGAGCCGTATCTGCTGCCGCACGGCCTGAAGGACATGAAGATCGCGGCGAGCATCGACATCGTCGAAAAGGACAACTGGAAGCTCACGATGGAAAACAATCGCGAGTGCTATCACTGCGTCGCGAACCATCCGGAACTGACCATCTCGCTCTACGAATACGGCTTCGGCTATCAACGCTCGCCCGCCAACGAGGAAGGCATGGCCGCGTTCGAACGCACGGTTGCCGAACGCACCGCGCAATGGGAAGCGATGTCGCTGCCGTCCGCCGAACTCGAACATCTGAGCGACATGGTGTCGGGCTTTCGCACCCAGCGCCTGCCGCTCGACCGCGACGGCGAATCGCAGACGCTCGACGCCAAGGTCGCATCAAAGAAGCTGCTCGGCGGTTTCGAGCGCGCCGATCTGGGCGGCCTGTCGTTCTGGACGCAGCCCAATTCGTGGCATCACTTCATGAGCGATCACATCGTGACCTTCAGCGTGTTGCCGCTGTCGTCGGGCGAAACGGTCGTGCGCACCAAGTGGCTCGTCCACAAGGATGCGCGAAGTCATCGATTACGACGTCGACAATCTCATCGCCGTCTGGCGCGCGACCAACGATCAGGACCGCATGCTCGTCGAGTATTCGCAACTGGGCGTCGCGAGCAATGCCTACGAGCCGGGTCCGTATTCGCCGTTCACCGAAGGGCTCGTCGAGAAGTTCTGCGCGTGGTACATCGCGCGTCTCGACGATTACGCGAACGAGCCTTCGCATGCGTGCGACGCATCGCAGGGCGAGAAGGTCGTGTCGTTCATGCGCTAAGCGCGATCCAACGTCTTGAAGCAGGGAGCGGGAGCCAAGCATGATGCGTGATCAGGCCCAATTCGAGCCGAAGCCGAGCTGTGTTACACAGCCGCAGTTCTGGGGCGCGCTGCCCGCGCGCTGGGATTGCTATACCGCCGAGACGCTCGTCTGTACGCACGTCCGTCAGGAAACGCACGACGTCAAGAGCTTTTTCTTCAAGGCGCCGGGCGAGCGCGCCTTCGTGTTTGAGCCGGGCCAGTTCATCACGCTGGAACTCGACATCGACGGCGAGCAGATCAATCGCTGCTACACGATCTCGATAACCGTGAAGCGCGTGCCGGGCGGCAAGGTGTCGAACTGGCTGCACGACAACGTCGTCGCGGGCACGCCGGTGCGCGTGCTCGGGCCGGCGGGCGAATTCACCTGCGCGCGGCATCCGGCGAAGAAGTATCTGTTTCTGTCGGCTGGTTCGGGCATCACGCCGCTGATGTCGATGAGCCGCGCGCATCACGAACTCTCCGAGGATGCGGACATCGTGTTCGTGCATAGCGCGCGCACGCCGGACGACATCATCTTCGCGCGCGAACTCGATCTGATCGCGTCGAATCAACAGCATTTCCGCACGTCGTTCGTCTGCGAACGCGTCGGCGCGCGCACCGGCTGGCCAGGCATCACGGGCTTTCTGAGCCTGCCGCTGCTCAAAGCTGATCGCGCCGGACTTTCTCGAACGCGAGATCTTCACCTGCGGCCCCGCGCCCTACATGAAGGCGGTGCGCGANCGGCGTCGTCGAGGAAGTGGCGGCAAAACTCGCGACCGCGCNCCGTCGGTTTCGCGCCGGAGCCGGTCGCGGAGAAGGTCGAGCAAGTCGAAGAAGCTGCCGTTGCGGAAGAGCCGACCATCGTCAGGGAAGCCGCGCCGGTCGAGACGCGCTTCTTCAAGGTCAGCTTCGCCAAGAGCCGCCGCGACATCGAATGCGGTGGCACCGAGAACGTGCTCGATGCCGCGAAGAAAGCGGGCGTGCGCCTGCCGTCGTCGTGTGCAAGGCATCATGTGCGGCACCTGCAAGGTCAAGCTCGTGTCGGGCGAGGTCAGCATGAAACACGCGGGTGGCATCCGTCAGCGCGAGATCGATCAGGGCATGGTGCTGTTGTGCTGCAGCAAGCCGCTCAGCGATCTCGTCGTCGACAAGTAGCGCAAGCCGGACGAGCAACACAGGGTTTTCCTCGGGCGAGCCCGTGTCGAGGGAAAGGCAGGGAGGGGAGCGTCGTTTCTGTACAAGTCGATGTCGGAAAAGCGCGTTACGGGCCAATTCTGGCTGGCGATTCTCAATGCTACACGGCGTGGGGCCGCTAAGGGGAAACCAAATGAAGTCGATGAGAAGAATGCTCGTGCTCGGGGCGATGAGCGCCGCGATCGCAATGAGCTTTGGGGTGAACGCCGCCGACAAGCCGACCATTAAGATCGGCTATGTGGAAGGGTGGGACGACAGCGTGGCGACGTCGAACGTCGCGGCGCGCATCATCGAGAAGAAGCTCGGCTATCCAGTGCAACTGGTGCCGGTCGTGGCGGGCGTGATGTGGCAGGGCGTGGCGCGCGGCGATCTCGACGCGACGCTTTCCGCGTGGCTGCCGGTGACGCACGGCAATTACTACAAGAACTTCCAGTCGAAGGTCGTCGACCTCGGCCCGAACTTCGAGAATGCGAAGATCGGCCTGATCGTCCCGGCCAACGTCGATGCATCGAGCCTCGCGGATCTCAACGCGAAGAAGGCCGAGTTCGATTCGCGCATCGTCGGCATCGATGCGGGCGCGGGCGTCATGCAGAAGACCGGCGAGGCCATCAAGGCCTACAACCTCGACTACAAGCTGCTGCCGAGTTCGGGCTCCGCGATGACCACGGAACTGGCGCGCTCGCAGGCGTCCAACAAGCCGATTATCGTGACGGGCTGGAAGCCTCACTGGATGTTCGCGAAGTACAAGCTCAAGTTCCTCGACGACCCGAAAAAGGTGTTCGGCGAGTCGGAGCACGTCGACAACGTGATCCACCCGGAACTCGAAAAGAAGGCGCCGCCAGTCGTCGCTTTCCTGAAGAAGTTCAAGTGGAACCCGGGCGAGATAGACGACGTGATGCTGCGCGACGCAGAACGGTGCGAAGCCGACCGCCGCCGCCGCCGAGTGGATCGCCGCGCACGGCGACCGCGTGGACACCTGGACCAAATTAGATACGCTAGATACGCGTGAAAAAAGGCGCCGCATGAAGCGGCGCCTTTTCGTTTGGCGCTGATCAGCGCAAATTCAGTGCAACACCACGGTCCGCTCGCCGTTGGTGAACACGCGCCGCTCCGTGAACGCCTTGATCGCACGCGCGAGCGTGATGCACTCGATATCGCGATCGGTCGCGAGCAGGCGCTCGGGGCGTACGAGTGATCGACGCGCTCCACTTCCTGCTCGATGATCGGGCCTTCGTCGAGATCGTCGGTGACGAAGTGGGCCGTCGCGCCGATCAGCTTCACGCCGCGCGTATGCGCCTGGTGATACGGTTCGCGCCCTTGAAGCCCGGCAGGAACGAGTGGTGGATATTGATCGCGCAACCCGCGAGCTTGCGGCTTGTCTCGCCGGACAGAATCTGCATGTAGCGCGCGAGGATCATCAGTTCCGCGCCGGACGTGTCGAACAGATCGAGCAGGCACGTTTCCTGTTGCGGCTTGGTATCGGCCGTGATCGGCAGATGATGAAAGCGCAGTCCGTGCTGCTCGGCGAGCGGCGCGAGGTCCGCGTGATTCGAGCCGATGCCGACGATATCCATCTTCAGTTCGCCCATGCGCCAGCGGAACAGCAGGTCCGCGAGGCAGTGTTCGAGTTTCGACACCATGATCAGCACTTTGGGACGCACGTTCAGATCGTGCATGGCCCAGGTCATAGAGAAACTCGCCGCGATGGGCTCGAATTCGCGCTTGAGCATGGCGAGGTCGAGCGCTTCGTCCGCGTGTGCGCCATGAAACAAGCAGCGCACGAAGAAGCGTTCGGACAGGTCGTCGTCGAAAACGGTCAATTCGTCGATATAATCGTGATGCTTCTCGAGAAAGCCGACGATGGCGGCGACCTGCCCCGCCGCGCTCGGGCACGAAACGGTGAGCACCAGTTGATCGGAACGTGATTCGGCGGACATGCGTGCTCCACTTGCGAAGATTGCTGGAATGGCCGGGATGCCGCGCCACGGAATGCGGCGAGCGTACGCGCTAGTAGAGCAAATGCCGCCGCGTGGCGGACAGAAGCGAAACGCCTTGCGGATAGTACAGAAGCGTCAGCCCGCG
>JAQFVI010000410.1:11166-11329 GCA_029439495.1 Caballeronia sp. BR6202001590007
CGGTGCCTCGCGCGGCGTCAGCAGCATGTAGCCGCGTTCGGTGACGAGCGGCGCATTGCACAGCGTGACGAGCTGGCCCATGACCGCCGCATGCGTGACGAGCGCATAGCTGTTGAAGGTGAAGCCGCCCTGCGCGGGCGGCACGGCGAGACCGTGCGCGTCG
>JAQFVI010000410.1:11339-16985 GCA_029439495.1 Caballeronia sp. BR6202001590007
TTGCACACCGGCATCACGCGTTCGGGAAACAACTTGACCGCGTGACGCGCGCCCCAGTCGCCGGCCGTATCCCCGAACACGATGACCACGTCCGCATGCACGCCCGACGCGCTCGGCAACTGCTGCGAGGTATTGATGCGCACGTCGACGTCGGGCATCAGCGCCTTGAACTGCGGCAGGCGCGGCATCAGCCAGTAGGTCGCGAAACCGAAATCGGTGGACAGCGTGAGCGTGCGCTGCGTGTTGCGCGAACGGATGTCGTTCGTCGCCGCACGAATGAGATCGAGCCCCTGGCGCACCGCATCGAGCTGACGCGCGCCATCTTCCGTCAGCGACACGCCGCGATGCCCACGCTTGAAGAGCGCCACGCCCAGTGCGTTTTCGAGCTGCACCACGCGCTGGCTGACGGCCGGTTGCGTCGAACCGAGTTCGCGCGCGGCGGTGGTGAAGCTCGCGAGCCGCGCGGCGGATTCGAACATCAGTAGCGCCTGCATCGGTGGCAGATGATCCTGCCGCGACATAACCGCTCCTTATGTGCGCATAACGAATTGCCGTCTTCACAGCGCAGATATGAACGGCAATAGTGGATGTTGAACGACCATTCAACGTTCGTGCTCGTGAACTGGATTTTATTCGAGGCTCGTATTCATGCTTGAGACAAAAGAAAATATCCTTATTCTGATGGTCGACCAACTCACGCCGTTCGCGCTCGCCGCCTACGGCAATCGCGTAACGAAGACGCCGCGCATCGATGCGCTCGCGCGCAAGGGCGCCGTGTTCGAATCCGCGTATTGCGCAAGTCCGCTGTGCGTGCTGTCGCGTTTCTCGCTGCTCGCGGGCAAGCTGCCGTCGCAGATCGGCGCGTATGACAACGCGGCGGAGTTTCCTTCGGAGACGCTCACCTTCGCGCACTATCTGCGCGCCGAGGGCTATCGCACGATCCTGTCGGGAAAGATGCATTTCTGCGGCGCGGATCAGTTGCATGGCTTCGAAGAGCGCTTCACCACCGACATCTACCCGGCCGATTTCGGTTGGACGCCCGACTGGCAGAACCTCGAGGCGCTGCCAACATGATATCACAACATGAGTTCCGTGATCGATGCCAGGCCGTGCGTGCGCACCAATCAACTCGACTTCGATGACGAAGTGACTTTCACCACGCGTCAGAAACTCTTCGACATCGCGCGTGAGCGCCATGCGGGCAAGGACGCGCGTCCGTTCATGATGGTGGCGTAGCTCACGCATCCGCACGATCCGTATGCGATTCCGCGCAAATACTGGGACATGTACGCGGACGAGGACATCGACATGCCGTCCTATCGCGTGCGCTCGACGCCAGCGATCCGCATTCGAAGCGCTTGCGTCATGTCTACGAAGCCGACCACACGCCGCCGACCGAGCGGCGGATCCGCAACGCGCGCCGCGCGTATTACGGTGCGGTGTCCTATGTCGACGACCAGTTCGGCGCGATCCTCGAAGCGCTCGAACAGGTGGGCCTCGCGGACGATACGACGATCGTCGTATCGTCTGATCATGGCGAGATGCTCGGCGAGCGCGGTCTCTGTACAAGATGACCTTCTTCGAAGGCGGCTGTCGCGTGCCGCTGATTGTGCACCGACCCGCGCGTTTTCGGGCGCAGCGAGTGAAGGACTCGGTGTCGCATCTCGATCTGCTGCCGACGCTCGTCGAACTCGCGCGCGGAACGGCGCCGCAGGTGTGGCCCGATTCGATCGACGGGCAAAGCCTCGTGCCGCATCTGACGCAGACGGGCGGCCATGACGAAGCCATCGGCGAATATTTGGCTGAAGGCGCGATCGCGCCGATCGTGATGATCCGGCGCGGGCGCTGTTCATTCATACGAGCGCCGATCCCGACCAGCTCTACGACGTCGAGGCCGATCCGTTCGAACGCGACAACCTCGCGGCCGATGCACGTCATGCGTCGCTGGTCGCATCGTTTCGCGCGGAGATCGACGCGCTGGAATCTCGCCGCGCTGCACGAAGACGTGCTGAAGAGCCAGCGCCGCCGTCACTTCCATTTCAACGCGACGACCCAGGGCGTGTGATCCAGTCCTGGGACTGGCAGCCGCGTGTCGATGCAAGCCAGCGCTACATGCGCAATCACATCGATCTGGACGATCTCGAAGCGATGGCGCGCTTTCCCGCCGTCGAACACTGAGCGTCGCACGATCATACCTTCCTCACGATCAACCGTCACGACAGGAACGCACCATGAGACAAGCCTTCATCCACGCGCTGTTCACCGCGGCCCTCGCTGCGGCCGCCTCGCAGGTGTTCGCCGCCGATCCGCCGACGTGCTGCAGGCGCGCATGGCGGGACCGGGCTGGACCGACATCGACGCGACCAATGCGATGAGCGGCATCGTGCTGAAGGCGCTCGGCTACAAGCAGAACGTCGCGAACCTGTCCGTGCCGATCACCTATCAGGGCCTCAAGAAAGGGCAGATCGACGTGTTCCTCGGCAACTGGATGCCCGCGCAGGCGCCGCTCGTGAAGCCGTTCTTCGAGGAGAAGTCGATCGACGTCGTGCGCCCGAACCTGTCCAACGCGAAGTTCACGCTCGCGGTGCTCGACTATGTCGCGGCAGCGGGCGTGCATTCGTTCGCCGATCTCGCAAAGAACGCCGACAAGTTCGACAAGCACATCTACGGCATCGAGCCAGGTGCGCCCGCCAATCAGAACATCAAGAAGATGGTCGACGACAAGGCCTTCGGTCTCGGCGACTAGAAGGTCGTCGAATCGAGCGAGACCGCGATGCTCACGCAGGTTGAACGCGTGCTGCGCGACAAAAAGCGGATCGTGTTTCTCGCGTGGGAACCGCATCTGACGAATACGAAGTTCAAGCTCGACTATCTCGACAGCGGCGACAAGTACTTCGGCCCGAACGACGGCGGCGCGACAGTCAACACGGTCTCCCGCACCGGCTACGAGCAGCAGTGCCCGAACGTCGAGCGGCTCTTCAAACAGATGGCGTTCAACTTCGATCTGGAGAACGGCGTCATCACCGACGTGCTCGAGAAGAAGACCAGCGTCGACGCCGCCGCGACCGCAGCGCTCAAGTATCATCTGGAGCTGCTCAAAACGTGGCTCGAAGGCGTGACGACCGCGAGCGGCGGCAACGGACTCGAAGCCGTGCAAAGTGCGCTCGGCGTGAAGTAGGCCGTCGCAACCAGACAGATTTGCGTCGCAATGAGTCGAGCCCCGACCTATATGGTCACTTATTTTTAACAGCGTCGAACAAGGATTCACGTTCCACGATCCACGTTCAACGCTCGTTTCCCGCAGCAGCGGCAATCCCCGCAGTTCAGGCCGCCCCCGGCGCGGGTCGACGGGCGGTGCTACCGGCAACTCGACCACGTACAGCAGGCTTCATCGTTACGACGCGATGCAGTAAGGCTGCGCTTTATCCGCCACAACGACGCTTCGGCCTACGACAAGAGGACCAGGACATGAGAAGAGGGTACGCCGCACGCATCTCGCGCAAAGGTGCAACAAAGGTATGCGGGCTGGCGCTCGCCGCGGGCGCGGCCGGCGCGCCTGCATGGGTGCATGCGCAAAGCAGCGTCACGCTGTAAGGCATTCTCGATGCGGGCATCACCTATGTGAGCAACAGCGGCGGCTCGCATGTCTTCAAGTTCGACGACGGCGTGTCCTACGGCAACCGGATCGGCTTTCGCGGCACGGAAGACCTCGGCGGCAGCTTGCAGGCAATCTTCGCGCTCGAATCCGGGTTTCGGCTCGGCACGGGGCGTTATGTGTTCGGTGGCGCCAAGTTCGGACGCCAGGCTTATGTAGGCCTGAAGAATCAGTGGGGGCAGATTTCCTTCGGCAACCAGCTCGACATGACCGAAGAATATGTCTATCTCTACAACATCTCCGCGTGGGCGAGCGGCTACGTGATCCATCAGGGCGACTTCGATCGCATGAACGGCGACCGCCTGCCGAACTCGGTCAGGTTCATGTCGAACAACATCGGTGAATTCACCTTCGGCGGCATGTATTCGTTCGGCAACGTGTCGGGCAACTTCCATCAGAACAGCGCATGGAGCGTCGGCGGCCACTATGCGGTGAACACCTTCAACCTGGGCGTCGCCTATACGCAGCTCAACAACCCGAACGGCATCTACGCATTCGATCCGTATGCAATGATCGGCGCGCGCACCTTCCTCGGCCAGCCGACCGTGACCATCGATCCCGCCACCGGCGCGCGCACCGATCTCTTCAGCGCCAACGCGTTTTCGGTGAACCGTCAGGGCGCGCTCGCCGTTGGCGGCGCGTGGACGCTCGGCAACCTGATGCTGTCGGGCAACTTCACCTGGACGTCGATCAAGGGTCTCGGCGTGACCTCGTACATGAAGGTGTACGAAGCCGTCGCGTCGTAAACTTCCGACCGGATCTCGCCTTGTACGGCGGCTATCAGCACACGCGTTTCGAGGGCAATCACTGGAACCAGGGATCGCTCGGGCTGCATTACCTATTGTCGAAGCGCACGGACGTGTACATCTCGGGCGATTATCTGCACGCCTCGGGTCCGGTCGATGCCGTGATCGGATATAGCTTTACGCCGTCGACGTCGAATACGCAGGCCGATGTGCGGATCGGCATGCGTCACTCGTTCTGAAGCTTCAGGCGGCGGCGAGCCTCGCGGGATGCACGGCGTGCAATGCGCTGCGGTCCTGGCGAGGGCTCGTGCTGAACCGTGCCCGATACGTGCGCGAAAAGTGCGACGGCGATTCGAAGCCGCACGCGACGTATACCGCGAGAATCGACATGTCGGTCTGTTGAAGCAACTCGCGCGCGCCAGACGCAGGCCGAGATAGAAATGCGTTGGCGTGTCCTTGAGCAGCGAACAGAACAGGCGTTCGAGCTGACGTCGCGTGACGCCGATCGATTCCGCCAGTGCATCGGGCGAAAGCGGCTTTTCCATCTGCTGTTCTATCACGTCGATCACCTGAATCAGCTTGCGATTATGGATGCCGTGGCGCGCCGCGATCTGCATGCGCTGATGATCGCTCCGTTGCCGGATGCGTTCGACGACGAATTGTTCCGACACTTGCGCCGCGAGTTTCGCGCTATGCTCGCGCGCGATGAGATCCGGCATCAGATCGATGGACGCCGTGCCGCCCGCGCAGGTGATGCGGCGGGCATCGATTTCGAATAGCTCCTGACTCGTTTCGATCGACGGATAACGCTCCGCGAACGCCGCTGCCGCTTCCCAGTGCATGGTGGCGCGCTTGCCTGCGAGCAGCCCAGCTTCGGCCAGGATGAAGCTGCCGGCAATGCCGCCGAGCGTCGCGCCGGCGCGGTCCAGACGCCTGAGCCAGTCGCCGATGGCGCGCATCTGTGACGTCATCGATGGCGCATTCCGCGTTGAGCGAGATGCCGTTGCTCGTGGCGACCGGGCCGCCATCCGCGGTATGATATGCTAACAATACGACTTGCCACTGAAGCACGCTGAAGCAATTCGCGACGCGCAGCGGCTCGATGGCCGACATGAAGCCGATGGACGAGAACTCCGGCATCAGCAGAAAGTGGAAGTCTTGAGTGGCGGGCATCGATCGGTTTGAAGTCGAAAGCGTCATTCCGCCACGGTAACGATTGCAAAAAACGGGTGCAATCGGGCCTGG
>JAQFVI010000411.1:0-170 GCA_029439495.1 Caballeronia sp. BR6202001590007
CGCGGGCGCTGGCGGGCGTGCTCGGTGCCACCGTCGAAGCCGTGAAGCGCCGATGCCGCCGCCTGCAGCGGCGCCGCCGAGCGCGTCGATGCCGCCAGCAGCGAGCCAATCTTCGCGCGGCTGCCCGGCGGCAGGCGGCCGTTGTTCTGCATGCCCCACGTGCTGCGCGG
>JAQFVI010000411.1:180-24188 GCA_029439495.1 Caballeronia sp. BR6202001590007
TTCCGCCGCGCCGAACGCGCTCGCGGTGCCCACATGCGTCAGGTAGAGCGCAAACAACTTCTTCCCCGCGGAAAACAGCAGCGCCGCGACGACACCGCCGACGAGCGCATCGCGCCACTGCACGGGCGCATCGGGGAGAAACTTGAGCAGCGCGCCGAACGCGATCGTCAGAATCAGCAGCCCGGCCGCCAGTTGCGCGATGTCACCGATGATCACGAACGGCGAATCGCCGAACAGCCACATGCCGGCGGCCTGGATCGCAGTGTCGAGCGCGAGCGACACGATCAGCAAGAACGTGACGCCGAGCACCAGCCCGAACGACACGAGCCGCACGCGCACCATCGTGACGATGCTGGAGCGCGCCTCGCCGGTCATCGGCTCAGACAATGTTGAGCGCCGTATTGAGCGACGAAAACGTCGCTGACGCGCCGATCGCGAGCAGCGCAAACGAAATGATCGCCGCGATGCCCGTCCCGCCGTCGCGATGCGCGTTTTCCACGATGCTCTGCACGCCCGCCGCCGCCTGATCGCCGATAAGGCCGTTGACCGGGTGAAAAAGCTGTCCGCGCGCGGCTTCCGGCCCGAAGACCCAGCCGGCGACCGCGATCACCATGACGAGCGTCGGCGCGAGCGAAAAGGCCGAGTAGAGCGCGATGCTGGCGGCCATCGCGGCGCAGCGGTTGTCGGAGAATTTTTGAGTGCGCCATGGCCCATGACGCGTCCTTTTTCATCGTGGCTTCGATCTTTCGCGTGGAAATGGAACTCATGGCGGACCCCTCGACTCGTCGGAAAATGGCTGTGGCTGTGCGCGGATCGTGCGCGGTTCGGCCTCTCGGCGAGTAGATTCCATTCCAGTACGGACGGGCGAAGATGCGGCGCGGCGTCGCAGCGGAGCGGGCAGCAACGCATTTCCGTGTGACCGGCTCATCCGCGCGACGCTGAATTACGTATCGGAAAGACGACGAACGGCGAGCGAAGGCAGGTAACGGCGAGTGTCGCCAAAAGGTTGCAGAAGTGGCTACAAATCACGACGTCAGCGCCGTTTCGTCAGCGCAAAGAGATCGGTCGTCCTATACGCCACCCCACAAACGAAGCGCCGAGGCAATCATGCTGCAAATGTCAAGGCGACAGTTCCTAAAAGTCTCCGCGAGCACGCTCGCCGGTTCGAGCCTCGCTGCACTGGGCTTCTCGCCGGCGCCCGCGCTTGCGGAGGTTCGTCAGTACAGTACAGTCAGTACAAACTGTCGCGCACCATTGAAACCCGCAATACCTGTCCGTACTGCTCCGTCGGCTGCGGCATTCTGATGTACAGCCTCGGCGACAACGCCAAGAACGCGAAGGCCAGCATCATCCATATCGAAGGCGATCCCGACCATCCGGTCAATCGCGGCACGCTGTGCCCGAAGGGCGCCTCGCTGATCGACTTCATCCACAGCCCAAACCGGCTGATGTACCCCGAATATCGCGCGCCCGGTTCGTCCGAGTGGAAGCGCATTTCGTGGGAACACGCGCTCGACCGCATCGCCGAACTGATGAAGGCCGACCGCGACGCGAATTTCGTCGAGAAGACGCCGGACGGCAAGACGGTCAACCGCTGGCTGACGACGGGCTTTCTGGCGGCGTCGGTGGGCAGCAACGAAGTCGGCTACCTGACGCACAAGACGGTCCGCAGTCTCGGGATGCTCGCATTCGACAATCAGGCGCATGTCGGACATGGCCCGACGGTGGCAGGTCTTGCCCCGACGTTTGGCCGTGGAGCGATGACGAACCATTGGGTCGACATCAAGAACACGGATCTGATTCTGGTAATGGGTGGCAACGCGGCCGAGGCGCACCCGTGCGGTTTCAAGTGGGTGACCGAGGCGAAGGCGTACCACAAGGCGCGTCTGATCGTCGTCGATCCGCGCTTCACGTGCACCGCATCGGTGGCGGATTTCTACGCGCCGATTCGCACGGGAACGGACATCACGTTCCTCGGCGGGATCATCAATTACCTGCTGACGCACGACAAGATTCAGCACGAGTATGTTCGCAACTACACGGACATGTCGTTCATCGTGCGTGAGGACTTCACGTTCAAGGACGGACTGTTCTCGGGTTACGACGAGAGCAAGCGCAAGTACTACAAGTCGTCGTGGGACTACGAACGCGGCGACGACGGTTTCGTCAAGGTCGATCCGACGCTGCAGCATCCGCGTTGCGTCTTCAATCTGATGAAGCAGCATTTCGCGGCCTACACGCCCGAGATGGTGACGAAGGTCTGCGGCACGCTGACCGAAAAATTCCTGAAGGTCTGCGAGACGCTCGCGACGACCGCCTCGCCGAATCGTGCCGGCACGATTCTGTACGCGCTCGGCTGGACGCATCACTCCGTCGGCGCGCAGGGCTTCAATCCGCTGGCGGCCGCGCCGAACAAGGCGAAGATCGGCCTCGGGCTGTCCAAGCTTAAGTGGCTCGTCGTCATGGATCCGCTCGCGACGGAAACCTCGGAGTTCTAGAAGAACCACGGCGAATTCAACGACATCGATTCGTCGCAGATCCAGACCGAAGTGTTCCGCCTGCCGACGACGTGTTTCGCGGAAGAACGCGGCTCGCTCGTCAGCTCGTCGCGCGTGCTGCAGTAGCACTGGCAGGGTGCGAACCCGCCGGGCGAAGCGCGCAGCGATCTTGAGATCATGTCCGGCCTCTGGCTGCGCATGCGCGATGCGTATCGCAAGAATGGCGGCGCGTATCCCGATCCGATCCTGAAGATGACGTGGCCGTATGCCGATCCGGAAAGCCCGACGCCCGAAGAACTCGCGATGGAGTTCAACGGCCGCGTGCTCGCCGACGTCACCGATTCCGCCGACAAGACCAAGGTGCTGGCGAAGAAGGGCGAGCAACTGGCGAGTTTCGCGCAGTTGCGCGACGACGGATCGACCGCGAGCGGCTGCTGGATCTTCTGTGGTTCGTGAACGCAAAGCGGCAATCAGATGGGCCGCCGCGACAACTCGGATCCGACGGGCATCGGCCAGACGCTGAACTGGGCGTGGGCGTGGCCGGTGAACCGGCGCGTGCTGTACAACCGCGCATCGTGCAACGTGAACGGCAAGCCGTTCGATCCGGCACGCAAGCTCGTCGCGTGGAATGGAAAGACCTGGTCGGGCGCGGACGTGCCGGACTTCAGGTGGACGAGCCGCCGGAAAACGGCATGAATCCGTTCATCACGAATCCGGAAGGCGTCGCGCGGTTCTTCGCGCGCGACGGCATAAACGAAGACCCGTTCCCGGTGCACTACGAGCCGTTCGAGAATCCGCTCAGCTATAAACCCGTTCTGACCGGACAACAAGGCGGTAGTTAGCAATCCGGCCGCGTGCGTGTTCCCGGACGATCGCGCCGCGTTCGGCACGCACGACAAGTTCCCGAACACGGGCACGACGTATCGCCTGACCGAGCACTTCCACTACTGGACCAAGCACGCGCGTCTGAACGCGATCGTGCAACCGCAGCAGTTCGTCGAAATCGGCGAGGAGCATGCGAAGGAAGTGGGCGTGGTCGCGGGCGAGCGCGTGAAGGTATCGAGCAATCGCGAGCATATCGTGGCGGTGGCGCTGGTCACCAAGCGCATCAAGCCGTTGACCGTGGAGGGCAAGAAGGTGCACCGTCAGCCTGCCACTGCACTGGGGCTTCAAGGGCCTCACGCAGCCGGGCTATCTCGTCAACACGCTGACGCCTTCCGTGGGCGACGGGAACTCCAGACACCCGAGTTCAAGTCGTTCCTCGTGAAAGTCGAAAAAGCATAAGGAGGCGAAAGATGGCATTGCAATCGCTCGACATCAAGCGCGTCTCGGCGACCACCACGCCGCCGCCGCAGGCGCGCGAGCCCGTCACGGGCACGGTCGCAAAACTGATCGACGTATCGAAGTGCATCGGTTGCAAGGCGTGCCAGACGGCATGCATGAAGTGGAACGATCTGCGCGACGACGTCGGTTATACGACCGGCATCTACGACAACCCGTGCGACCTGACGGAGCATTCGTGGACGGTGATGCGTTTCACCGAATACGAGAATCCGAAGGGCGACCTCGAATGGCTGATCCGCAAGGACGGCTGCATGCACTGCGAGGATCCGGGCTGCCTCAAGGCCTGTCCGTCGCCGGGCGCGATCGTGCAGTACACGAACGGCATCGTGGATTTTCACGAGGAGAACTGCATCGGCTGCGGCTATTGCGTGACCGGCTGCCTGTTCAATATTCCGCGCATCTCGAAAGAAGATCATCGCGCGTTACAAGTGCACGCTCTGTTCGGATCGCGTCGCGGTCGGACAAGAGCCGGCGTGCGTGAAGACGTGCCCGACCGGCGCGATCATGTTCGGCACCAAGGTGGACATGATCGCGCAGGCGGAAGATCGCGTGGAGGATCTGAAGGAGCGCGGTTTCGAGAACGCGGGTCTTTACAACCCGGCGGGCGTCGGCGGTACGCATGTGATGTACGTGCTGCATCATGCGGATCAGCCGGGGCTGTACCACGGTCTCGCGAAGGACCCGCACATCAGTCCGCTCGTGCAGGTGTGGAAGGGCANAGCGAAGAGGAAGAAATCGAAGCGCAGCGGGAAGTGGACGAGGCGATTCGTCGTCGCGAAGGCGGACAGGAGCGAAGCCATGAAACACGATAGCGAACTGCGGGATGTGAAGGGCAACCGCGCCTGATTCAGCGTTACACGCCGAACGAGCGCAGCAACCACTGGATCACGGCGATCACCTTCATCCTGCTCGCCATTTCCGGGCTGGCGATGTTTCATCCGTCGATGTCGTGGCTGTATGCGATCCTCGGCGGCGGGCAGTGGACGCGCATCCTGCATCCGTTCATCGGCTGCGTGATGTTCATATCGTTCATGATCCTGGCGCTGCGCTTCTGGCATCCAACTATCTGGACCGAAACGACGTCCAGTGGATGAAGCAGATCGGCGACGTGCTGGCTAATCGCAAAGACCGCCTGCGGAGATCGGCAAGTACAACACCGGCCAGAAGCTGCTGTTCTTCACGATGGTCGCGTGCCGGCTGCTGTTGCTGGCGAGCGGCATCGTGATCTGGCGGCGCTATTTCTCGTTCTATTTTCCGATCGAGATCATTCGCGTGGCGGCCGTGGTGCATGCTTTCGCGGCGTTCGTGCTGATCGTGGGCATCATCGTTCACATCTATGCGGCGCTGTGGATCAAGGGCTCCATCGGTGCGATGACGCGCGGCACGGTCACGTATGGATGGGCGCGCAAGCATCATCCGCGCTGGTTCAAGGAATTGATCGGGAAGTAGGCGCCTGGGGGAAGTCGGGCGCGTCAGTCGAGGATGGCCTGTATGCGCGCGAGCGCATCTTGGATGACTTCGGCCGGGCCGCGCTCGATCTTTCGTGCGCCGCCTGCGTCGAGATCGAGCATGCGGATCATGGATCATGTTGACCAGCGCGACACCTTGCGTGTCCGTACCGGCGCCGGACAGCGGCACCGCAAATCCCGCCCATCGCGCGAAGTTGCCGCCCTGTGTGATCGGCGCGACGAGCGCGACGCCCGTCGCATTTAACACCGCTGTCGAAAACACGAGCGCCGGGCGGAAGTCGCCTTGCTGCTCGTGACCGATGGCCGGATTCAAACACACGCGCGCCACGTCGCCGCGGTCGAATCTCACGCGTTTCACCATGTTTCGCGACCTGCCGGTTCGAGTTGGCGCCATGCGACGAGATCGTCCGGAACCGGCGCGGCCGGATCAGTNCCTCCACCTTATCGCCCGGCGCAAGTTGAATCCGANCGCAAATTCCTCCAATCACATTGATGTGCTGCAGCCAGGCGGCTCGCGTTTTTCGAGCAAGCCATATCAATTGAACGACGATGAAGTCACTGCGATCGTGTGCTCGCCTGCCGCTTACAGCAGCGCAAGATTTATCACGATAAGCTAATATTCTAGATGGCCGATGAATTCTAGATGGCCGATGAGTCTTCGGTGGCTCGACGCCGTGTGAAATTTGATCCGCAATCTCCGCAAGGAAATCCCCGTGGTCCAACGCATTCTCGACGCCGCCAAAATCGAATCGCTCGATCCGATGGCCATTCCGCGCCTTCGCATGCCCGAGCGCGCCACCGTCTTCAGCGCGCGCGCTGCGCGTCTCTTGCAACTCGTGGACGTGAATAATCCCCTTGCCGGCTATCTGCGTCTCATGGCCGCGCTCGCCGACGCACAGCAGCGCGCACTCGGCATCTTCACCGTGACCATGCCCGCGCGCGACGCGATCGAACTGCATCAGCGCCATTCGAGGCCAATCGTGCCTGCCTCCACCGATGCGCGCGATCCAGTCTGGCGCGACGTGCTGTTCATGTTGCTCGACGGCGTCGAAGCCGCCGGTGCGCTGACGCCGCCGCTCGCGCAACTCGTCGCCCGGCTGCGCGCGACGGATGCCGCCACGCTCGACACGCAGGCCGACGCGCTCGTCACGCTGCGCTTCGCCGAGATCGATCCGGCCGCCGCGCCGTTCATCATGGCCGCGCTGCAGGTCGTGGACCGATCTCGTGAGTCGCATCGATGTCAAGGACGTGCCGTATCTCGACGCGCCGGGCGTATGTCCCGTGTGCGGATCGGTGCCGGTCGCGAGCGTGGTGCGCGTCGGCGGATCGCATGACGCCTATCGCTATGTGCAGTGCGGACTGTGCGCGACGGAACATCACGTCGTGCGCACCAAATGCACGAACTGCGATTCGACCAAAGGCATCGCGTATCACGCGGTGAACTTCGCGCTCGCCCGGCTCGCGCAGAGCAGCGTGCGCAGCGTGTTCAATCTGACGGGCACGGTGCTGCATACGAATCTCGGCCGTGCATTGCTGCCCGACGAAGCCGTGCGCGCGGTCGCGGACATCCTCACGCGGCCGGCGAATCTCGAATTCGATCTGCACACGGGCGCGCGCGGCGAGCTAGCTGGTCGAGATCGGCGGCGCGTTTCGCATCCCCGACATCATGAGCCGCGCGGGCGCGAAGATGCGCGAAGTCGGCACGACCAATCGCACGCATCTGAAGATGCCGATATCGAGGATCACCACTTCCGGCCGCGCCTCCTCGGCCGCCTTGAATCCAGACAGACCATCGAAGGCGACTTGTACCTGATGACGTTCCATCTGAAGCACGATGGAAAGACTGATCGCGGCATCCTGATTGTCATCGACGGATTACGAGGAAGCCATCAACGCGAAGACCGCGCTTCTGATGAAGGTGCATTGCAGCAACTACGCGGTGACGGGCTTCACGAAAGAAGTGACGACCGCCGAACTCGCGCCGCTCGGACAGCAGCACGGCGTACCCGTCGCCGTCGATCTCGGCAGCGGCACGCTCGTCGATCTCGCGCAATGGGGTCTGCCGCGCGAAGCGACCGTGCGCGAGACCATCGAAGCGGGCGCGCAGATCGTCACGTTCAGCGGCGACAAGCTGTTCGGCGGCCCGCAAGCGGGTCTGATCGTCGGCAACAAGGAACTGATCGCGAAGATCAAGAAGCATCCGCTCAAGCAGCGCGCTGCGCGTCGGCAAGCTAACGCTCGCGGCGCTCGAAGCGGTGCTGCGTCTCTATCGCACCCCGGAAACCTTGCGCGAACGGCTGACGACGCTGCGTCTGCTCATGCGTCCCGCCGATGAAATGCGCGTCGCCGCGGAGCGCATCCGGCCTGCGCTGCAGCGCAGGCTCGGCGATCGCTATACCGTCGCGGCCGAACCGATGTTCAGCCAGATCGGCAGCGGCGCGCTGCCCGTCGATGTGTTGCCGAGCTATGGACGTCGTCACGCTCGCGAGCGGCAAGCGCGCGGGCGGGCAGATGAACCGCATCGAGAAGCGGCTGCGGGAACTGCCGCGTCCGGTCATCGGACGCATCGCGGACGGCGCGCTGAGGCTCGATCTGCGCTGTCTCGAAGAGGCGGACGAGGCATCGTTCGTCGCGCAACTTCGAACGGACGCGTCCGCATGATCGTCGGCACGGCGGGGCATATCGATCACGGCAAGACCACGCTCGTGCGCGCGCTTTCGGGCGTCGACACTGATCGCCTGAAGGAAGAGAAGGCGCGCGGCATTTCCATCGAACCCGGCTACGCCTATGTGCAGCTGCAAGGCGGCGAGGGGACGCTCGGCTTTATCGACGTGCCCGGNNATGCCGCAGACGCGCGAACATCTGGCGATCCTGCAACTGCTCGGCGTCGCGCAAGGCGCGGTCGCGGTGACGAAGACCGATCGCGCGACACCGCACGCGTGCGCGACATGCATGCGCAGATCGGCGCGCTGCTCGCCGACGGTCCGCTCGCCGATGCGCCGCTCTTCGACACCGACGCGACGCGCGCGGACGATGCGGGCGTCGCCGTGCTGAACGCGTATCTGCACGAGACCGCCGCGCGCTGGCACGCGAAGAGTGACGACGGCTTCTTCCGGCTCGCGGTCGATCGCGTCTTCACGCTGGCGGGGCAGGGGACCATCCCGACGGGCACGGTGTTCGCGGACCGCATCGGCGTCGGCGATACGGCGATGCTCGCGCCGCGCGAGGCGGGCGGCGAACCCGTGCGCATCCGTTCGATTCACGCGCAGAATCGCGCGGCGCAAAGCGGACGCGCGGGCAAGCGTTGCGCGCTGAATCTCGCGGGCGTCGACAAGGACGCGCTCGCGCGCGGCGACTGGATCGTCGATGCGCGTATCGCGAAGACGTCGGAGCGGCTCGACGTCGAACTGCGCCTGCTCGACGATGCCTCGCTCACGCTCGCGCACTGGACACCCTTGCATGTTCATCTGGGCACGACGCATCGCGTGGCGCATGTCGCGCTGCTGCTCGAAGGCGATACGCTCGGCGCGTGCCGATCCGTTCGCGCCCGCGCGCAAGCGCCGCACGCCGCAGCGCCGCGCATGGCTCGATGCGCTCGCCATGATGCTCGACACCGGCCGCGCGGATGCGTTGTTCGATGAGGCGCCGTATGGCCTCTCGCGCACGCTGATCGAACATCTGCGCGGCGCGCCGTTCACACCCGACGGCCTGCGCGCTGTCCCGTTTCACGACGACGTGCTTGTTCATCGCGCCGTCGCACTGGAACGCGCTGCATGCGCGTCTCGTCGATGCGCTCGCGGCGTTTCACGCGCGCTTTCTGACGAACAGGGTCCGGACGCCGCGCGCGAGCGCCGCATGGCCGCACCGCTCGCGCCGGATGCGCTGGGCGCGCGCTCGTCGACGATGCGGCCGCCGCCGGCACGATCGCGCAAAGCGGGCCGTGGCTGCATCTGCCTTCGCATGCGGTCGCGTTCGATGCGAAAGAAGAAGCGCTCGCGCAGGACGTGCTTGCATCGATCGAAGCGGGACGTTTCGATCCGCCGTGGGTGCGTGATCTCGTGAAGACGCACGGCATCGGCGAAGACGACATGCGCAGGCTGTTGCGCAAGTTCGCGCGCCGCGGCGACGTCCATCAGGTCGTGCGCGACCTGTTCTACGGCCGTGCGTCGATCGCCGCGCTGGCCCGATTGGTCGCTGAACACGCGAAGGCGCCGAACGGCGCGATCGGCGCGGCGACGTTTCGCGATGCCAGCGCGCTCGGCCGCAAGAGCGCGATTCAGGTTTTGGAGTTCTTCGACCGGGCTGGGTACACTCGTTTCCACCGCGACCTGCACCTGTTGCACGCCGATAGCCACTGGCACGAATCCATCTGATCGATCGCGGCCCCCTGCCGCGCCATTCCGTCCGATGGAGCACTCCTACTTCAAGCTGCTGCATCTCCTCTCGGGCCACCCGGAATGGGCGCTCGCGGTCGTGCTGCTCGCGTCGTTCCTCGAATCGGTTGCGTTCATCGGTACCTTCGTGCCCGGCAGCACGGCGATGTTCGTCGCGGGCGCGCTGGTCGGCACCGGCACGCTGAACCTCGGCTGGGTATTCGTCTGCGCGATCGCGGGCGATGCCGCGAGCTTCTGGTTCGGGCAGCGCTATGCCGATTCGATCGCGCGTATGTGGCCGTTCCGTCGTCATCCCGGCGCGCTCGCGGAGGGCCGCCGATACTTCGACCGGCACGGCGCGAGGAGCGTGGTGCTCGCGCGCTTCGTCGCGCCGATGCGCGCCGTCGTGCCGGTCGTCGCCGGCTTGTCGGGGATGACGCCCGCGCGCTTCCTGTTCGTCAACGTGATGTCCGCGCTGGTGTGGGCGCCGACGCATATCCTGCCCGCCCGGCGTCGTGTTCGGCGGTTAGATCGAACTCGCGGGCGCGGTGTCGATTCGCCTCGTCGTGATCCTCGTCGTCGCGGCGGCGATCGGCTGGGCGATATGGAATGTCGCGCGCGTCGTCGTTTCCCATGCGAAGGAGTGGACCGTCGCGTCGCGCGAGCGGCTCGTCGCGTGGGGGCAGTGTCATCGCGGGCTGCCCGCGCGTCTGNTCTCTGCTGTCGTGTTCTTTTCGGTGCTGTCGAACGTCGCGCGCGGCGCGTCGATCGTGCAGGNGCTGTTGCCCTGTCGGCGATGGTCGTCGTCTGGATGCTGATCGAACGCCGCTGGCGCACGGTCGCGTACTAGATCGTCGCGGTCGTGTTCTCGCAACTGCTTGTCGCGGCGACCCGCTTCATGGCGCACGAACCCGTCGCGGTATCGTTCGCGCCGAGCGAGCATGCGTTTCCGAGCAGTCATGTCGCGGCGACGGTCATCTCTACGGCTTTCTGGCCTTTCTGCTGCTGCGGCGCGTCGGCATGCTGGCGGGCGTGATCGTCGCGACGGCGACTTCGGCGATCGTCACGGCGGTGGCGCTCGCCGCGATCTGGGTGTTCCTCATCGCGCTGACGGCGGTGTGGCGCAATCCGTCGAAGCCGAAGCCACGCCCACTGATGCCGGTCGCGGCGCTGGCGGTGATCGCGGTAAGCGTCGGCCTGCAACTCATGGACGAATCCGAGGCGCACAGCGCGCTGCTGCCGAACGTCGTCACCACGCCGATGCAATGGACCGATACCGTGTGGCGCACGTTCTCGTGCTACCGCTCGAGCATGGAAGGCGACCGGCGCGAGCCGATCATCGTGCAATGGGCCGCGACGCCCGAGCAGATTCGCGCGCAGCTCGCGAGCCGCGGCTGGCACGAGGTGCAGGGCGTGTCGCTGAAGAGCGTGCTGTCGAGCGTGCTGTCGGTGGTGTCGCCGAACGTGCCCGCGACGGCTTTGCCGGCATTGCCGCGGCTCAACAACGGCGAGCTGTCGAAGCTGGTTTTCACGCGTTCCCATCTCGGTCCGCAAGAGCGCGACGTGCTGCGGTTCTGGCCAACGCAGTCGCGGTGCACGAACGCGCGAATGCCGCGCCGACGCCGATCTGGCTCGGCTCGGTCGTGCACGAGCAGATTCGCCGGCCGACCTGGCCGTTCAACGTGCTGCGTCCGGACCGCCGCGTCGACACGATGGCTTCGGCGCATGGCGAGGAATCGCCGTGGGGCGGCATCGAAATTGCGAGCTATGCGGGCTGTGGAAGCGTGCCGGT
Source organism: Caballeronia sp. BR6202001590007 (assembly GCA_029439495.1). Classification (GTDB taxonomy): domain Bacteria; phylum Pseudomonadota; class Gammaproteobacteria; order Burkholderiales; family Burkholderiaceae; genus Caballeronia. The sequence continues at coordinate 11,657 of JAQFVI010000411.1, forward strand.
GATGCTCGTCGAATCGCGCCTGCCATGACCGCGCCGTTCGTGAGGGAACGCGTCGCCGGGCGGCGCCACGAACTAAGAGGTGACGCTTGATCCAGATTCCGCCGTCGGCGATCGCGCAGTGGGGTGCCGCGGCCGTTTTCGTGACCGTGCTACTGACGCGGCTCGGCGTGCCGCTGCCGTCGGCGCCTTTGCTGGTGCTGGCCGGATCGGCGGTCGCGAGCGGGTGGCTTGCGTTCAGTCACGTTCTGCTGGCGGCGGTCGCGGCGGCGCTGCTCGGCGACAGCGCGTGGTTTTGCGCCGGGCGCATTTATGGACGACAGCTCGTCGCGGCCTTGTCGCGCTGCTCGTATGCGGTCGATTCCGGCGTGCGCACGACGAGCGCGCTGTTCGAGCGCCACGGTGAGCCGATCGTCGCGGTGTCGAAGTTCGTGCCGGGCCTTGGGCTCGTGACCCCGCCGCTGATGGGCACGACGCAGATCGCGGCGCTCGCGTTCTTTCTGTGGGATGCGGCGGGCATCGTCGCATGGGCGGCGTTCTGGCTGCTCGGCGACGCGCTGTTCGAGCGGCAGTTGCACGTCGCGCTGATGGAACTGCATCTGCACGACGCGACGGTGATTGACGCGATTGCCGCGCTCGCGCTGTTCTATTTCGTGTTTCGCCTGATGCGGCGACGCCCGCCGTGCGACGGCCGGGGATCCTGACCGCTATAATCGTGCGCCCGTGGAGGGCATCCGTATCCGGTGGTACAGCCAGGCTTCAAACCCGGTTGGGGATGTCAGACATTCTCAGGTTGGTTCGACTCCGGTTGCCCTCCGCCAGAAGGGTTTGCGCACCGATCGGCCGAGCCAAAAAACATCGATTCGTTTTCCGCAAACCACAACCTTTTCCGCAAAAAAACTAACGAGTCGGCTTCACTTTGTCGCCTCGGCGCTTTCGAACGTAGTGTTCCGTCATGCTTATGGAAGTGTGCCCAAGCTGTTTTTGGGCCTGTCGGATGTCTCCAGAACTGTCCGTTTTGTCGGTCCCTGCCTTCGCGCGCAGATCGCGGAACTGGAAGTCCATGTCAGCGACGCCGGCTGCGCGCCGCGCTTCTCGAAAACGCCGCTGCAACGTGTCGAGCGTCATGCGCTGACCCTGCTCGTTGACGATGATTGCGGTGCTCACGACCTTCAGCGTGGCTTTACGTGCACGGATTCGACCGATTACGGTCTTCAGTTCGCCCGATACCTCCATGCGCAGCTTCTGCTGTGTCTTGCCCTGCTTGATGTGCGGGAAACCATCATCAACGCGTATCAGCTATCGATGGTCGCGACGCTGCTGCCGCTCGCCGCGCTCGGCGGCATTCTCGGTCACCGGCGCGTCTATCTCGGCGGACTGGTGCTGTTTCTGATCGCGTCAGCGCTGTGCGCGTTCGCGTGGTCGCTGCCGACGCTCGTCGCCGCGCGCTTGCTGCAAGATCTCGGCGCGAGCGCGATCTTTCCGCCGCATCGGCTCGGACGCGGCGTCGGGCTGAACGCGCTGGTGGTCGGCATCGCGTTCGCGGTCGGGCCAACGGTCGCGTCGATCGTGCTCTCGCTCGGCACCTGGCCGTGGCTTTTCGCGGTGAATTTGCCGGTCGGCGTCGTCGCGATGTGCATCGCGCTGCCGTCGCTGCCGCAGACCAAACGCGCGACCCACGGCTTCGATCGCGTCGCGGCGCTGCTCAACGTCGTCACGTTCGCGTCGCTGATTTTCGCGCTCGGCGAAGCGGCTCAGCGCGCGCCGGAGCGCATCGTCGTCGCGTCGTTCTGCATCGCGCTCGTCGCGGGCTTTCTGATGACGCCGTGGTCCGCGCTCGTCGCGCTGATGGCACCCATCGCGGGACGCCTGTCCGATCGCCACGCGCCCGGACTGCTCGGCGGCGTCGGCCTCGCCATTCTGTGCGTCGGCATGATCTCGCTCGCGATGCTGCCCGCGCAGCCGCACGCGCTCGAAATCTGCATCCGCATGGCGATCTGCGGCGCGGGTTTCGGATTCTTCCAGTCGCCGAATCTGAAGGCGTTCATGTCGAGCGCGCCGCGCGAGCGCAGCGGCGGCGCGAGCGGCACCATCGCGACATCACGCCTCATCGGCCAGGCGACGGGCGCGGCGCTCGTCGCACTGTGCTTCAGCATCGCGGGGAAACACGGTCCGACGCTCGCGCTGTCGCTCGGCGCGGCGTTCGCGGGCGCGGGAAGCATCGCGAGCGGCTTGCGGCTCGTGCAGCGCAAGCCGTCGCCGGAAGGCATGCCGGGCGAACCGTCGAAGTAACGCGCGCGCTCAGATGCGGCGCACTTTCACCTTGCGCCCCTTGAGCTTGCCGACGCCGAGCTTGCGCACGGCGTCGTCGGCGATACCGCTCGCGACGGCGACATACGTGACCATGTCCATCACGTTGACCTTGCCGATCTGCTCGCCCTTGAATCCCGCTTCGCCGGTCAGCGCGCCGAGCACGTCGCCGGGCGGATCTTGTCCTTGCGGCCGCCGAGGATCTGCAGCGTCGCCATCGGCGGTTTCAGATGCCCCGGTTGCGCCGACGTCAGTTCCTTCAGCGGATGCCATTCCACCTCGGCCTTCTGCACTTCCTCGATCGCGCCGACGCGTCCCATCTCGTCCATGCTTGCGAGCGACAGCGCCCAGCCTTCCTCGCCCGCGCGCCCCGTCCGGCCGATGCGATGCACGTGCACTTCCGGGTCCGGCGTCACATCGACGTTGATGACGGCTTCGAGCTGCGCGATATCGAGTCCGCGTGCGGCGACGTCAGTGGCGACCAGCACCGAACAACTGCGATTGGCGAACTGCACGAGCACCTGATCGCGTTCGCGCTGTTCCAGTTCGCCGTGCAGCGTCAGCGCTTCGAAGCCTTGCGCGCGCAACACGTCGAGCAGGTCGCGGCACTGGTTCTTCGTGTTGCAGAACGCGATGGTGCTGACGGGCCGGTAGTGATCGAGCAGCAGGCCGACCGCGTGCGGGCGTTCGTGATCCTCGACGTGATAGAAGCGCTGCTTGATCTTTGCGTTGCTGTGCGTTTCCGTGAACTTGATCTCGCGCGGCGAGCGCAGGAACTGCTGGCTCAGCTTCGCGATGCTTTCCGGATACGTCGCCGAGAACAGCAGCGTCTGGCGGTCTTTCGAGCATTGCCGCGCTACGTTCGCGATATCGTCGAAGAAGCCCATGTCGAGCATGTGCGATCGGCTTCGTCGAGCACGAGCGTGTGCACGGCTCCGAGCGACAGCGTGCCGCGCTGGAGGTGATCCATGATGCGTCCCGGCGTGCCGACGGCGATATGCGCGCCGTGCTCGCGCGCCGCGATGTCGGCGCTGCTTCGCGCGAAGTCCGCAAGAAAAGCTAAACCGGTGCGTGCTACTTTCGGTTCACTGATTTCCACGGGACAGCGCGATGAACGATAGGCGGCTATACGAAGCGCGTTTGCAGCGCGTGGTCGAGTACATCCACGATCATCTCGACGACGAACTGGACCTGAACCGGTTGGCAGAGGTGGCGTGCCTGTCGTCGTATCACTGGCATCGGATCTATCACGGCTTCTTCGGGGAAACGGCGGCGGCGACTGCGCCTGCATCGCGCGGCGAACGAACTGGTACGCGGCGCCGATCCGATCGAACGCATCGCGGAGCGCGCCGGCTATGGCAGCGTGCAGGCATTTTCGCGGGCGTTTCAGACGAGTTACCGGATGCCGCCGGCGCAGTTTCGTCATGACGGCGGCGCTTCCCTGTTCGTTACGGCGAACGACATTCCTTCAGGAGACACGGCGATGCATCAAGTCGACATTCGCAGGCAAGGCGGTTTTCCGGTCGCGGCGATCGAACATCGCGGCGAGTACATGAACATCGGACGCGCGTTCGAGAGACTGTTTCACTGGCTGTCGGTGCGCGGGCTCGTCGATCCGAAGGCGTGCTCGCTCGGCGTGTATTTCGACGATCCGTCCGCGGTCGCCGCCGATTTGCGCTCGATGGCGTGCTGCGAACTGTTCGCGCCGGACGCGGTGAATTTCGAAGCGCCGGTGAAGCACGCGAAGATCGCGGGCGGCGAGTTCGCGGTGCTCACGCATGTGTCGGGCCGTATGCGCAGCTTTGCTTCGCGTATCAGTGGTTGTACGGCGAATGGCTGCCAAAGTCGAGGCGTGAAACCGGCGATGCGCCGGTGTTCGAGGTGTATCTAACGATCCGCGCGAGATAGCGCCTGCCGATCTGGTGACGGAGATCTGGTTGCCGTTGCGGGAAAACGCGCGTTGAACGGGCAGAAAAACCCGTAACGATCGCTCGTTCACGGGCTTGTGGGGGGGCAGAACCCCTCAAACGTCGATATTCCCCGCCCGCAACGCATTGTTCTCGATGAACGCCCGGCGCGGTTCCACATCGTCGCCCATCAGCGTCGTGAAAATGCCGTCCGCCGCGATCGCGTCTTCGATCTGCACGCGCAACAGGCGCCGCACGTTCGGATCCATCGTCGTTTCCCAGAGTTGCTCGGGATTCATCTCGCCGAGACCTTTGTAGCGCTGCTTCGACACGTTGCGCTCGGCATCCGCGATCAGCCACTTCATCGCGCTCTTGNGCCCCTTGAAGGTATCCGCCGTCGAAACCAGTTGCTTGTAGTCGGCGGTCAGCTGAAGGTCTTCGTCGAACACGGAAACCTTCACGTTGCCGTGATGACGGCGCTTGATATGCAGCGAACGCAGCTCGTGCACCTGATCGTAGGCCAGCTCGACGCTCACTTCGGGCTTCAGCGGATCGGCACGCAGCCGCTCCTCCAGACGCTTCGCCGAATCCTGCGCCGCTTCTTCCGACGACAGATCGATCGTGACGCCGTCCATCACCGCTTCGAGCAACGCGGCATCGTAGATGCGGCTCAGACGATCCACCACCGCCTGCGCGAGCAGATACGCGCGCGCGAGTTCGCCGAGCGCATCGCCCGAGATCGGGTCCGCGCCTTCGCTCGCGATCAGCTCCGAATCCTGCAGCGCGAGCTTCAGCATGTGCTGGTTCAGCTCGTGCGCGTCCTTCATATAGCGCTCGTCCTTGCCCGCCTTGATCTTGTACAGCGGCGGCTGCGCGATATAGATGTAGCCGCGCTCGACGATCTCCGTCATCTGCCGGTAGAAGAACGTTAGCAGCAGCGTGCGGATGTGCGCGCCGTCCACGTCCGCGTCGGTCATGATGATGATGCGGTGATAGCGCAGCTTGTCGAGGTTGTAGTCGTCCTTGCCGATGCCGCAGCCGAGCGCCGTCACCAGCATGACGATCTGCTCCGACGACAGCAGCTTGTCGAAGCGCGCCTTCTCGACGTTGAGCACCTTGCCGCGCAGCGGCAGGATCGCCTGGAACTTGCGGTCGCGGCCCTGCTTCGCCGAACCGCCCGCGGAGTCGCCCTCGACGATGTAGATTTCCGATTTCGCCGGATCCTTCTCCTGGCAATCGGCCAGCTTGCCCGGCAAGCCGATGCCGTCGAGCACGCCCTTGCGGCGCGTCATCTCGCGCGCCTTGCGCGCGGCATCGCGGGCGCGCGCGGCATCGACGATCTTGCTCGTGATGATCTTCGCGTCGTTCGGCGTTTCCTGCAGATAGTCTTCGAGCGCCTTCGTGACGATTTCCTCGACCGGCGCGCGCACTTCCGACGACACCAGCTTGTCCTTCGTCTGCGAACTGAACTTCGGCTCCGGCACCTTGACCGACAGCACGCACGACAACCCTTCGCGCATGTCGTCGCCGGTCGTCTCGACCTTCGCCTTCTTCGCGATGTCGTTGTCGGTGATGTACTTGTTGATGACGCGCGTCATCGCCGCGCGCAGACCGGTCAGGTGCGTGCCGCCGTCGCGCTGCGAAATGTTGTTGGTGAAGCAGAGCACGCTCTCGTTGAAGCTGTCGTTCCACTGCATCGCCACTTCGACGGTCACGTTGTCGCGCTCGCCGACCGCATGGAACACATTCGGATGCAGCACGGTCTTCGCCTTGTTGATGTATTCGACGAAGCCCTTCACGCCGCCCGCGAACGCGAAGTCGTCTTCCTTGCCGGTGCGCTGGTCGGTCAGGCGGATGCGCACGCCGTTGTTCAGAAACGAAAGCTCGCGCATGCGCTTGGCGAGGATGTCGTAGTGGAACTCGACGTTGCCGAAGATGGTCGCGTCGGCGAGGAAGTGAACTTCGGTGCCGCGATTTTCGGTGTTGCCGACGACGGGCATCGGCGAATATTGCACGCCGTCTTCCTCGACGATCTCGCGGTTCTGCACGACGCCGCGCGCGAACTCCATGAAATGCTTTTTGCCAGCGCGGCGCACCGTGAGGCGCAGCCATTCCGACAGCGCGTTCACGCACGACACGCCCACGCCGTGCAGGCCGCCCGACACCTTGTAGCTGTTCTGGTCGAACTTGCCGCCCGCGTGCAGTTCCGTCATGACGATTTCGGCGGCGCTGCGCTTCGGATCGTGCTTGTCGTCGCGCTTGAGACCGGTCGGCACACCGCGGCCGTTGTCGGTCACGGAAATGGAGTTGTCCGCGTGGATGACGACGTGGATGTCGTCGCAATAACCGGCGAGCGCTTCGTCGATGGAGTTATCCAGCACTTCGAACACGAGGTGATGCAAACCGGTGCCATCCGACGTATCGCCGATATACATGCCCGGCCGCTTGCGGACCGCTTCCAGACCTTCGAGGATCTGGATCGACGATGCGCCGTAGCTGTTGTCGGGCTTGTTGTCGGGTTGCGAATTTGTGTTTTCAGTCATGGAATTTTTCCGGTTTTGCGTCACTGCTTCGACACTACTTCGATGGATGCTCGGCTTTTCCGAACGCCATTAAAAACGCCAAAGGGGCGCGCCGCCCCTTGGAGTGTTCACGGTATCGTGCGCGTCAGATGCGCATCGGCATCACCACGTACTTGAATTCCTCGTTCTCGGGAATGGTGATGAGCGCGCTTGAATTGGCATCGCCGAGGCTGACCTTGAGCGTATCGACCTTCAGATTCGCCAGCACGTCGAGCAGGTACGTGACGTTGAATCCGATGTCGACCGTGTCGCCCTGATACGCGATTTCGAGTTCTTCCTGCGCCTCTTCCTGATCGGCGTTGGTCGACATGATCTTGAGCTGGCCCGGCTCGACGAGGCAGCGCACGCCCTTGAACTTGTCGGAAGTCAGAATGGCCGCGCGCTGCAGCGAGCGTTGCAGTTTCTCGCGGCCGATCTCGAACGTATTCTTGTGCGCCTTCGGAATGACGCGCTGGAAGTCGGGGAACTTGCCTTCGACGAGCTTCGAAACGAGTTCGACCTGGCCGAACGTGAACTTCACCTGCGTCGCCGCGATGTCGATCTTCAGCGTGTCGTCGATGTCTTCGAGCAGGCGCTGCAGTTCGAGAATGGTCTTGCGCGGGATGATGACTTCCTGACGCGCAAACGAGCCTTCGATCTTCATCGACGAGAACGCGAGACGGTGGCCGTCGGTCGCGACCGCCATCAGTTCGTCGCCGTCCACGACCAGCAGCATGCCGTTCAGGTAGTAACGGATGTCCTGCTGCGCCATCGCGAAATAGACCATGCCGAGCAGCTGACGGAAGGTCTTTTGCGGAACCGACAGGCTCGCGCCGAAGTCAGTAGCCTGGTTGACGGTCGGGAATTCGGCGGCGGCGAGCGTCTGCAGCGCAAAGCGGCTCTTGCCGGAGCGCACGGTCAGACGCTTGTCGGAGAGGTCGAGCGCGACGTCGCCCGACGGCATGGCGCGCAGGATGTCCAGCAGCTTGCGCGCGGCGACCGTGGTGGCGACCTGGTCGTTGCCGACGCCGAAGTCGGCGCGAGTGGTGATCTGGAGTTCGAGGTCCGTCGAGAGGAACGACACGTCCGCGCCGTTCTTGGTGATGAGCAAATTGGCGAGGATTGGCAACGTGTGGCGGCGTTCTACGATACCGCTCACGGTTTGCAGCGGCCTTAGAAGATTATCTCGTTCGGTCTTGACCAGTTGCATAGAGTTCCTTCGTTGATGTGACGGCCTGTCCGCTGGTTTCGCCACCGCTGCTCGTGGCGCGTTTTCGACGCGTGCAACCGCGCCCCGCAGACAACCTCGTAACACGCGTTGCCGGCCCCCGCCGGTCACTCGCGAAAGCTTGAAACCAGCCGCCCAGGCCTTGGGCGGCTAAAATCACTATTGTGCCTCAAAACGACTCCGCTCCCGAAAATGGGGCGTTTTTGCCGAATTACAGGGCCGCGCGCGCAATAATCNGTTGCGCATCGGTGCCGCGCTCCGTCGCGATCTTGCGCACCGCGTGCAGCACGGTCGTGTGGTCGCGCCCGCCGAACAGTTCGCCGATTTCGGGCAGGCTCTTCTGCGTCAGTTCCTTGGCCAGATACATCGCGATCTGGCGCGGGCGCGCAATGTTAGCCGGCCTCTTTTTCGAATACATGTCGGCGACTTTGATGTTGTAGAAGTCGGCGACCGTTTTCTGAATGTTCTCGACGGAGATCTGCCGGTTCTGCACCGTCAGCAGGTCCTTGAGCGCTTCCTTGGTCAGTTCGATGGTGATGTCGCGGCCATGGAACTTCGAATACGCGAGGATCTTGCGCAGCGCGCCCTCGAGTTCGCGCACGTTTGAGCGCAGATGTTTCGCGACGAAGAACGCGACGTCCTCGGAGAGGCTCACGCCTTCGGACAACGCCTTGCGCATCAGGATGGCGACTCGCATTTCCAGTTCGGGCGGCTCGATGGCGACCGTCAGGCCCGAGTCGAAGCGCGAGATCAGGCGATCGTCAATGCCCGAAATCTCTTTCGGATACGTGTCGCTCGTGATGATGACCTGCGCCTTGTTCGCGACCAGCGCCTCGAACGCGTGGAAGAACTCTTCCTGCGTGCGCGACTTGCCGGAGAAGAACTGGATATCGTCGATCAGCAGCAGGTCGAGCGAGTGGTAGTAGCGCTTGAAGTCGTCGAACGCCTTGCGCTGATACGCCTTCACCACGTCCGACACGTATTGCTCCGCGTGGATGTAGCGGATGCGCGCGCCCGCCTTGTCCATCAGCAACTGATTGCCGATGGCGTGGATCAAATGGGTCTTGCCGAGACCGACGCCGCCATACAGAAAGAGCGGGTTGTACGAGATGCCCGGGTTATCCGCGACCTGAATGGCGGCCGCACGCGCGAGCTGGTTCGCCTTACCGGTCACGAAGTTGTCGAAGGTCAGCACCGGATTGAGCTTCGAGCGCTCGTAGGCGGAATCGGCTTCGCCGCCTGCCGACAGCGCGCCGCCCGGACGCCAGGTGCGGCGGCCGGCGGCCGCTTCGTTCGCATCGAGGCTCGGCAGGTCGAGATCGGCGGCATCGTCCTGCGCGGACTGCGCCGCCTGCTGCGCGGCTTCGGCCGCGAGGGCATTGACGTGCGCGATCGCGTTCGCATGCGCGACGACCGTCGGCGCATGCGGCACCGCGGCGGCCGGCGCGGGCGGACGCGGCGCGGCGGTCGGTCTGCCGCCGAGCGCGTTACGGGCGGTGGCTTTCGGATTGAGGACAAACTGGACGTCGATGGCCGCGCTGAAAAACTCGCGCGCGACATCCGCGATGCGGCCCGAGAACTGGCTCTTCACCCAGTCGAGCTTGAAGCGATTGGGAGCGGCGATACGCAGGGTGTTGGCGTCGGTATCGAAGTCGACCGGGGTCAGCGGCTTGATCCACGTGACGTACTGCTGCGGCGTCAACTCACGTTCCAGCAGTGCGGAACAGTGTTCCCAGAAATCGTTCATCGAATGCGGTCGTTTTGGTTGCTCCCCACACTTGCAGGCCGCGCTTGCCGAACGTTTGTCCGTTCGAGGCAAGTCCAAGCGCAGCCAAGCAGATCTGCTCCGGAGGCTTACACCGCAAGGGTTTGCGGGCGGACGGCGGGCCGAAGCAGGGGGCGGATATGGATATATATTTGGGAGTAAGGCGAGATTCTAACGCCAAAAGCGGGCAGCGCGCGAGTTATCCACAGGGACACATCAGCGCGGTCCGGGGCGCCGAAAGGCGTGCGTTTCGCGAATGCGCACAGGCTAAGCTATTGACGGTCAATAGGAAAACGGTTTAAATAGCTAGTTACGCGAAAATAGAATTCCTGAACCTCCGGCCATCGTGCTTGCAGTGACCACACTGGAGCCTTAGCCCGCGCGGTCAATCAACACTCAAGTGAGAGCACCATGAAACGTACTTACCAACCTTCCGTGACGCGCCGTAAGCGCACCCATGGCTTCCGCGTTCGCATGAAGACCGCCGGCGGCCGCAAGGTCATCAACGCTCGCCGTGCGAAGGGCCGCAAGCGTCTGGCTATCTGAGTCCGACTGGCCGGTTCGCTCACGCGCCGCACAGCACAGAAGTCTTGAAGAAGGACATCGTTCGGTTGCCGGCGCAGGCCGCGCTCCCCAAGGCCGCAAGGCTGCTGAAAACGGATGAGTTCTCATCCGTTTTTCGTTTGCGCTCCTGGCAACGCTCGCCGCATCTGGTTCTGTATGGCAAGCCCACGCCGGCCGATGCCCGGCTCGGCCTGGTGATCGGCAAGAAGCAGGCGCCGCGCGCCGTCACGCGCAATCTGATCAAACGGCTCGCGCGCGAAGCGTTCAGATTGCGGCGTCAGGAGCTGGCCGGCTTCGACATTCTCGTGCGGCTGCACGCGAAGATCGATCGCAAGGCGCTGCCGAGCGCGAGTTCACCGCCGCTGCGCGAGCTGATCGGCGGGGAACTGGAAACTTTATTCGACCGTGCCGTGCGCGAAGCCGCGCGCCGCAGGGCCGACACCGTGGCGGAGCCGCCGAAAGCGTCCGCCGTCGTCGAATCTCCCGGCCCACAAGGGTCATGAAGCACGGATCGCGCCGGATTTGCCTCTCGCGGCAAATCCGGCGACGGGCGGCGCGAAGCTTATGCAAACGGCACTCATCGCGTTGTTGCGCTTCTACAAGCTTGCAGCCCCCTGCTCGGCAACCGTTGCCGCTTTTATCCCTCCTGTTCCGACTACGCGCGCGACGCAATCCAGTATCATGGCGCCGCGTGGCACGTATCTGGCCGCCAGACGGTTGTGCCGCTACCATCCGTTTTCGGCGGGCGGCGTCGATCTCGTGCCGCGTCCCGAAGGTCACGACGTTCCTGACGACGCGTCCACCGCGCATGCACAGTCTTCCGACTGCGCGTGCGACAAGCTTTCAAAACCACACGGCGCGAGCGCGCTTTCTGATCGACATTGAGACAACGCATGGATATCAAACGCACCGTCCTATGGGTCATCTTCTTCGTGTCCGTTGTCATGCTGTTCGACAACTGGCAACGCGACCATGGGCGCCCGTCGATGTTCTTCCCGAGCGCGACGCAATCGGCCAAGACCGCCAGCAACCCGGCACCGGGTTCCGCCGCATCCGGCGCACAGCCGTCCGAACTGCCGAACGCGCCGGCCGGCACCGCCGCGCCCGGCACGACGACTCCGCCCGCCACGGCGCAATCGCAGCTCGTCAAGTTCACGACGGACGTGTACTCCGGTGAGATCGACACGCGCGGCGGCACGCTCTCGAAGCTCTCGCTGATGAAGGAAGGCGACGGCAAGCAACCCGACCTCTACATCACGCTGTTCGATCACACCGCGAACCACACGTATCTCGCGCGCACGGGCCTGCTCGGCGGCGATTTCCCGAATCACAACGACGTCTACACGCCGGTTCCCGGCCAGACCTCGCTGACGGGCGATGCGAAGACGCTGAAGATCGCGTTCGAATCGCCGGTGAAGGGCGGCGTGAAGGTCATCAAGACTTACACGTTCACGCGCGGCAGCTATGTGATCAACGTCGACACGAAGATTGAAAACGTCGGCAGCACGCCGGTCACGCCGAAGCTCTACATGGAACTCGTGCGCGACAACACGCCGGTGGAAACGCCGCGCTCCTCGCACACCTTTATCGGACCGGCGGTCTATACGGAAGCTAAGCACTTCCAGAAGATTGACTTCTCCGACATCGACAAGAACAAGGCGAGCTTCGAGCCGTCCGCGGACAATGGTTGGATCGCGATGGTGCAGCATTACTTCGCGTCAGCGTGGATTCCGCAGGCGGGCGTGAAGCGCGACATCTACGTGCAGAAGATCGATCCGGATCTGTACCGTGTCGGCGTGCAGCAGCCGCTNCATGCTCGAAGGCATCGCGCCGGGTCTGGAACTGGTGAAGGACTACGGCATGGTGACGATCATCGCCAAGCCGCTTTTCTGGCTGCTCGAGAAGATTCACGGCTTCGTCGGCAACTGGGGCTGGGCGATCGTGCTGCTGACGCTGCTGATCAAGGCGGTGTTCTTCCCGCTGTCGGCGGCAAGCTACAAGTCAATGGCGCGAATGAAGAAAATCACGCCGCGCATGCAGCAGATTCGCGAGCGCTTCAAGAGCGATCCGCAGAAGATGAACCAGCAGTTGATGGAGTTATACAAGACCGAGAAGGTGAATCCGTTCGGCGGCTGTCTGCCGGTCGTCATTCAGATTCCGGTGTTCATCTCGTTGTACTGGGTGCTGCTGTCGTCGGTGG
>JAQFVI010000412.1:0-2619 GCA_029439495.1 Caballeronia sp. BR6202001590007
CGGCGCCGTGCTCTTGAATAATATGCTGAAGGTCTGCTCTCGCGTTTCCTGTCTCGAGAAATACAGTCTGTCCTGCTGTGGTGGTTCCCGTTGCATCCACATTTTGAGGCGTGAATTTCACACCACTAGCAGCAAGCGCTGCTAGTTCTCCTTGATTGATCGAATTGCTAGAGGCGAAGTGCGCTATTCTCAACGTCGCTTGTGCTTCGGCTTCCGCCCCTGCAGCAGTTCCCTTACCAAAACCTCTAGTAACCAGTTCAGCAGTCCAGAATGCCATGTCCGGACCGAGTTGGTCGCCAGGCGCATAAGGCGAACGCAGCCCGTCCAGCGAGACATACCCCGATCTCCGGGCGAAGCAAACGGCCCGCCGTTCGGCACATTCACAATGATCTCAGCGATTGATAGAAGCCCGTTCTGCACGCCAGCAATCGCAGAATTCTTCGTGCTACCTTCGCCTTGGCCGTTCCCTTCGCTGCGGTTGTACAGATCCGCATTGTTCGCCGTCATCGCGCCAGCCGGGCCGCCGATCAGTGCGCCCATACCACCAGCCACCAGATTAGACAGCACGTTGCCCGCCAACTGCGTACCGTCACCACCGCCTAGTGCATCCCGCGTGCCATTGGCCAGACGGTTCAGATCGCCCACAGCCCACGGAGCAACGCCTGCACCTGTCGCACCCGCTGCCGCCGTCAATGCCGCCACCGCCCAAACCGCCTATAAGTGCACCGCCCGCAATGTGAAGGGCGAACCGATTCGTGCCACCTTCACCCCACGCGTCTGCCGTCGCTTGGTCATGGTTGGCATCGGCCATTTTCTCTTGCTCGTCCGCATACGCTCCAATCCCCTGCGCCACCACCTGACCCGTTGCCTGTGCCGCCTGCATCGTATCGGCTTGCTTGTTCAGGATGTCGTTCACGTCGGGCGTGGTTGGATACCATGTCGTTGGTGTTCGTCATGTCGCGGTTCAGCGTTGCGATGTCTTGTGTCTGACGATCGCTGTGCGTGATGGTGATCGCGCCCGCGCTCACCGCACTGCGCGTGATCGAACTCTGATCGCCGCTTTCGCTTTGGGCCATCATTGGCACGAGGCCACCTGAACCCGGCACTGATGCCAGACCGACCGCTTTTTCTTTCGAGCCGCTGCCGGCGAGTCCCGTCGATACACCGATGCTGTTGGCCGAGTAATGCGCGTGATTCTCGATGTCGCTGAAGGTGAGGGTGCCGGTCGACAGGGTGTTCTTCGATTCGTCGGCTACGCTCGATATAACTGCGCCCGTTAGCGCCGTATCGCTCTTCACACTGATGTCGAAGCCGCCATCACCCGCGTAGATCCCTGCTTGCTCCTTCACTTGCGCATAATCACCATCCGCGTGCCCGTATTGAGCGCTGATGCTCGCACCGCCACCACTGCCCTGACTAATGCTAAAGCCGCCGCCCACGCTGCTCTGATGCGCCGCGCTCACGGTGGTGTCCTGCACGCTTGTCACGTTCAGATTGCCGCCGATATCCGCTGCGATGCGCGTGCCTGCGATCTGTGAGCCGATCACGTTCGTATCGCCGCCCGACGATATGGCCACGCCGTTTGCGCCGGTAATGTGCGATGCGTTCTGCATCGCCGCATCACTGTTCGCATCGCCATGCGCGTTGGACATCGCCGCCGATATGCCGAAGCCGTTCGTACCAAACGACACACCCACACTCGCGCTGTTGCTGCTGTTGAAACTGCGCGTCGAATCAGTATCGGTTGTGTTGACGACGTTGATCCTGTCTTTCGCCGCGAGCAGCACGTCGTTCGCGCTGACGTTCGATCCGGCGATGTTCAAGTCGCTACCGGTCGCGATCAGCGATGCCGCACCGCCCGCAGCGACATTGGAGCCGCGATTCATCGTCTGCGTCTCGCTCGAATCGCTGCGGCTGCTGCTCGAACCGACGCTCAACTGAACGCCGATGCTCGGATTCTTCATCAGCGAGCCACCCGTCAAACCAGCGACGGTCATCGCCACATTGCCTGCGGCCGCGATCGAATGCAAGGCTGCCGCGTGATCGTTACCGCTTTCTGCTGAACGGATTGCGGCGCGTGTTTCCGCGTATCCGTTGTTGATCGCATCGCCGACCGAGCCGGATAGGCCGGGCGAGAGGCCGCTCGAATGGGTTGTCTGCATTTGCGAACGTTGTGCGGTGTCGAGTGATGAGTCGATGGTGACGTTTTTGCCGATACCCGTGATGTCCTTCGCCGCAATCAGATCACTGCCGGTCACATGCAGGGTGTTGCCGGCCTGAATCGTCAGGTTGCCGCCAAGCGAGCCGATCGTGCTTGCGTTGTTCGTCACGCTCGATGTCTGATCGGTTGTCGCCGTGTCGCTGCTGCCTTAGGTGACGCTTAGACCGCTCGTGCCGAAACCGGTCTGCTTCTCCCGATAGCTGCCGGAGGTTCGCATCGTGTCTTGCGACGTGCAGATGTTCACATCGTGCGCCGCGCCCAGTGAGACGTCGTGCGTGCCAACGATCGTGCTGCCTTTCACGTTGATATCGTTCCCGCTGGCAATTGCCACAGCATTGGCGAACACGATGCTGCCTTGGCTCAAGGTCGCCGTAGAAGAACGCGAACTCGCCACCTCC
>JAQFVI010000412.1:2661-22071 GCA_029439495.1 Caballeronia sp. BR6202001590007
ACGTATCGTCCGAGCGATGCATCGACTCCGAATAACTCCCGTGACTGTCGCTGCCTGCGCTGTTGCTGTCGGTGGTCGACGTGGCCTTGGCTGCCTTGAACGTTACGTTACCGTTCGCTGCGACGACGCCTCTACCAGCCAGATCAAAGTTCGCGCCGCTCGCCGTCAGATCGCCGCTCACGACAATCTGCGATTCACCCCCCACCTTGATGACACTGCCCGTCGTTCGGTTGATGTCGGTGTTCGACACACCGTTCGCGCGTTTAACGATCTTATGCTCGCCGCTTCGCACGCTACCGATGTCGTAGTTGCCGCCGATCGACATGCCGAGATCGCCTCCTGTCACGATCGACGCATCGCGCGTTACATTGACGTTGGCGATCGGCCCAATCGTCGTCGAAGTGCGCGTCGTGCCCGTGGCGCTGATCTGATTCACGGCATCGACCGCCGTATCGAAGATCAGGTCACCGCCCGAGCGCGAGACTGCCGGCCTTCACCGTCGCCGACGTGAGGTTAATGTGACCCGTGGTCGTAAGCGCCATCAGCCCGCCGCTTTGCAGCATGCCGAACGCGTTATCGATCTGACGACCCTGGATCGACAGCGTGTTATTCGCTTGAATCGTTCCGCTGTTCGTGAAGGTCTGCGCGTTCTTCAGATCGATATTGGTCGCCGCGATCAACGAGCCGTTCATGTTCTGCTGACTTGACTTCGCGAGGTACACGAACGGCACGAGCACCGCTTGACCATCGACGATCTGCGTCTGCATGATGACGACGTTGCTCGTGAGCGCCGCCACTTGCTCGAGCGACAGGCTCATACCCAACGGCAGATTCAACGTTGTCGAAAGCGATGCGCCTGCGGCCATGAGCGCTTCGTACATCGATTGCAGATCGGTATAGGGGTCGAGCACTGCGCGACCGGTCAACGACGTCATCTGGTTGCGGACCAGTTGCTGTTCGTAGAAGCCATCGCCTAGACGCTTCTGGACCTTCTACGGATCCAGATTGAGTTGCTTCAAGAAGTAATCGCTCGATAGGAATGTCTTCTGGTTCGTGAAGGCGGGGTTGGTCACAATGAGGTAAGCAGCACCCGGTGCGTTTGCGCGACTGAATAAGCCGCCTGAGGGAATCGTCAGGTTTTGCGGCACGTTTTGAGCGCTACCTGAGCCGTTGTTATTCACGACTTTGGCGACATCGCTACTCGTCGGTACAAGCCCAAGCGAAGGCATGCCCGCGTGGCCCGCCGTGTTATCGATGCTCACGCCCGTGCCGGATAACGTGCCGCCCGCTAAGAAGCTCGATTCTTTGCCAGGCAATTGATAAGAACGAATATCGGCGGGCGCGACTTGCGTAAAACCACCGGGACGACCACCGACAAACGGCGCATCGCCGAAAGGCAGCGTCCAGTTATGCTCCGAGTCCGTCGTAGTTGTTGTAGTGGTAATGACCCGAGTAAGTCACTTGCACATAAGGGAGCCGCTTGATCACGCCAATTGTTCTAATCGAGCTACTTCTCGCCGACCGCTGCGACAGCGCTCCAATAGTTTTCAAACAGGCCAACATTCGATGCATCGAGTCTGCCGCCGGAGATGATCTGCGCTTGAGGACTGATGCCCGCGATCAGATTCGCGATCGCCACGCCCGTATGGGTCGTGTATTGATAGCCGCTGTTCCACTGACCGCCGTGGGGTGGTTCGACGTTGACGCCGCCGATCATGTCCGGCGTGGCATTGGACCAACCGACATCCTTACCCGCGCATGCGGCCATATCGACCGCCGTGCATCCGGACATGCTGACGCCGAGTTGTTCGAGCAATGCCGGCGACCGGCTGGTTGAGGCCGGTCGTGGTCATCGTCGTGCGCGTATTGGTGACCTTCGCCGCGTTGAGTTGCATGTCGCCGGCCGATGCGATCAGAGCGGAACTGTTGAGGATTCGGTCCGCGCTCCGGTACGTTCCGTTCGCGTCCTTGCCGCCCGCGAGTACGACCTTGCCCAAACCGTAGATCGCGGTCGTGGCCTGCGTGTCGGTCGCCGTGGTGTCGTCGCGATTCTCGATGACCGGCGCCAGCACTTCGAGCACGCCATCGCTGTGCGTCGCGCCGATGAGCGCAGTCGGTCCGGTGTTGGATATCCTGCTGTTCGCATTCAGCGACACGCTGCCGCCGACGAGCACGCCGGTATTGTCCAGCGTGTGCGAATGTGTCGAGAGCGTGCCGCCCGCCATCATTGTGTCGCTGTTGACGATGGCGCCCGCATCGATGGATAAGCGATCGATCGCCGCAAGCAACGCACTGTTGGTAAAGGTACCGGGCAACGTAAAGGTAAGACCGTGACCGGCATTGAATTGCAGGTCCTGGGTCGGGGAAAAGTCGCCTCGCACGAAGACCGCGACGTCATGCATCGCGCTGTACGCGCCGCCGCCTGTCAATAAGGGCGAAGCGACGAATAAGTCACGCGTGGCGCTGATATGACCGCTTGTGTTAATGACCGTAGCCAAGGTTCGAACAGAGACGTCGCCGATCGAACCGGCCACGCTGCCGATCTGACCGTTACTGTTGTCGACTATGTGCGCGTCGACGGCGACGTTGGCGCCGCTCAACTGGCCGTTCTGTGTGTTCAGGAGCACATCGGTCTCGACGGCAACGGCGCCATTGTTGGTCATTATACCACTCGTATTCACGATGCGGCTGCCACCGTGTACGCGCGCGTCACCTGTGCCGAGGCTGCTGACTAGCCCGTTCGTGTTGTCGACGTCCGCTGCCCGTATGCCGAGCGTGCTCGTATCGCCCGTAGCTCCCGTGCCGGATTGAATCAGTCCGTTGGTGTTCGTCAGCACGCCGCCGCTGGTGAGCGACATCGACGCTAGCGAGCGAAACGCGCCCTGGGTGTTGTCGATGCCGCCCGTGACGTTTGCTACGATGTTGCCTTGCGCCGCGAGCACGCCACAGAGGTTGCTCAGGCTTCCCGCTCGCGCGACGATCTGGCCCGTCGTGACAATCGTGCCGCCGTCGTTGATCAGCGCAGCCGGAGCCAGCGTCAGGTCCGCGCTGTTCGTTTGCATCGTGCCGCCTGCCGAGTTGTCGAGCGTGCCGGTGACGTCGAGGGTCGTCGCGCCCGGTCCCGTCTGCGTGATGGTGCCGCCGTGATTGACGAGGTTCGCCGCATGTAGCGTGAATTGGTCGGCGCTCGTCGTGCCGTGGCTGTTGTCGAAGGTCGCAGCCGAGAGTATGAGCGCACGCGCCGCGCCGAACTGGCCCGCGTTCGTCAGCGTCGTGCCGGCTGTCAGCGTCATGTTCGCGTTACTTGCGAACGTGTCGCTGTTGACAGAGACTGCACGCCCGACGCGATCAGGGCTTGTAACGCCGTGATGGAACCGGAATTCGCGATTTGTCCCGCGTGCACGACGAGCGCGCCGCCCGACACGATCTGTCCGTTGCGGTTGAAGAGTGCGCCTGCCGTGATGGTCTGCGCGCCACCCGACGACATTGCGCCGTTGTCGTTGATCAGCGTACCGCCAGCGCGCGTCGAGCGTGCTGCCTGCGGTCGTGGTCGCGCGGGACAGATTCAGATCGCCGCTGTCGGCGGCAAGCACGATCGCGCCATTTGCCGAGTTCACGCTGCCGGCAAGATCGAGCGCGTTGCTGGTCATGCTTTCTTTGCTGCCCACGACGTTGCGACCGGTCGCTGTCACCGCGCCGGACGCACTGACATTCAAGTCGCCGGACTGCGCAAGCGAACCGTCGCCGTTCACGCCCGCCCCAAGCACGCCCGTCAATGCGATGCTGCCCGCATTGACTATCGTATCGTGCTGTGCCGCCAATACACCGCTGTTCGTCAGCGCGCCCGGTGTCGTAACGTCGACGTTTCCCTGCGCGTAGGTCGTGCCGCTGTTGTCGATGCCATGCGCGGCGCTCACATCGATGTTGCTGCTCGCGTTGTTCGTACCGGCAAAAACCCAGTTGGCCGTTCGATAGCAGCGTCATGTCGCCGGCCTGCGCCGCAAGCAGCCCGCGCGTGCTGACGCCGACGCCGTATTCGTTGGACACGAGATAGATACTTCGCACGTACATCCCGCCGAGCTGACTGACATCGATTGCAAGCGACGGCGCGGGTCCGTTTCCCGCAATGGGTGTCGCCGCGAGGGAATCATGATCGACCTGATTCGAACCTGCAACTGCGTTCAAACGATTCGCGTACATGGCCGCATTGATTTCACGGCACGAGCCAGCAGATCGACCTGATCGATGTTCGTTGCGTTCAGTCTCGCGCCTTGCACCGCGATGTTGCCGCCCTTGACGTCGAAGCTCGCCAACGAGCCGTTCGCTCCGATATTCGGCGTGCCGGTCGTCAGGATGGCACGAGACGTATTGATGAAGCCGCCACCGTCGACGACGAGCCCATTCGGATTCGCGAAGATCACTTCCGCACGCGGCCCGGCTACTTCGAGATATCCGCGCAGCTGCGACGGGGCACTCGACATCACCTAATTGACGATGATTCGGGCCTCGTTGCCAGGCGTCAAGTTTGCATTGCCGTCGATGTAGCCCGCCTGCTGTGTCTGAACGAGCGTCGGCGAATTGTTCAAGATCGCGCCATTGTGCAGAACGTCGAATTGCGAATAGTGATTCAACGACACGCCAGCAGCGGATGGGCGCGATATGTTGACTTATGGCAGTCCGTTCTGCGTCTGAATGACTCGAGCACCGGAGCCGAGCGCGGCGACGATGTAGGCGTTGGAACCGAAGCCATCGCCAGCATCGCGGCGAGGGCCGGCGCACGGAGCATCGGCATTCGCTTGTCCGTTCCGGCGACAGCATTTGCTTCGACACCACCGTCGCCATGCGCCGAAGCCAACTCGGCTACGGTGACCAGCCTATGACTGTTCTTACTCATTCTGACTATCTGATCCCTGCGCTGTCTGTTCTGATCGGTTGTCGATGCCCGGAAAAAACCCGCACGAGGCGGGGAGGGGCAACCGGATAGAAAACGTGGGCTCGTGGGCCGCACTGGAATCTATTTCATCTGAACAGTCTTGCGAACCAAATTGATCTGAATGAGATGCCGCCGAAACCTATCGGCCGCGCGCGCTAGAGCCCAAACACCAGCGACCGATACGCCGCGACACCCACGGCCACGCCTGCCGCCGACGCGAAGGTCGCGTTGGTCCACGCGGTCGCTGCATCGCCGGCGGCGAACACGCTCGGGGCACGCTCGTCTGCTTCCATTCGTCCACGTGAATGATCGGCCCCATCGGACCTTTGTCGATCGCGCAGCCGAGCCCTTGCGCGAGCGCGCCGACCTGATGCGTGTGCGGCCCGACCGACGAACAGCACATCGATAGCGACGATGCGCCCGTCTTCGAGGCGCAGGCCGCTAATGCGCGGTGCATCGCCGAGCACTTCGATCACGCGCACGCGCGTTCGTTCGATTGTCACGCGGCGCGCATCGAGCAGCGCGGCCTCTTCCGTCGACGGCTCGACGATGCTTTGCGTGAACCATGTCGTCGGTCCCCAGTCGGGCACGAACATCGCATCGACAGCGGATGCGTCGCCAGCACGCCGAGGCGCCGATCCGCGACCTCGTAGCCGACAGTAAGGGCAATGCAGCATGCTCACGCCCCAGCGTTCGTCGAGTCCGGCAAGCGGCGACAGTTCGTCGCGCATGCCCGTGGCGAGAATCAGGCGCTCGGCGCTCGCGGTGCATGCATCGCCGTAAGTGACGACGAAGCGGCCGTCGACGCGCTCCGCCGCGTGCGCTTCGCTCGTCATGATCCGCGCGGTCGGATAGGCCGCGAGCTGCGCCGTCGCCTCGCCGACGATCTCCGCCGGCGACTTGCCGTCCTGCCCGAAAAAGCCGTGCGAATGCGGCGCAAAGCAATTGCGCGGGCGCCGGCCGTCGAGCACGAGCACGCGCCGGCGGGCACGCGCAAGCTGCACGCGGCGGACAGGCCAGCGAAACTGCCGCCGATCACGATGACGTCGTAGTGCGAATCCATCAGAACTCTCCGGCTGCATATCAAGTAACGTGGGAAGTTGCATGATAGCGTCGTGTTATGCTCTCACGCAACTTCTGAAGTTTCTTGAGATGACCCGCCACGATGAGAACCGATAGCCGCATGTCGCGCGTGCTGCACGCGCTGATCCACATGAAACACGCGGATGGCCCGCTGACATCCGATGCGCTCGGCGACATGCTCGGCACGAACGCGGTGGTCGTGCGGCGTTTGTTCGGTGGCTTGCACGACATGGATTATGTCGCGTCGGAGAAAGGACATGGCGGCGGCTGGGTGCTGGCCCGGTCGCTCGAGAAGATCACGCTGCTCGACGTGTATCGCGCGGTCGGCGAGCCACCGCTTTTCTCGGACCTGATGTCCGACGATCATCAGCAATGTCTGGTCGAACGCGGTGAATGCGCAACTGTCCGCGACGCTTCGCGAAGCCGAGGCCGTGATGCTGGCCCGCTTCGCGAAGGTCACAATCGCGATGCTCGTGCGCGACTTCGAGAAGCCCGCGTCGCCGATCAGGGCGCCGGCGTCGAAGCGCCGATCCGGTCCAGTTCGGCGATCACGTCGGGCGACAAAGGAAGATTGACGCTGTCGATGTTCTGCTTCAGGTGCGCCACCGACGACGTGCCGGGAATCAGCAGAACATTCGGCGCACGATGCAGCAGCCACGCGAGCGCGACCTGCATCGGCGTGGCGTCGAGACGTTCGGCGACGCCGTTCAGCGCGTCGGACTGCAACGGCGAGAAGCCGCCGAGCGGGAAGAACAACACATAGGCGATGCCTTCCTGCGCGAGACTGTCGATCAGCGCGTCGTTGGCATGATGCGGGAGGTTGTACATGTTTTGTACGCACACGATCTTCACAATGCGCTGCGCCGCCTTCACCTGCGCCGCCGTCGCATTGCTGAGCCCGATGTGGCGCACGAGCCCCTTGCGCTGCAATTCCGCGAGCACATCGCGTTTGAGGTTGCGCAGATTGTCGTGCACCGCCGAGATTCTAGTTCCGCCGGCAATTGCGCGTAGTTCCACGAGGCATCGGCGCCGTGCGCGGCGCCGACCTTGGTGACGATCGTCAGATCGTCCGAATACGGATGCAGCGCTTCGGCGATCAGTTGATTCGTCACATGCGGGCCGTAGAAATCGCTCGTATCGATATGCGTGATGCCGCTTTCGACGACCGAGCGCAGTACGGCGAGCGCGGCATCGCGATCTTTCGGCGGACCGAACACGCCCGGTCCCGCGAGCTGCATCGCGCCATAGCCCATGCGCATGACGGTGCGATCGCCGAGTTGAAACGTCCTTGCGCGTTGCGCGTCCAGCGCTGCTATCATATCAGGCTCCCGTGTCAATGTGCTTCACATAGAATACGAATATTCATTCAGATTGTGTATTCGCATATGCACCCCGATCCTTCTGCCACGCTCGACGCCCGCAAACAGCCTCGGCAGGCGCGTTCGCAGGCAACCGTCGATGCGATTTTCGAGGCGACTATTCAGGTTTTGCTCGCCGACGGTCGCACCTGACCACCATCCGCGTCGCGGAACGCGCTGGCGTGTCGGTCGGCACACTGTATCAGTACTTTCCGCAGAAGGAAGCGCTGCTGTTCGCCGTGCTGCAGCGGCATCTGTCCGCGCTGTCGGATCTGCTCGTGCAGGCGGCCGAATCGACGAACGGCGAAACGCTTGAGACGATGGTGAAAACCGTCGTCGGTGTGTTCATCCGCGAGAAGACGTGCAGAATCGATGTGTCGCGCGCGCTCTATGCCGTCGCGGGGGAACTTGACACGCGCGGCTTCGTGCGGCAGATCGAGACGCGCAATCGCGCGGCCTTCGCAAAGATGCTCGACACCGCATCCGACGCGCGCTTCGACGACATCGCGACGACCGCGTTCATGTTCGCCGCCGCGCAGGTCGGCCCGACGCGCATGCTGCTCGAAGGCCAGGCGAGCGCGGCAACCATCCGCAAGCTGCGCGCGCATATCGAGCGCCTGTGCCTCAATTACCTGCGAGTCGAAGCGTGGCCGCGCACGAAACGCCGGCGTCAAATCGCGAGTCCGCCCGACACTTTGATGCGTTGAGCGTTGATCCAGCGATTGTCTTCGGACAACAGCGACGCGATCATCGGGCCGATGTCGTCGGGCACGCCCGGGCGGCCGAGCGCCGTCATCTCCCCGATGCGGCGATTCATCTCCGGGTTGTCGCGCACCATGCCGCCGCTGAAATCCGTCTCGACCGCGCCCGGCGCGAATCAGCGGCAGCAGCTTCTGCGTGAGAAAGAACACGCCCTTGAAATGGACGTTGTAGAGTTCGTCCAGCTCGGCTTCCGTCGTCTTTTCGATGCTGTTGTGATGCGAGGTCCCCGCGTTGTTGACAAGGTAGTCGAAGTGCTCGGCGCCCCATTCCTTCAGCGTATCGTGCAGCGTCGCGACGAATGCGTCGAAGGCGCCGGTATCGAGTTGCAGGGCCGCCGACTTGCTTCCGGTCGCGCGGGCCTGGGCGAACACGTCGTCGGCCGTGCGATTGGCGTGGTAAGTGAAGACGGTGTCGATGCCGCTCTCGGCGAGCTTCAGCATCGTGTTGCGGCCGAGGCCGCGGCTGCCGCCGGTGACGATTGCGATCTTGCTGGCTGACATGGCGATTTCTCCATTGAACATGCGTCGAGCATAACGATCGGCGTCCCGGACGATAAACCTCCGCGCGCCGCCCGGGCTGTGCGGAATAGGCAAACAATGACCATTGCACCGAACATCAAGGATTTGACGGCATTCGTCGCCGTGATCGAAGCGGGCGGGTTCCGCGATGCCGCGCGCGATCGGCAGCAGTCCGTCCGCCGTCAGCGATGCCGTGCGCCGCCTCGAAGCGCGCACCGGCGTGCGGCTGCTGCATCGCACGACGTGCAGCGTTCGCGACTGAAGCGGGCGCGCGCCTGATGTCGCAGCTCAAACCCGCGCTCGACGGTTTGGAAGTGGCGCTCGACGTCGTCAACGGATTTCGCGACAAGCCGGTCGGCAAGCTGAAGCTGAATGTGCCGATGGTCGCCGCGCGGCTCATCCTGCCGCAGATGCTGCCGGCGTTCCTGTCGATGTATCCGGAGATCGAACTGGAAGTCGTCGCGGACGACTGCTTCGTCGACCTGCTGTCCGAAGGCTGCGACGTGGGCATCCGCTACGGCGAAAGCCTCGAACAGGACATGATCGCGGTGCCGATCGGCCCGCGCGAGCAACGCATGGCGCTGGGCGCTGCACCCGCCTATCTGGCGCGGCACGGACGGCCCGAACATCCCGACGATCTGTTGCGGCATGCCTGTCTGCGGCATCGCTTCTCTGGCGGCGCGATCGCCGAATGGGCCTTCGAGCGCGACGGCGAACCGTGTGCATCGAGCCGCAGGGGCCGTTGATCGTGCGCACGGGAACGTCGACGGAACTGTCGGTCGACGTCGCGCTCGTGGGCAACGGCATCGTGCAGTTGTTCGACGACTGGCTGCGTCCGCACTTCGAAAACGGCGCGCTCGAACCGTGCTAGAGCCGTGGTGGCTGCGCTTTCCCGGGCCGTATCTCTATTATCCGGGACACCGCTACGTGCCCGCGCCGCTGCGCGCGTTCATCGACTTCGTCCAGTCCGAAGGCGCACGCGCATGACGCGAGGCGAGGACATCGGCGTGACCGTCGCCGGCATCAACGTGGGCGGCACGAAGAAGGGCTTTCATCTGGTGATCCTGCGCGGCGGCGAACTGCTGCACGTCGCGGCGCACACGGACCCCGCCGAACTGCACCGCCTGTGCACGGCATTCGATGCACGCGTGATCGGCATCGATGCGCCCTGCCGCTGGGGCAGCGAAACCAACGGAAGAAGCGCCGAGCGCGAACTCGCCCGCGAGCGCATCTCGTGTTTTTCGACGCCGACGCAGGCGCGTGCCGAAGCTAGCACGAGCGGCTTTTACGAGTGGATGTTCAACGGCCTGCGCGTCTATCGCGCGTTCGAAGCGACGCATCCGGTGCGCGACCGGCGTGCGCACGAAGAGGCGCGCGAGTGCATCGAGACCTTCCCGCACGCGATCGCCTGCGCGCTGCTCGGCCGCGATGCCGTGTCGGCGAAACTCAAGCGCGTGCAGCACCGCGCCTTGCTCGAACGGCTCGGCCTCTACGTCGCGCGTCTTACTTCCATCGACACGCTCGACGCGGCCTTGTGTGCATACACCGCGCGGCTTTACGTCGAAGGCCGCGCGCGCCTGGGGCGACGAGGCGGGCGGCTTCATCTACGCGCCCGCCGCCGCGCTCGTCTAGTTGAGACCGCCCTGACAGACGTACTTGATCGACGGGTAATCGTCGAGACCGTACTTCGAGCCTTCGCGTCCATAGCCCGATTCCTTCACGCCGCCGAAGGGCGCGGCCTCACTCGCGAACGCGCCTTCGTTGACGCCGACGATGCCCGCTTCGAGCTGCCGCGCCACGCGATCGATGCGGCGCACGTCCTGGCTTTAGAGAAATACGACGCCAGACCGAACGGCGTGTCGTTGGCGGCGCGGATAGCTTCGGCTTCGTCGTCGAACGGAAAGAGCGGCCCGACCGAGCCGAAAGTTTCCTCGCAGCACAGCGCCATGTCCGCGTTCGCATCCGCGAGCACGGTCGGCGCGAAGTAGCGCGGTCCGAGTTCGAACAGGTGCTTGCCGCCCGTCAGCACGCGCGCCGTGCGCGATTGCGTCGTCGACGTGGCGCGCGATCTTGTCGAGCGCGCGCTCGTTGATCATCGGGCCGATCTGCGCTGTGGCATCCGTCGCGGGCGCGACTTTGAGCGTGGCGACGCGCTCGCTCAGCATCGACGCGAATCGTTCGTACACGCCGCGCTGGACGTAGACGCGATTCGGGCACGCAGGTCTGGTCGCTGTTGCGGAACTTAGCCGCCAACAGGCCGTTGACGGCGGCGTCGAGATCGGCATCGTCGAAGACGATGAAAGACGCATTGCCGCCCAGTTCCAGCGACAGCTTCTTGAGCGTCCCCGCCGATTCGCGCGCCAGATATTTGATTTGCCGACCGGCGTCGAACCGGTGAAAGTGATCTTGCGCACACGGGCATCCGCGAGCCAGTCGGCGACGGCGGGCACCGCCCGGTCGCGCGACGCGGCGATCACGTTAAGCACGCCTGCCTCGTGCGCGAGCAGCGCAAGGGCCAACGCGGTGAGCAGCGTGTCTTCGGCGGGCTTGGCGACGACCGTGCATCCGGCGGCAAGCGCGGGCGCGATCTTGCGCGCGATCATCGCAAGCGGGAAATTCCACGGCGTGATGGCCGCGACGATGCCGACCGGCTCCTTCACCGCCGTCATGTGCTTGCCGCGCGCCTGCTGCGGAATGATGTCGCCATAGATGCGCGTGGTTTCGTCCGCGAACCACGCGACATAGGACGCGCCATAGGCGACTTCGCTGCGTCCTTCCGCGAGCGGCTTGCCCTGTTCCAGCGAGATGAGTTCGCCGAGCGCGTCCATGTGTTCGATCATCAGCGCGTGCCAGCGGCGCAAGATCGCGGCACGTTCCTTCGGCAACGCGTCGCGCCAGGCGGGAAACGCGCGCGCGGCGGCGTCGATCGCGGCGCGCATCGGCGGCACTGCTGTCGGCGACGCTGGCGATGGTCGCGCCCGTCGCGGGATCGGTGACGGCAAAGCGCGCGGCGGCGGCGAGCACCCATCGACCGTCGATGAAGTTGTGCTCGCGAATCAGTTCGACCTTCGAAAGCCGGAATGTCATCTCGCTCACTCCCCGTGTTGCGCGACGCGCGCGGCGATCGATCGCCTGTCCCATTTCGGTGGTGTTGGCCGTGCCGCCGAGGTCGCCGGTGCGCGGGCCTTCCTTCAGCACGGCCTCGATGGCCGCGAGGATCACGTCGTGCGCGTCGTGGCCGGGGCCCGTGCCTTTCGCGAGGAAGTCGAGCATCATCGCGGCGGACCGATCATCGCGACCGGATTGGCGATGTTCCTGCCCGCGATATCCGGCGCCGAACCGTGCACCGGCTCGAACAGCGACGGAAACCGGCCATCCGGATTCATGTTCGCCGACGGCGCGATGCCGATCGTGCCGGTATACGCTGGCCCGAGGTCGGAGAGGATGTCGCCGAACAGGTTGGTCGCGACGACCACGTCGAAGCGGTCCGGACTCAGCACAAAGCGCGCGCACAGAATGTCGATGTGCTGCTTGTCCCACTTCACATCGGGATACTGCGTCGCCATCTCCGCCACGCGCGCGTCTCACCACGGCATGGAAATGGAGATGCCGTTGCTCTTGGTCGCGACCGTCAGCGTCTTCTCGCGCCGCTGCGCCAGATCGAAAGCGAACTTCAGGACGCGCTCGGCGCCCTTGCACGTGAAGATCGACGTCTGCGAAACGAACTCGCGCTCGGTGCCCTCGAACATCGCACCGCCGACCGACGAGTATTCGCCCTCGGTGTTCTCGCGCACGATCATGAAGTCGATGTCGCCCGCCTTGCGGTTCGCGAGCGGCGACGGTACGCCTTCGAAGAGACGCGCCGGTCGCAGGTTGATGTACTGATCGAACTCGCGGCGGAATTTCAGCAGCGAGCCCCACAGCGAGATATGGTCGGGTACCTTGTCGGGCCAGCCGACCGCGCCGAAGAGAATCGCGTCGCAGTCGACGAGTTGCGACTTCCAGTCGTCCGGCATCATCTGGCCGTGCTTTTCATAGTAGTCGCAACTCGCCCATTCGATATGCCGATATTCGAGTTCGATGTTCGAGTTCGATGCCGATGTCGATGCCGATGCCGTCTCTGGGAATCACGGCGATGCGGTGTTTGATGCTCATGGCTTGTCTCCTTGGGATGGCGATGGAAATCGATCCAGCGATTCTATTCCCGTCCGATCCGCTTAGAATCGGGCTTTCGGTTAAACCACTATCCACGAATCGTGAATAAAATGCCCAATCTGGACGACTTGCGCGGGTTCTGCACCGTGCCGCGCAAGGTTAGCTTCAGCGCGGCCGCCGAGGAACTGCAGGTGTCGCCCGCCTATGTGAGCAAGCGCGTGGGCATGCTCGAAGCCGATCTGGGCGGCACGCGCCTGCTGCATCGGTCGACGCGGCGCGTGACCGTCACCGAAGCCGGCGAGCGTCTACGAATGGGCCAACAAGATTCTCGACGACGTCGATCATCTCGTCGAAGACGTGTCGACCACGCGCCGACTGCCACGCGGCACGCTGCGCGTATCGAGCAGCGTCGGTTTCGGACGGCAGGTGGTCGCGCCGGCGCTCGCGCGGCTGACGGAGCAGTATCCGCAGCTCGGTGTGCGTTTCGATCTGTTCGACCGGCTCGTCGATGTCGGCGGCGAAGGCTTCGATCTCGATATCCGCATCGGCGACGATATCGCGCCGCATCTGATTGCGCGGTGGCTGGCGTCGAATCATCGCGTGCTGTGTGCGTCGCCGGACTATCTCGCGCGGCACGGCACGCCGCGTCAGATCGCGGATTTGGCGACGCATGCGTGCCTCGCGATCAAGGAGCGCGATCATCCGTTCGGCGTATGGCGGCTCGCCGAGCGCGGTGAAACGCACAGCGTCAAGGTGACCGGGCCTTTATCGACCAATCACGGCGAAGTGGCGGTGCAGTGGGCGCTCGCGGGACGCGGCATCGTGCTGTGTTTGATGTGGAACGTGCGGCCGTATCTGCAAAGCGGAGCGTTGCGGCAGGTGATGCCGGACGTTACGCAGCCGGCGAACGTGTGGGCGGTGTATCCCGCGCGGCTCGCGACCTCGGCGAAGGTGCGGGCGTGCGTGGATTTTCTGACGGAGGAATTCGCGAAGCAGTTCGGCTGAGGACGAAGCGGCGCCGGTAAGAAGTCCGGCGCCGTGCGTAAGTTGCAGCGTGTTCGGCGTGTCAGGCCGCCGCTTCCTCGACTGCTTTCCAGTGCGTGGCATCTTCCTTGTCGGTGATGCGAACTTTCGCGACGAGCGGCTTGTAGCCGCGCAGCTTGATTTCGCTGATCGCCAGCGATTCGGTCCGGTACAACACGCTGTCGACGCGCGTGCCGTCCTGGAATTCGAGCGTGTAGCCGTCGATCGGGCCCCAGCGGCCTTTCGGCATCGGTTCGATAAAGACGTTCTGCATGGTTCATCTCCGGTGTGTGAAAAGCAATCGTCCCTTGGCGGTGCCTCTTGTATAAGAGCCTAACGGAGATGGCACGCGGCACGCGCGTCCG
The DNA here is from genome assembly GCA_029439495.1 of Caballeronia sp. BR6202001590007. Taxonomy (GTDB): domain Bacteria; phylum Pseudomonadota; class Gammaproteobacteria; order Burkholderiales; family Burkholderiaceae; genus Caballeronia. The sequence continues at coordinate 16,859 of JAQFVI010000412.1, forward strand.
AATGCGCGGTCGGACGCAATAAAAGCGTCGATGAAACAACGATCTAAGCGACGCTTCCCACGATAAGAAACGCCTTCGCCCAATGCGCGACGCTCGCTTGATGCCACGCAGCATGACTTTTCGGAGAACGGGCCGCGCTTGCGTATCGTGAAAAATAGGGCGAGCGTTCAGGCGCCGGGGCCACGGCGTTTGAGCAGATAGGTGTCCATGATCCAGCCTTTGCGTTCGCGTGCTTCGGTGCGGATGCGCTCGATTTCATCGGCGACCTCGCCGATCCTGCCCGCGACGAGGATTTCGTCCGGCGTGCCGACATACGCGCCCCAGTAGATATCGACATCCTCGTGCTCGACGTGGCGAAAGGCGTTCTGCGCATCGAGCATGACGACGACGCTGTCCGCGTTCGCCGGAAAGCCTTCGGCGATGCCGCGTCCGNCCGCCAGCGCCTGCACGCTGCTGATGCCGGGGATCACTTNCGGATCGCCCCAGACGAGGAACGCGCCGGTTTCGCCGTCCGCGAGTTCGTCGGCGATCAGGCGTTCGAAGACAGCCTGCTTGTCGCGATTGAGCGTCTCGACCGCGCCGCGATAGTTGCCGTTGTCTGGACCGCGCTCGGGATTCACCGCTTCGACGATGCGATAGCTCCGCTCCGTCACATGGCGCTCGATGATCTCGTGGCGCAGCGCGATCAGTTTCGCCTTCGCTTCACCCTTGTCCATCACGAAGAACACGTCGACGCGATTGAGGGCCTTCACGGCTTGCAGCGTGAGGTAGTCGGGGTCGCCCGCGCCGATGCCGATGATGAGAATGCGCTTCATGTGCCTGCTCCCGCCGTGACCGAGGATGAAAACGCGCAGTCTACCTGTCGCGATTGCCGCGTCCTTATTCTTCGCTCACTTTCGGCTCACACAATGGCTGCATCGACGAACCGGACAGAGGGAGAACGAAGATGAAAACGATCAAACACGTAGCGTTGGCCGTTGCGTTGAGCGCGACGCTGGTGGGTACGGCACAGGCGCATCCGTTCTTCGGTGTGGGCATCGTCGGCGGACCGGTGTTTCCGGTCGCGTTGGGCGCGCAGGCCGTGCCGCCGCTGCCCGTCTATGCGCATGCGGCCAACGATGCCCCCGCCGCTGCCGACCGATGCGCCGCCCATCACGTATGCCGAACCGGCGGTCGCGAACCTTGCGTCGATCATGGGCCACGGCACCGGCGGCACGCACACGCCCGCGCTGTGATGCATGCCCACGGCTTTTGTACGCTGTGCCGAAATGCCGTCGATCGAGTAAGATGCGCGCTCGCGGCGAGCCGGGAACAAGCCTGACGGCGCCGTGCTCCAAGCGATACCCGATGACGGTTCCTCGCATCGACTCATCGTACGCGCATGCACGCAAGCTCGTGAATTATGATTACGCAACTCAGTGAAGCATGTAAGACGCGGCTTTATCGGATGCGGCTTGGTTCGCCCGTCGACAGCATCGTGTTCGTCATGGCCGATAGCCGCGAAGCGGCCTGGCGCATCGGCAAGACGGTGCTTGCCGTTCTGCAGAGCGTCGCCGTCTATGAAATCCGCATCGAGGAAACGCATTCGTTCGCGGAACTCGTGCGCATGGGCGCGAGCGCGGACGAAGATCTGCGCATATTCGAGTGCGCGCACGACGGCAGCGACGTGACCGAATGGGTCCGTGCGCCGTACTTTCCTCACCAACGATTCTTCCCTGCTCGGCAAATGGTCGGAGTTGTGCGCGGGGCTGGCCGAAAGCGTCGCCGCGTCGGCGATCCGCCGCGCCAAGTAAGACCGCCCGATCGATCCGCCGGATAGCGGCGCGTCACAGGTATGTCGAATGCTAAGCGCACGAGAATTTCTCGTGCGAAGGCGGCCGTGTGCTCGATGACGAGCGGGGCGCGGCGTGCATCGCGTCTTTCGATCAAGGCGGGGTGTCGCGATGATACGGTCGTACAACCACAAGGGCTTCGTGCTCGAAGTCTCGATCCAGACCATCTACCGGCTCGTCTCGGCGAAGGCGCACAAGGCCACCGAAACACCCGAAGCGCCGGGCTTTCTCGCGATCGTGACCATCAGCCGGTCGGGCAGGCCGGTGATCGCTTTCTCTCCGCTTTCGATTTCGCAGAACCGCATCGGGAACTTTGCCAGCGCGGAAGATGCGCTGATGAGCGCACGTACCGCGGCTCAGCACTACGTGAACGACTGGGTAGCCGCTTCGGCGTGACCGTGACGGCGCGATGTCACGCGGCCGCGCGACGGGCTTCGCGCGTGTCTTCGTCGTCGGGTTCGATGTCGTACGCTTGCAGCGCGGCACGATCGATCGCGGCATCGAGCAGGGCGATCTTGCGCTGCAGACTTGCGATGCGCTGTGCCTGCGACGGCACGAGATCGTAATCGGTATCGAGCTGCGCGATGCGCATGTCCCAATACTTCGCGGACAGGCGGCTTTGTTCGGCGCTGCGTTCCCCGAGGTTCGACAAGATCATCTCTAGGTGCTGCAATTCGCGTTCGGCGAGCTGGGCGGGACGACGCTGTCGGAATTCGGAATTCGCCTGCGTTCGGTTGCCTCTCTTCATCGTCGAATATCTGGCTTGAATTTCAGAAGTCGATTAAGGGCAAAGCCTATACCGAAGTACGGGATTTCCCGGATTTAAGTTATTTCGAATTGAAACGCACCTCGCGGAGAACCGCATGCAGCGGTATGTGAAACGTTTGCGAGTTAGGGCTTCTTAGCATCGCGTTTTGCCGTTCAAAGCCTGCGTCTCTTGGATTCGCCGGCGATTTCGCGTCAGCCCGGCGTGGAAACTTTGCGCGCCCGTGAGCGCTTTATTCAAAGCGTTCGTTGGGTCTGCCCATTGCTTTGCACTAAGAGCCGACTTCTCTCATTTCGCTTGGATTCCGTTTAATCGAATGCAAACGATTTCGTCATGCCTTGCCGGCGCGTTTGTTGGACGCAAAGAGCCGGATTCAAAACAAACGATCAACGCGAAAACACATGAACGATTCGTACCGACCCAAGGTACGCGCCCGCCGGCAACTCGATCGCGCGCTCGACAACGCATTACGCAAGGTGTTCGGCTTTCCACATCTGCGGCCCGGACAAGAGGAGGTGATCCGCAGCGTGCTGGACGGGTGCGACACGCTCGCCGTCATGCCGACCGGCGCGGGCAAGTCGCTGTGTTATCAATTGCCCGCGCTCGAATTCGAAGGCATGACGCTCGTGGTGTCGCCGTTGATCTCGCTGATGCGCGACCAGGCATCGAAACTCGACGAAGCTGGCATCGCGGCAACGGTCCTCAACAGCACGCTGTCGGCGGGCGACGAACGCGATGCAATGGACGCCATCGCGCAAGGTGCGGTGCGCATCTGCTTCGTGACGCCCGAGCGGCTCGCCGACGATTCGTTTCTCGCGACGCTCACCGGCGAGGGCATGCCGGAGGTGCCGCTCGTCGTGATCGACGAGGCGCATTGCATCTCGCCGTGGGGCCACGATTTCCGGCCGGCCTATGTCGAACTCGCGCATGCGATCAGGACGCTCGGCGCGCCGCCGATGCTCGCGCTCACCGTGACCGCGACGCCCGAGGTGGTGGCCGACATCGTCAACGAATTGCGGATGCGTCACGCGAACGTCATCCATACGGGCGTGTATTGCGAGAACCTGCACTTCGCGGTCGAGCAGATGACGAATCCGGAAGACCGCCGGCGGCGCGCGATCGAGCTCGCGAGTACGCTGGAAGGAAGCGGCATCATCTATTGCGCGACGGTCGCCGAATGCGACGCGCTGCATGCGGCGCTCGTCGAGGCGAACGTTGTGGCCGAGCGCTATCACGGCAAGCTTGCGGCAGGCGCGCGATCCGCTGCGCAGGATACGTTCATGGACAATCGCGCGCGCGTGATGGTGGCGACCAATGCGTTCGGCATGGGCATCGACAAGCCGGATATCCGCTTCGTGCTGCATGCGCAGATGCCCGGCAGTCTCGATGCGTACTATCAGGAAGCGGGCCGCGACAGCGAACCCGCTCGATGCATCCTGCTCTTCGAGATGAAGGACAAGCAGGTTCAGCAGTTCTTTCTTGGCGAACGCTATTCGAGCGCGGACACGCTGCGCCGCATCGGCGTGCGCCGCATCGGCGAAACGACTCAAAGACTGACCCGCGAGCAGGACACGGCCACGCTCGACAAGCCATTCGAGCGCTTGCACAAAGCACTGCCCGATATCGGCATGAACAAGCTGCGTCGCTATGACGGTGCTGAACGATATCGGTGTCACGCGCCGCACGCGGCATGGCGCGATCAGGCTGATCGACGACGGCGCGGCGCTCGCCGATCTCGACGATGCCGCCAAACATAACATTATGCGCCGCGCGCGATCGCACAGTGCTGGAACGCATGATCTCCTACGCGCAGAGCGCGCGATGCCGCTGGCGCATGCTGCTCGATTACTTCGCCGCGAGCCCGGAACATACCTCGCACGACGAACTCGACGGCGATGTGTGTGGCGTATGCGACAACTGCCTGCATCCGCCGCAAGTGATGGAGAGTCCGCGCGAAGCGCGCGAGCACGCGCTCGATCCCGGCAAGAGCAAGGATAAAGACAAGGACACGATAAAGCCGCGTCCGTCGTTTGCACCCGGCGATAACGTACGCGTGCGGCGTTATGGCGAAGGAACCGTTGAACTGGTCAGCGGCGAACGGATTGCCGTGCGTCCACAAAATATTGTTGCGTGTGAATCAGCCCGAAACACGGCCACTTTCAAGCGTCGGTCGAATAAAGTGTGTCCAGTTTCCTAAGGCTTAAGCGTATTTGCTCTCGATCTTTAAGAAGCGACGTTAAGAAGCATCAGGCTCTAAAGAAAGGACACTCAGCACCATGAAAAAACCTCATCATCGCGGGCGTTCTCGGTACGTTCACCGCTACGGCTCAGGCACAAAGCAGCGTCACCCTTTACGGCACGCTCGATGCCGGTCTCGTCTATACCAACAATCAAGGCGGCCATAACAACTGGCAGCAAGGCAGCGGTTCGGTGTCGGACACGTATTTCGGCTTGAAGGGCAGTGAAGATCTCGGCGGCGGGTTGCACGCGCTCTTCAAGTTGGAGAGCGGCGTCAACCTCAATAACGTCCGCTTCAACGAAAACAGCACGATGTTCAATCGCCAGGCCTATGTCGGTCTGGGCAGCGATCAGTACGGCACGGTAACGCTCGGCCG
>JAQFVI010000412.1:22081-22347 GCA_029439495.1 Caballeronia sp. BR6202001590007
CAATGCTTCCACACGTACACGGACGGCAAGGTCACCGGCGCGAACGGCTCGGGCGATCCGAAGTGGCATACGGTGTCGCTGATGGCGGATTATTCGCTGTCCAAGCGCACGGACGTGTATCTGCAAGGCGTCTATCAGCACGCGTCGGGCGAACTCGGCAACGCGGGCGCCAACGTGGCGATGATCAACACGCTGTCGCCGTCGTCGACCCAGAATCAGGTTGCGGCGACCGTCGGTCTGCGTCACCGCTTCTAAGCCCCACTGCT
>JAQFVI010000412.1:22357-25496 GCA_029439495.1 Caballeronia sp. BR6202001590007
GTCACCGCTTCTAAGCCCCACTGCTTCCCGGCTTCGCGTCACAGCAAAAGCAAAGGCCGCGATCCTCACGGATCGCGGCCTTTTTGCATGGCATCGACGGCGACGCGCGGGTCTTATTTCTTCTCCTGCTTCGAACGCTTGATGAGCGAGTTGATGTCGTGCCCTGCGCCGCCCGTGCCCGCCGCAAGCCGCGCGAGCGCGGATGCCGCGGTATCGCAGCGTCGTGGCGCACGCCGCTTTCGGGCCTGAAGTGGCGGGGCAGGGCCATGTAGAAGGTCGCGCCATCGTTCGGACGGCCTTCCGCCCAGATCTTGCCGCCGTGCCGCTCGATGATCCGCCGCACGTTCGCGAGCCCGATGCCCGTGCCTTCGAACGCTTCGTTCACATGCAGACGCTGGAACACGCCGAACAGCTTGTCGACGTAGCGTATGTCGAAGCCCGCGCCGTTGTCGCGCACGAAATAGATCGTATTATAGCCCGCATGTTCGCCCGTGCCCGCCTGCGCGCCGATTTCGACGACCGGCAATTCGCGCTGCTCACTGAACTTGACCGCGTTGGCGATGATGTTGGTGAACACCACATGCAGAAAGACGTGATCGGCCTCGATCGGCGGCAGCGCGTCGATCTTCCATCGCACGCGCGCAGTTGCCGCTTCGTCGATGTCGTTCTGAATGACGTTGTGCACCAGCGCATGAACGTTGGACCTGATGCGGACGCAGCGCCGCGCGGCCAAGTTGCGCGAACGACAGGAAATCGTCGACGAGCCGCCCGCCGAAACGCGCCGACGTCACCATGCGCTCGAGATAGCTGCTGCCGCGCTCGGATAGCCGCTCGCCGTCGATCTGCCGCAGCAGGTCCGCGAAGCTGACGATATGCCGCAGCGGCGCGCGCAGATCGTGCGAGACCGTGTACGAGAAACCTTCGAGTTCGTGATTCGCGCAGCCCAGTTCGATCGCGAGCTGCGCGATTTCCTTCGCGCGCCTGAGCACGATGCCGAGCACCGCCGCGCGGAATTCCAGCGCGATCTCGCGTTCGGCGGGCCGCCACGGCAGCGAACGGTTGCGCACCATGTCGGTCCAGGTTTCGAAGCTCAGGCGCGGCGACAGCGACGGCGACAGCGCATTGAGCTTCGCGCGTGGATCGCCCGCCCATTCGATCGTCTGCACGACCTCGCGGCGGAACCAGATCACGTAGTTGCGGTAGATCTTTAAGATCGACACGGCGAGAAAGCCCGCGACCTCGGACGAATCGTGCAGCGCCGGGAGTCTTCGGACGCGCGATCGGACATCACGACGTCTTCCTCTGATTGTCGAGCCAGTCGACGAGTGCGGTGACGCTCTGCTCGTTCGGCGTCACGCCGACCAGCGACGTGCGCCCTTCGAAGATCACGGCCGCGCCCGACGAACGCGTGAAGCCGAGCAGGTCGCCCGCGTCGTTGACGAGCGAGTCGACGAAGCTGTCGGTGTTCGCCATCGACGACAGCAGCTTCGACAGCATGCGCCGCAGTTCGAGCCGATAGTGCGCCTCGGTCTGCGTCTCGCGCGCCTCGATCTGCAGCGACACGATCTGCGCAACGTGTTCGCAGGCCGTGCGCACTTCGAAGGGCGGCAAGCGCGGCGTCGCGTGATGGCAGGAAATCAGGCCCTACAGTTTGTCGTCGACGAGGATTGACATCGACATCGACGCGAGCGTGCCCATGTTGCGCATGTACTGCAGATGCACCGGCGACACACTGCGCAGCGACGCGTAAGTCAGGTCGGTAGGCCGGCCCGTGCGCGGATGCAGCGCCGGCACGAGCGGCGCGGCTTCGTAATCGGCGTTCGAGATCAGCCGGATGCGGTTGCGCCGGTACAACTCGCGCGCCTGCGGCGGAATGTCCGACGCCGGGAAAAACTGGTTCAGATACGACGGATAGCCCGGCTCGACGGCTTCGGCCAGCACATGGCCGTGGCCTTCCTCGTCGAACTGATAGACGAACGTGCGCCCGAATCCGGTGATGCGCTGAATCTCCGTCGCCGCGAACTAGCAAAGCTGCTCGACGGTGCGCATCGATTGCACTTCGGTGACGAAGGAGCGCACGAGCGGGTACATCGTCGAAAAGACGTCGGCGGTGTCCTGCGCGGGTTCGACCTCGACGAAGAACAGGCCTTCGTGCCGGTGTACGACGATCGCGACCGGTCCGTGCTCCGTCCAGCCGTCGATCAGCACGTTGCCGACATGGATCGCCGTGCCGTCGCGCGTGAGACGCGTGAGGCCGTTGCGCGCGCGTTCGGCGGCGGGGCCGAGTAGGGTGTCGAGCGGCTGGCCGAGACAGGCCTGCGGCGCGCGATGCGCAAACTGCTCGATATTCCCGCTGACCTGCAACACGTTGCAGTCGTCATCGACGCTGATCAGCACGCCGTGCGGCTGAATGCCGCCCGGAATATGGATCGATTCGCGCGCGCATTCTGCAAGGGCCGATTCGCCGGCCGCATCGGCGTTCGCGGATGCGGCCGGCGTGTCGCGGCCGGTGATGCCTGCGAGTGGTGTGGTGTCCATCTTGGTCCTGGAAATGCGGTCCTGCGGCACCCGGCGCCTAAGTAGTGGGTTGGCTCGATTCGCTTCGACAGCATGGCGGCACGATGCGCGGTGCGGCAGTGCGGCAGTGCGGCAGTGCGTTCGATCGTCGGCGAATCAGCGGCCGAAGTTCGCACTACGCACTATAAAGGCCACGCACGCTTCGCAGCGCATCGACCCGCTTCGAAATGCGGCTTCCGCGCTCGTGCGCCGGTGATTTCTAAAGCCCCGCAACGCGCGGCTAGTCATTTCTACGCGCATCGATTGTAAGTCGTCGCGATGACACCTTGCTGCCGAAGCGTTCGTCGCAAGGGGTTTCGCAACGACCGTACCGCGACGGCGCCTTCGCCCCCGCGCGCCGCCTGCCGGTGCGGCGGATCGGATTTCACCGTTCGATGGCACACACGAGCGCATGATGCGCGCTGTTAACATGTGCGGCCCGCCGCAAGCGATGCGGCCTCTGAAGAGAGGAAGATGCGTGCGAGAGAGTCATCGCGCATGACGCGCCTACGAAGTGCCATTCTGGCGGCGCTCGCCTGTGCCGCCCATGCCGGCGGCGCGCACGCGCAATCGTATCGCGATG
>JAQFVI010000412.1:25505-27590 GCA_029439495.1 Caballeronia sp. BR6202001590007
CCGCGATCGGGGAACTGAAGGGCACCGCGTTCGAAGGCGCGGGCGCGCNGAACGTGCCGTTTGTCGACGTGGGCTTTCTCGATACGTTCGCGTCCGATCTCGGCAAGTCGCTGACCTTCGCGCGCCTGTCGGAAATCCGGCACGCGGTCGTGCAGCGTTATCGCGATGCCGGGCATCCGCTCGTCGATGTCTATGTGCCCGAGCAGGACGTATCGAACGGCGTCGTGAGAATCACCATCGCCGAATACCGCACGGGGCGCGTCGTCGTGAAGGGCAACCGCTGGTTCTCCGATGCGCTGCTCACGCGCGAGATGCCGCTAAAAAGCGGCGCGCCGATCCGCGAATCGGATGTGACGTCGGGACTGGCGCTGCTCAACGCCAATCCGTACCGCAGCGTCGACGTGATCTACGAACCCGGCGAACAGGTCAACACGACCGATGTCGTGGAGCATCGCGGCGGTGCAGCCGTTCGTGTTCTTCGACGCGTGGCATGTGTGGAATCGCATCGTGGAACCGGGCGAGACCAACAATGCGTCGCTCGCGAGCATCGGTGCGGGCTTTCGCTTTCAGATGGGACGCTTCGTCAGCGTGCGCGGGACGTATGGATTCCCGCTCAAGGCAGTCGTGCCGAACGGCNCGTCAGGGCGTGGCCTGCTGCCATTGCAGCACCGGATGCGTGCCGTTCTCGGGAATCGTCCACGTACCGCCCGGATTGAAGTTCCAGCCCACGAAGTTGGTGGGCACGATCATCTGCGCCGAGGCAAGCGCGTTCGAGTCCGGCGGCATCGTGCCGATGTTCTGGTTCGATGCTGTCGTCTGCCGGGTCGCGTCCTTGTCCCAGTAGACGTTGTTGATCGTTCCCTGGTTGTAAGCGGCGATGCCGCCCATCGGTTCGCCCGGGGACCCGCCGCCGCCAACGCCGTCGGTCGCGAACGATTCGTCGATGACGCCGTTCGGTCCGTTGGTGCTGACGAGCGCGCCGCCCGTGAACGAAATGATGTTGCCCGTCGCATAGGACTGCGTGATCAGGCCGTCGTTGTAGGCCACAAGGCCGCCCGCGCCCACGCCGCCGAACGCGCTGTTGCCCGCCGTCCCCGACGTGCTGGTGTAGGCGACGGTGCCGTAGTTGCGGTCCGCGAGAATGCCGTAGGTCGCCGAGCCATAGACGCCGCCCGCATGGCCGTTGGTCACGTCGATGTTGCGCACGGCGCCACCTTCGCCGATCACACCGAACAGGCCGACGTTGAGCACGCTGTCGCCGACCGAGAGCTTGTCGATCGCGTGGCCGAAGCCGTCGAACTGGCCGGTGAAGGGCGCATCGGTCGTGAGGCCGATCGGCGTGAACGCGATGCCGCCGCTCGGCACGCTGGCATCGATGTCCTTGCCGAGTGCGTTAATTGCCGGCGAGATCCTGCGACATGTTGCGCAGGTCGTCCGCCGTATTGACCACCAGCTTGTACGCGGTGATCTGCGTAACCTGGCCGCTGTACGGCGCGGCGGTCCAGCCGCTGCGCTGTTCGACAGCAGCGTGCCGGGCGCGTAGGTGCCGTTCATGTCGTACAGCGCGCTGACGATGCCGATGCTCTTCGACCAGTCGATCGTGCCGCCGTTGGCGATGCCGCCGCCGTTGTTCGCGCCCGCTGCATCCGCGCGCACGGTCAGGTTGCCGCCGCCGGTGTTGGCGATCGTCGCGCCCTGACCGATGCTCACGCTGTGCGCCGCGCCGAGCGTCAGCGCGGCGTTGCCGTTCCAGCGCACATTGCCGTTGACGGCGAGATCGCCGCTCGTGCCGTTCGCGCCGGTGGTCTCGACATCCACGCTGGTACCCCGACTCAGATTGCGGCCGAGCGTCGTCGCCGTCGCGCCGTCGATCGTGAAGGTCGGCGCGCCGAGTTTCCAGTTGCCCGCCTGAATGTTTGCGCCCGACACGTCGAGCGCATTGCCGCGCGTTTCGACCGTGCCGCCGCTGCCGTCGGCGTTGACGGCGGCAGCCGTGCCCTTCGCGTGGACCGTGCCGCCGTCGGCGACCAGCCAGACGTGGCCGTCGCGCGTTTGCGTGCCGGTCGCGCGGATCGCCGCGCTGTT
>JAQFVI010000413.1:0-5952 GCA_029439495.1 Caballeronia sp. BR6202001590007
ATAAATCATTTCCCTCTTCGATTTCACCTTGCGCGCCACGCCACGCGGTTCCCTGTAAGAAAAATTCCTACAAGTAAGCGCGCGCTTTTCTCGCGTTAACTTGGCGCGCTTGTCCGATAGAAAACCGCGCAAGCCTTGCGNGCCCTTTCGCCAAGCGATGAAGGATGCGCCGAGCAAACGTTTCCCGCACGGCCCAGCCAGCCAACGTATCGATCAGAAAAAAATGACGAACAGTAATACGAGTACGCTCGCGGAAATCCGCGAGGTGAATCTGTCGTACTTGCTGCTCGCGCAGCGTCTGCTTCACGAAGACCGCGTGTCGGCCATGTACCGCCTCGGTCTGTCCGAGCAGGTCGCGCAGGTGCTCACCTCGCTTTCGCACGCCCACGCCGCGATCCTGCTGGCGGACGGCCCCGTCGAGCAGATCGGCTGAGCGCCTCCCGCTCGGGCCGAGCGCTGATGGCGACGCGAAGCGTAATCGCGGAAGTCCGCGAAATCACCCTGGCGATCGAGCTGATCGAACTGGGCGCGCGGCTGCAACTGCTCGAAAACGAGACCAGCCTGTCGCGCGACCGGCTCATCAAGCTCTACAAGGAGCTGAAGCGCGCCTCGCCGCCCAAGGGCATGCTGCCGTTTTCGACCGACTGGTTCATGACGTGGCAACCGAACATCCATTCGTCCCTGTTTCACGCGATGTATCGCTTCGTCTGCGAACACGGCGGCGAAACCTCGACCATTCAGGCGATCGTCAAAAGCTACCGGCTCTATCAGAAGCACATGGCGCTCTACGGCGACGAGCCCGTGCTCACGCTCACTCGCGCCTGGACGCTGCTGGTGCGGTATTTCGACTCGGGCATGCTGCAGTCCAATCTTTGCACGCGCTGCGGTGGCCGCTTCGTCGTGCACGCCTACGAACTGCGGCCCGGCTTCGTCTGCGGCCTGTGCCAGCCGCCCTCGCGCGCCGACGACGAACTGCTCAAGGCTGCGCAGGAAGAACTCGAATATCGCGAGCAGGATCGCCTGCACGTAGATCAAGCTGATGGCCGCGATCGACGCCAATCCGACGATGCGCCAGTTCAAGCAGCAGATCCGCATCGACTCGACGCAGCAGGGCTTGCGCATCGAGATCGTCGATACGCAGAAGCGCCCGATGTTCGCGCTCTCCAGCAACAGCGTGCAGCCGTACATGCGCGACATCCTGCGCGAGATCGGCCATACGCTCAACGGCGTGCCGAACCACATCGTCGTGCAGGGCCATACCGACGCCGTGCAGTACGCGGGCGGCGACAAGGGCTACAGCAACTGGGAACTGTCGGCGGATCGCGCCAACGCGTCGCGGTGCGAGCTGGTCGCGGGCGGTATGGACGAAGCCAAGGTGCTGCGCGTGCTCGGTCTCGCGTCGACGCAGAACCTCAACAAACGGGACCCGATGGATCCGGAGAACCGGCGCATCAGCATCATCGTGTTCAACAAGAAGTCGGAAGCCGCGATGTTGCTCGACGATGCCGACGACCATCGACAACGGCAACGCGGGCAACGGCGCTGACGCGCTCAAGCCGATCGCGAGCATCGCGCCGCTGTTCGGCACGACGACCATCATGCGCTGATCGCCGGGCGTGCGGAATGCACGCCGGCTCGTGCCGCTGAGCACGCTTACAAATTCGGCCTCAAGAGTCGGCGCATTTGCGCCGTCATCGGACAAAAGCTCGAAAGACACACACGACATGATCAAGAACATTCTGGCAATCGACGATTCCGCCGCCATGCGGCAAATCCTCTCCACCACGCTGACGACGGCCGGTTACGAAGTGACGGTCGCGCGCGACGGCGACGAAGGTCTGGAGTGCGCGCTCGCGGAGCGCTTCGATCTCGTGCTGACGGACCAGCACATGCCCGGCAAGTGCGGACTCGATCTCATCAACGAACTGCGCGCGAATCACGCGTACAAGGCAACGCCGATCCTGGTCCTCACGACCGAGTCCGGCGAGCCGTTCAAGGACGCCGCTCGCTCGGCTGGCGCGACGGGCTGGATCGAGAAACCGCTCGATTCGGAACTGCTGATTGAACTGGTCGCGGCCCTCGCCGATCCTCAAGCGCAGCATTAAAGACAAGACAGCATCCCTGCGGTGAATCCAGCATGACTTTCGACATTACCCAGTTCTATCAAACCTTCTTCGACGAGGTGGACGAACTCCTCGCGCAGATGGAGCAATTGCTGCTCGTGCTGGATATCGCGAATCCGGATCCGGAAGACCTCGTGGCCATCTTCCGCGCGGCGCATTCGATCAAGGGCGGCGCGGCGACCTTCGGTTTCACCGCGCTGACGGAAACCACGCACATTTTCGAGTCGCTGCTCGACCGCGCGCGCAACAACGAGCTCGTGCTGCGCCGGGACATGATCGACACCTTCCTCCGCGACCAAGGACGTGCTGCAGGATCAGCTCGCCGCGTATCGCGCGAGCGTCTGAGGAACGAAGATGCATCCGCCGCGTCCGCGCCGGCCCAGGCGGTTCAGGCCGTGGCCGCGCCTGCCGTCATCGAGGCACCGGCCTACGCGGGCGTGAACGCGCTACCGACGCATGTGCTGTCGCAGGCGATGACGGCCATCGAGGACGACGGCAACTGGGACGGCGCCTTCGAGCTGGCCGATGGAACGAATGCAGGAACCGCGCTGTCCGCGATGCCGGAAGAATTCGGCGCGAGCGACGCGGATGTTGGACTCCCACCTGAAAATTACGCTACGGCGGGTGGGCGAGAAGGACCTGGAGACGCTGACCGAAGAGTTGGGCAATCTGGGTTCCATCGTCGGCGAGCACGACAACGACGGCGAGCGGGTCATCTGGCTCGATTCGGACGTCGGCGCCGACGATATCGTGGCCGTGTGCTGCTTCGTCATCGACGAATCGCAGATCGGCATCGGCCGTGGACATGCGCCGGCGCAAGCCGGCCAAGAACCCTCGACCACGACGGCACAGGCAGTACCAGCAGCACCGGCAGTCGCGCCGGTCCAGCAACAGCAAGCGAAGGCGGCGGTGCAAGAGCCCGCCGCCCTTCCTGCCCGCGCCGAAGCGAAGCCCGCCTCAGCCGCGGCACCGGCGGCCACCCCGGCCGGCGACGCCGAAAAGAAGGCGCGCCCGGCACCCGCCGCATCGGCGGAAGGCAGCTCCATCCGCGTGGGCGTGGAAAAGGTCGATCAGCTCATCAACCTGGTCGGCGAACTGGTCATCACGCAGGCGATGCTCGCCGAAACCACGAGCAGCTTCGATCCCGCGCTGCACGACCGCCTGTTCAACGGCATGGCGCAGCTCGAACGCAACGCGCGCGATCTGCAAGAGGCCGTCATGTCCATCCGCATGATGCCGATGGATTACGTATTCAGCCGCTTCCCGCGCCTCGTGCGTGACATCGCCGGCAAGCTCGGCAAGGAAGTGGAACTCGTCACGTTCGGTCAGGCGACCGAACTCGATAAGAGCCTGATCGAACGCATCATCGATCCGCTCACGCACTTCGTGCGCAACTCGCTCGATCACGGCATCGAAACCGTCGAGACGCGCCGCGCGGCGGGCAAGCCGACCACCGGCCAGCTCGTGCTGTCCGCGGCGCATCACGGCGGCAATATCATGATCGAAGTCAGCGACGACGGCGCGGGCCTGCGCCGCGACAAGATTCTCGCCAAGGCGCAGAAGCAGGGCATGCAGGTCAGCGAATCGATGAGCGACGAAGACGTCTGGCAACTCATCTTCATGCCAGGCTTCTCGACCGCCGATCAGGTGACGGACATCTCCGGCCGCGGCGTCGGCATGGACGTGGTGAAGCGCAACATCCAGTCGATGGGCGGCCACGTCGAGATCATGTCGCGCCAGGGCGCGGGCACGACAACGAAGATCGTGCTGCCGCTCACGCTCGCGATCCTCGACGGCATATCGGTGAAGATCGGCACGAGATCTTCATCCCGCCGCTCGGCTTCGTGATGGAGTCGCTGCAGCCCGCCGCCGAAGACATCTACACGGTCGCCAACAGCGAGCGCGTGGTGCGCGTGCGCGGCGAATATCTGCCGCTCGTCGCGCTGCATCAGGTATTCGACGTCGAAGGCGCGCGCACCGATCCGACGCAGGGTATCGTCACGATCATGCAGACGGAAGGCCGCCGCTTTGCGATGCTGATCGACGAACTTATCGGCCAGCAGCAAGTGGTCGTCAAGAACCTCGAAACGAATTACCGCAAGGTGCACGGCATTTCCGCCGCGACCATCCTGGGCGACGGCAGTGTCGCGCTGATCGTCGACGTGGCTGCGCTCAACCGCGAATCGCGTGCGCAGCACGGATCGCAGACTCACTAAAAGGCTTACACAGACTCAAGGGGAGCTGCTCGTGGCTGAAATCCAATCGATCCAAACCGCCCCGTCGCGCGCCGCAATGCGCAGCAAGGCGAAGCCGCCGGACAGGAATTCCTCGTCTTCACGCTCGGCGCCGAAGAGTATGGCATTGACATCCTGAAAGTGCAGGAAATCCGCGGCTACGACAGCGTGACGCGCATCGCGAATGCGCCCGCGTTCATCAAGGGCGTGATCAATCTGCGCGGCATCATCGTGCCGATCGTGGACATGCGCGTGAAGTTCCACCTCGGCCGCGTCGAGTACGACAACCAGACGGTCGTCATCATCCTGAACGTCGTGCATCGCGTGGTCGGCATGGTGGTCGACGGCGTGTCGGACGTGCTCACGCTGACGCCGGAACAGGTGATGCCCGCGCCCGAATTCGGCGCCGTGCTCGCGACCGAATACCTGACCGGCCTCGGCATTGTCGAGGGCCGCATGCTGATCCTGATGGACATCGAAAAGCTCATGACGAGCCGCGAGATGGAGTTAGTCGACTCCGTTGCTTAATCGTTGAGCGTAGCCCGGGAATCAACCATGCTCCGAAAGTTGTCGATCCGCACGACGCTCACGCTCGTCGGTCTGTTGTTCGTCGGTTGCGCCGCCATCGTCGGCGCGCTGTCGCTCGCGGGACTGAATGCCGCGAGCACTTCCCTCAGCACGCTCGCGCAGCAGGACATGGTGGCGATGCGCGCGCTGTCCGAAACCTCGTCCTATCTCTTGCGCTCGCGCGTGACGCTCGATCGCGTGCGCTCGCTCGTCGAAACGGGCAACAGCGCCGAAGCGCAGAAGGCGCTCGAACGCCGCCAGTACCTGCTCGACAAGAGCACCGAGAACTGGAAGCTCTATCTCGACACGGTCGCGCAGTCGCTGCCCAAGGAGACGATCGACGGACTCGTCGCGCAGCACGACACGCTCGTGAAGAGCGGCGTCGAACCCGAGTTCGCGGCGATCCGCGCGAACGACATGAACGCCTACCACGCGATCGCGGACACCAGGATCGGCCCGATGTTCGTCGCCTTCGATCAGGCCGTGACCGCGGCGGTGCAGTATCAGCAAAAACATGCGGAAGATCTGCGCGCACACGGCATCGAACATCTCGACGCTTAACGTTACCATCGGCGCGCTGCTGGTGATGTCCGTTCTGATCCTGATCGGCACGCGCATCGCGCTGCGCGGACTCATCGTGCAGCCGATCGAGGAAGCGGTCGAGCACTTCGAGCGTATCTCGCGCGGCGATCTCACGCACGCCGCGCACACCGAAAGCACCAACGAGATCGGCCGCTTGTTCGCGGGCATCGAGCGCATGCGCGCCAATTTCACGTCGATGGTCGGCGCGGTGCATCGCGGTTCCGAATCGATCGACGTCGGCGCGCGTGAAATCGCGAGCGGCAACACCGATCTCTCGCAACGCACCGAGGAACAGGCCGCGTCGCTGCAGGAAACCGCATCAAGCATGGAGCAGCTCACGAGCACGGTGAAGCAGAACGCCGACAACGCACGTCAGGCGAGCCAGCTTGCGGTGAATGCGTCGGATATCGCTTCGCGCGGTGGCCAGGTCGTCGAGCAGGTCGTCG
>JAQFVI010000413.1:5962-6066 GCA_029439495.1 Caballeronia sp. BR6202001590007
GGTGGCCAGGTCGTCGAGCAGGTCGTCGACGCGGTGAACGCCATCGCGTCGAGTTCGGGCAAGATCGTCGGCATCATCGGCGTGGTCGAAGGCATCGCGTTTCA
>JAQFVI010000413.1:6076-6528 GCA_029439495.1 Caballeronia sp. BR6202001590007
TCGAAGGCATCGCGTTTCAGACCAACATCCTCGCGTTGAACGCGGCCGTCGAAGCGGCGCGCGCCTGCGAGGAAGGACGCGGATTGCGGATTCGCGGTGGTCGCGGGCGAGGTGCGCAGTCTCGCGCAGCGCAGCGCGCCGGCGGCGGCGGCGGCGAAGGAAATCAAGTCGCTGATCGGCGACTCTGCCGAGAAGGTGCACAACGGCTCCGAACTCGTCGCGCAGGCGAGTGAGACCATGGGCGAGATCGTGCAGGCGGTGCGCCGCGTGACCGACATCATGGGCGAGATTAGCGCGGCGTCGGAGGAGCAGTCCGACGGCATCGAGCAGGTCAATCTCGCGGTCACGCAGATGGACAGCGTCGGACAGCGTCACGCAGCAGAACGCCGCGCTCGTCGAGGAAGCGGCCGCCGCGGCGGCTTCGCTCGAAGAGCAGATGCGCCAGTTGAAGG
>JAQFVI010000413.1:6538-22248 GCA_029439495.1 Caballeronia sp. BR6202001590007
CACGGCCACCGCGCGGATCGAGCCGCGCGCGGCATCGGTAAAAAAGCCTGTCGCGCCGATCACGAAAGCTTCACAGGAGCCTAACGTCGCGCGCGAAAACGCCGTTATCAAGGATACGGCTCGCGAAGCGGCCAGAAAACCGGCAGCGCCGGCAACGGCCCCCGTGCCGCGCGCAGCCGCCAAGGCGACCGCAGGCGACGGCGACTGGGAAACCTTCTAAAGCGACATCCGACAAGACGACCATGCGAATCATCCGTTACGGCAGCATCGACGCGAAAGCATAGTCGAATCCACTCACGACGCGGCGCGCCAACGCCCCAAGGAAGCACTGAGCATCATGACGGCAACGCGCCTCGCACGCGTCGAACCGACTGCCCCGCGCAGCACGGAAGTCGAACGCGATTTCGAATTCACTTCGGCGGATTTCGCCCGCATCCGCGCACTGATTCATCGCCGCGCGGGCATCTCGCTGTCGGACCACAAGCGGGACATGGCGTACAACCGCCTCGCACGACGTCTGCGCGCCTGCGGCATGGATACCTTCAAGCACTACCTCGATCGCCTCGAAGCGAACGACGACAACGCCGAATGGGAAGCCTTCACCAACGCGCTGACGACCAACCTCACGGCGTTCTTTCGCGAGTCGCATCACTTTCCGATCCTCGCGGACTTCGCCAAGCGCCGTCAGCAGCCGTTCTCGGTGTGGTGTTCGGTGGCATTGACCGGCGAGGAGCCGTATTCGATCGCGATGACGCTGGTCGAAGCGCTCGGCGAACACGCCGCGCGCCAGTGCACGGTGTTCGCGAGCGACATCGACAGCCAGGTGCTGGCCAAGGCTGACGCGGGCGTCTACTCGCTCGATCAGGTGAAGGCGCTGCCCGTCGAGCGGCTCAAGCGCTTCTTCCTGAAGGGCACGGGCGCGCATGCGGGCCTCGTCAAGGTGCGCCCGGAACTGCGCGCGATGATCGACTTCGGCCGTGTGAACCTGACCGACGCACGCTACGACGTGCGCGGCCCGTATGACGCGATCTTCTGCCGCAACGTGATGATCTACTTTGACAAACCGACGCAGGGACAGGTGCTGTCGTGCTTCGAGCCGCTGATGAAGCCGGGCGCGCTGCTGTTCGCCGGGCATTCGGAGAACTTCACGTATGTGACGCAGGCGTTCCGTCTGCGCGGCCAGACCCGTCTACGAACTGACGCGCGACGGCAAGAGCGCGCCGCAGACGAGCCGGCGCTCGCTCGCGGGAAAACCGGCATGAACGCGCTGCCGATCGCGTCGAATCTGTATTTCGACAATCACTTCAAGAAGCCCGGCGTGAAGCTGCTGCCGAACGAGTTCTACATGACGGGCGAAGACATGGTGCTCGTCACGGTGCTCGGCTCGTGCGTGGCGGCGTGCATCCACGATCGCACGGCGGGCATCGGCGGCATGAATCACTTCATGCTGCCCGACGACGGTACGGATGCTTCGTCGGCGGCGTCCGATTCCATGCGCTACGGCTCGTATGCGATGGAAGTGCTGATCAACGAAATGATCAAGTGCGGCGGCAGGCGCGAACGCTTCGAGGCGAAAGTCTTCGGCGGCGGCGTNGCTGGAAAAGATTCACATCGTCGCGGAAGACTTGCAGGGCGCGCATTCGCGCAAGGTCGCGTTCATGCCGCGCACCGGTCAGGCCATGGTCAAGAAGCTGATGGTGTCGCACAATCCGGTGGTGCTCGAACGCGAGCAGGCGCTCGTGCAGCGCACGCTGGAACAGCGCGCCGAACGCCCGAAGGCGCGCGCGGCAAGGCGGCGGAGGAAGCATGAGCATCATAGTGGACAATAACAAGGCAATAACAAGGCGGCCACGCCGAAGATCAAGGTCCTGTGCGTCGACGACTCGGCGCTCGTGCGCAGCCAGATGACGGAGATCGTTAACTCGCAGCCCGACATGCAGGTGTGCGCGACCGCGCCCGATCCGCTCGTCGCGCGCGAACTGATCAAGCAGCACAACCCGGACGTGCTGACGCTCGACGTCGAAATGCCGCGCATGGACTGGACGGCCTCGACTTTCTGGAAAAGCTAATGCGCCTGCCGCCAATGCCGGCCGTCATGGTGTCGTCGCTGACCGAGCGCGGCAATGAAATCACGCTGCGCGCGCTGGAACTTAGCGCGGTCGATTTCGTGACCAAGCCGAAAGTTGGCATTCGCGACGGCATGCTGGATTACGCGGAAAAGCTCGCCGAGAAAGTGCCGTGCGGCCGCGCGGGCGCGAGTGCGTCAGGCGACTCACGCGACCCAGGCGGCAAGTGCGGCGGGCTTGCCCGCGACGGGCGCGGCGTACAAACCCGCGCCGCATTTCAACAACCCGCTGCTGTCGACGGAGAAGCTCGTGATCGTCGGCGGGGCGGCACCGAGGCGATCCGCGAAGTGCTGATGCCGCTGCCGCCCGACGCGCTCGCCGGTGCTGATCGCGCAGCACATGCCGCCCGGCTTCACGAAGTCGTTCGCGCAGCGCCTGAACGGGCTGTGCCGCATCACGGTGAAGGAAGCCGAACACGGCGAGCGCGTGCTGCCAGGCCATGCGTATATCGTGCCGGGCCATTCGCATCTGGTGCTCGCACACAGCGGCGCGAACTATGTCGCGCATCTGGCCGATGCGGCGCCGGTGAACCGGCATCGCCCGTCGGTCGACGTGCTGTTCCGTTCAGCCGCGCAGCACGCGGGCAAGAACGCGATCGGCGTGATCCTGACCGGCATGGGCCGCGACGGCGCGGTGGGACTACTGGAAATGCAGCAGGCGGGCGCGTACACGCTCGCACAGGATGAAGCGAGTTGCGTGGTGTTCGGCATGCCGCGCGAAGCGATAGCAATGGGCGGCGCGAGCGAAATCGCGCCGCTTTCGGAAATGAGCCGGCGCGTGATGGCGCGCCTGGCATCGATGGGCGACAGCGTACAGCGCGTCTAAACTTTATTTGACGGAAAACGCGGCCCCGCTGCACTGAGAAACACACGGGAGTAATGATGGACAAGAGCATGAAGATCCTCGTCGTCGACGATTTTCCGACGATGCGCCGTATCGTGCGCAATCTGCTGAAAGAACTGGGTTACACCAACGTCGAGGAAGCCGAAGACGCCGCCGCCGGTCTCGCGCGCCTGCGCGGCGACGGTTTCGATTTCGTGATCTCCGACTGGAACATGCCGAACCTCGACGGCCTGTCGATGCTTCAGCAGATCCGCGCGGACACGACGCTGACGCACCTGCCGGTGCTGATGGTCACGGCCGAGTCGAAGAAGGAAAACATCATCGCGGCGGCGCAGGCTGGCGCGAACGGATACGTCGTCAAGCTTTTCACGGCCGCCACCCTCGACGAGAAGGTACCAAGATTCTCGAGAAGATGAAGACGGCCAAAGCGGGGAGCTGACCGTGACCCATCCGACCACCGATCAGAACGCGTACCCAGCCATCGGCGGCGAGGAAGGCGATCCGAGCGATCGCGTCCTCACGCGCATCGGCCAGGTGACGCGCGCTGCGCGATTCGATGCGTGAGCTGGGCCTCGACAAGCAGGTCGAAGCCGCCGCGAATGCCGTGCCCGACGCGCGCGACCGGCTGAAGTACGTCGCGACGATGACCGAGCAGGCGGCGGAGCGCGCGCTCAACGCGATCGAGATCGCGCAGCCCCTGCAGGAAGCGATGCAGCGCGAAGCGCAGGCGCTCGATGCGCGCTGGAGCGAATGATACGGCGCGCCCCTCGCGCACGGCGAAGCGGGCGAACTGCTCGCGCAGACGCGCAGTTTCCTGCAGAGCGTGCCGGAACGCACGGCCGCGACCAACCAGCAGTTGCTGGAGATTATGCTCGCGCAGGATTTCCAGGATCTGACGGGGCAGGTGATCAAGAAGATCACCGACGTAGTGTATCTCATCGAGCAGCAGTTGCTGAGCGTGCTCGTCGAGAACATCGCGCCGGAGCGCCGTGAGCAGTTCGCGGCATCGGCGGCGGTGCTGATGTCGCTGACCGGAGCGCCCAAAAGCCTGATGAACAGCCCGCAGATCAATCCGGAAGGCAAGAGCGACGTCGTGCAGGATCGGTCGCAGGTCGACGATCTGCTGGCGAGCCTGGACTTTTCGGGCAGCGATAGTAGCGCGGGGTGGGCGCAGTCGACGCGCGAGCGAGACCAACACAGCAAAAAACGAAACGCGGGCACACATCGTTGTGCACCGCGTTTTTTAAGCACGAAATTTGCGAACGTTAGGACTATTCCTCTGACTGGCATACTCATGCTTTCGCATGGAGAAATACTGCGAATCTAGTCGTGGCGCATCTGTCACTTAATCTTTATGAGCCGTGCGCAAAGATGCGCATGACATAAAAAATCCTGGAGGGCCAGTGAAGGCAGCTCAACAACCCGTTCGCGGTCGCGTGGTCGGCGCGCTCGCGATCGTCGCCGGCGCACTCGGCGTCTGTTTCGCGACACCCGTGTTCGCCGCCGAGGACGGCCCCGCAAGGCTCGACGTCCACCCACGCCATCGCATGCGCGGCAGCGGCATCCGTCGCATCGGACGCATCGGCCTCGTCGGCGGCAGCGTCCACTTATATACGGTCCGCTCCACCACGCTCGGCAGCGGGACCATCGTCAACGAATATCTGAGCGCGCAAGGTGTCATGTTCGGCATCGCGTGGCACGGTCCGCGCGTGCCGGATCTGGCGTCGCTGCTCGGAACCTATTTTCCGCAATACCAGCAGAGCCTGAAGGCGCAGCGCGCGCGGCGGCCGTGAACAGGTGAGCGTGCAGGTTTCCGGACTGGTCGTGCAGTCGAGCGGCCACATGGGCGCCTTCGCGGGCAACGCTTATCTGCCGCAATCCCTGCCGGCCGGCGTCAGCGCCGCGGACATCCAATAAGCGACCGAAGACAAGAATGTTCAGAACCACTCTCGGCCTCGGCGCTTCCCCTGTTTCTTCTTCCCAAACCTTTTCCTCGCGAACCGGCGGCGTGCTGCGCTGGCTCAGCGCGCTTTGTCTTGCCGCCCACGCCCGCGACGCTCGCGATGTCGAGCGTGCCCCGGCGCGCGGCCGTCATCGACGCGACGAAGGGCTCGAAGGTTGCGACCATGCCGAAATAGTTGGTGTCCATCACGGCGCGAAAGGTGTCGAGATCGCCGTGGCCGGTGAGCGCGCCCCGGCTGATGCCCGCGTTCGCGATGACGATATCCGCCGCCCCATGCTCCGCGATGAAGCGCCGCGCGGCGTCCGCGAGCGCGTCGGCGTCGCGCACATCGGCGGGATAGATCGAGATGGAAGCCTGGGGAAAGCGTGCGGCGAAAGCCGCGAGGGATTCGGAGCGGCGGGCAACGGGGCCGAGAACGGCCCCGCGCCTCACGTATTCTTCGGCCAGCGCGAGGCCGATGCCGCTCGATGCGCCGGTGATGAGGACCTTCAAGCTCACATCTTCTTGTCGCAAACCTGCTGCACGATGAAGTCCATCACGTCGGTCGTGCCCTTGAGGCTGTTGGTCTGCGCGGGGCCTGTCACGTACTTGCCCTGCACGACCACGGTCGGCACGCCGTCGATCTTGTAGTCCTGAAGCAGCTTGGCGTCGCGCTGAATGTCGCTCTGCGTCGAGAACGAGTTGTAGGCGTCCATGTACTTCTTCTTGTCGATGCCTTGCGTCGCGAGGAAATCGGCCTGCGCCTGCGGCGTCAGCAGATAGTTCTTCTTGACGTGGATTTCATTGAAGATGGTGGGCGTCACCTTCTCTGCGACGCCGAGCGCGACGAGCGCATGATACATCTTCGAATGCGGGATGAAGTCGTCGCGGAACGCCACCGGCACGCGCTTGAAGACCACGTTCGGTCCCTGCTTCTTTTCCCATGCCTCGATGTACGGCTCGAATTCGTTGCAGTGCGGGCAGCCGTACCAGAAGAACTTGATGACCTCGACCTTGCCGGCGGGCGCGCCGACCGGCTGCGGCGCTTGCAGAACCGTGTAGTCCTTGCCCTGCGTCGGCGCGGCCTGCACGGAAGACGCGACGCTCATCGATGCGGCGGCGATGCCGAGGGAAAGGGCGAGGGCGCTAAACAGTTTTTTCATGATCGGGAGAGAAGCAAAGAAGGTCCATAAGTGGGACATACGACGCTTAAGCGTGACTTAAGGTTTTGCTCGGAGTCTTGCGCCCGCGCGGCCCTTCTGGAAAGGCGCGCGCGGATTTCATCATGCCGGCTTACTGCTTCGAGAAGCGGATGACCGCGGTGTCCACACCCGCATCCGACAGACGCTGGCGCGCCGTGTTCATTTCCTCGAACTTCGCGAACGGACCGATGCGCACGCGATAGTACGTCACGCCGCCCGCATCGCGCTGTGTCACGCGCGATTCGAAGCCCTGGAAGCCGAGACGCGCACGCTGCTGTTCGGCGTCCTGTTGCGTTTTGTAAGCGCCGACTTGCAGGTAATAGCCGGTATTGACGTCGCCCGGCGCGGGCGGCGTGGTCTTGGCGGTCGTTGGCGCGGAGCCGGGTTTTTGCGCGGCGGCATTGTTGGTCGCGGCGGGCGACGATGGCGCTAACGGTTTCGTCGCGGTTTGCGGAGGCTGCGAGGACGAGCCCGACGGCGGCACTTCGACGATCTGCGGTTCGTCGAGTATGCCCGACGATTGCGTCTGATTGTTGCTCTGGCCGGGCGCGGTATTCGGCGGCGTCGGCTGGGCGGCCTGCGGAATGGCGACGCCCGGGCTCTTGCCTTGCAGCGGACGGTTCGGATCGTAAGGCTGCGCCGATTGCGACGACGATGCGTTGTCCTGCGCGGGCGGCGCGACCTTCGCGACGAACGGCGTCGGTGCGCGCGTGATGTAGAGCGCGACGATCACGGCGATCGCGAGGCCGACGATCAGGCCGAGCACGATGCCGACAAAGGTTCCCCCGGTTTGCTTCGACTGCCTGGATTGCTTGGGCGTGTGGCGTGGTTGTGCCATCGTATGAATCACCTGCAAGAAAGTCTTGGAGTCGGGCGACGATTATAGCTGCGGCTCAATTCGAGGCCGCGCCACACGTCCATCCGTGCACGCTGAAAGGGCGCATGCGGAACGGCGAACGCAGGGCATTCACATCTTTTGGGGAGCTGACACGCCGATGATCGCGAGACCGTTTTTCAGCACCTGACGCGTGGCCGCGAGCAGCGCGATGCGGGCATCGCGTTCTTTCCGGTCGTCGACGAGCACGCGCTCGGCATTGTAGAACGAGTGAAATTCACCGGCGAGATCGCGCAGATAGAACGCGACCGCGTGCGGCGCGAGTTCGTCTGCGGCGTGCGCGAGCATTTCCGGATACTCGGCGAGCTTGTTGAGCAGCGCCATCGCGCGCTCGCTCGCAAGCGGCGAAAGATCGGCTTGCGCGGCCGTGGCGAGGTCGCCGCCAAACTTTTCCTTCCAGTCGTTGAGGATCGTGCAGATGCGCGCGTGCGCGTACTGCACGTAATAGACCGGGTTCTCGTCGTTCTGCTTGAGCGCGAGGTCAATGTCGAACACGAATTCGGTGTCCGACTTGCGCGAGATCAGGAAGAAACGCACGGCATCGCGGCCGCGGCGGATGGTTGCTTCGTCGATCTGATCGGGCGCGGTTTCGTGGCCCGGCGCGAGACCGCCCGACCATTCGATCAGATCGCGCACGGTGACGTAGCTGCCCGCGCGCTTGGAGATCTTCACTTCCTGACTGTTGCGCATGACCGTGACCATCTTGTGCAGCACGTAGTCAGGATAGTCCTTCGGAATGCCGATGCCGAGCTCCTGCAGGCCGGCGCGCACGCGCGCGATGGTGCCGTGGTGATCCGAGCCCTGCACGTTGATGACCTTCGTGAAGCTGCGTTCCCATTTGGTGACGTGATACGCGACGTCCGGCACGAAGTACGTGTACGTGCCGTCGGACTTCTTCATGACGCGGTCCTTGTCGTCGCCGTCGTCGGTCGTGCGCAGCCACAGCGCGCCGTCCTGCTCGAAGGTCTTGCCGGCGTCGATTAGTGCCGCGACGGTCTCGTCGATGCGGCCTTCCTTGTACAGCGACGACTCCAGATAGAACTGGTCGAACTTCACGCCGAACGCGGTCAGATCCAGATCCTGCTCGTGACGCAGATACGCGACCGCGAAGTGACGGATGGCTTCGAGGTCCTCGACGTCGCCTTTGCCCTTGACCGGCTCGCCGTCCTTGGCCGCGACGGTTTCGCCCGTCATGTAGTCGCGCGCGATATCCGCGATGTATTCGCCGTTGTACGCGGCATCGGGCCACTCGGCGTCGCCGGGCTTGAGGCCGCGCGCGCGCAACTGCGTCGAAGTCGCGAGATTGCCGATCTGCACGCCCGCGTCGTTGTAGTAGAACTCGCGATGTACCGCATAGCCTTGCGTGGCGAGCAGGTTCGACAGCGCGTCGCCGAGCGCGGCCTGACGGCCGTGACCGACGTGCAGCGGCCCGGTCGGGTTGGCCGACACGAACTCGATCAGCACGCGCTTCCCTGCGTTGCGCTTGCTGTCGCCGTACGATTTGCCGCCGTTCAGGACGGCCGGGATCACGTCTTGCTGCGCCTTTGCGGCGAGACGCAGGTTGATGAAGCCCGGACCTGCGACTTCGGCGTGATCCACGAGACCCTTGGCCGCCGGATTCGTTAGTACTGCATCGACGATCTGCTGCGCGAGCTGCCGCGGATTCGCGTGCAGCGGCTTGGCGAACTGCATCGCGACATTCGACGCGACGTCGCCGTGCGCCGCGACCTTAGGCCGTTCGAGCACGATCGTCGGCGTGACGAACGCGGCTTCGCTCGCGCCTTGCGTGACGGTTTTCACCGCGTCGGAGAGAAGCGTTTCAAGAGTTTCTTTGTGTGCAGGCAGCATGCTGAATGTGATCCAGTGGAGCGAGTCCGGAATGTATTGATGCGGGCCGATGAAGGCGGCGGGCGCCCAATGAAACGCGAGGCGTTCGGCGCGGCGCGCGGCCCATGACACGTTCGCCCTGACCGCGTGACGTTGCGGACGCAAGCGTCGTCGTTCGACACGTTCAAGCTCGCAAAGTCGGGATTTTAACAGGTGCTAAACTGTCCATTCAGCGTGCTTGTCAGTAAACTGCTCAGCAAAGTTCGCAGCGAAGTTCTCAGCAAAGATTGGTTCGTCGGCGTCTCGCATTGCCCAATCCGGCTCAAGACCGGTCATCATACAAAAGGAAAAGGATCTTCCATCATGCTGATCACATTCAAAACCAGCGCCGCTCCGGACGTCATGATGCTCGATAACCTCGCGGAGTATCTGCTCGGCATCATCGGCAAGCAGTTGACCGAACGGGGCGTCATCACGCACGACGAATTGCCGGCCGCCATCCAGAAGCTCGAAGCGGCGGTGGTCGTCGACAAGAAGGAGCGCACCGAGCACGACGGGTACTTCCACGAAGGCGAGGAAGGCCACGAGCCCGAAGTGCCGATCGGTTTTGCGCAGCGCGCGTATCCGTTCCTCGACATGCTGCGCCTCGCGCACAAGGACAACACGGACATTCTCTGGGGCGTCTGACTTACTTCCGCCTTTCAGCGTCACCCAACAAAAACCCGCATCGGCGACGATGCGGGTTTTTTGCTTCTTGTGATGTGCCTGCCCTTACTGCGACTGGCCGCCTTCGGCGGGCGCGGCCTTCGCGGGGGCGTGCGGGGCTTCTTCGGCTTCTTCTTGTGCTCGCTTTGCGGCGGCGAGTAAGACGAAGCCTGCGTGCTGCTGGCCTGCGCGAACGCGGCCGAACTCGATGTGGCGAGCAGCGCCGCGGCGAACGCGACGGTTACGGCAGACGTTATCTTCTTCATGCGACTTTCTCCGTGACGGATGGAATGCGTGGCCGTCGTGCCGATGCCTGCTTCACCGCTGCGGAGCCAGCGCGCGTTCCGCATCCGCCGTCGACAGTTCCATGCGCGCCGCATAGCTCGCGAGTTGATCGTCGCCGATCTTGCCGACCGAGAAGTACGTGCTGTCCGGATGCGCGAGGTAGAAGCCCGACACGCTCGCGGCGGGCATCATCGCGAGCGATTCGGTCAGGCTCATGCCGATCTCGTTCGCCTGAAGCACTTCGAACATATCGCGCTTGACCAGATGATCCGGACATGCCGGATAACCCGGCGCGGGACGAATGCCCTTGTACTGCTCCGCGATCAGCGCGTCGTTGTTGAGCGACTCGTTCGCCGCATAGCCCCACAACTCGCGACGCATGCGCGCATGCAGCGCTTCAGCGAATGCTTCGGCGAAGCGGTCGGCCAGCGCCTTCAGCATGATCGCGCTGTAGTCGTCGTGATCGGCTTCGAACTGCGCTTCCTTCTTGTCGACGCCGAGGCCCGCCGTTACCGCGAACAGGCCGATGTAGTCCTGCGCGCCCGAGTCCTTCGGCGCGATGAAGTCTGCAAGCGAGCGGTTCGGACGCATCACGCCGTCGACGACCGGTCGCACGCTTTGTTGACGCAGATTGCGCCAGGTTATCGCGACCTGCGAGCGCGATTCGTCCGTGTAGATCTCGATGTCGTCGTCGTTCACCGTGTTCGCGGGCAAGAGCGCGATGACGCCGTTCGCCGTCAGCCAGCGTCCCTGGATGATGCGCGAGAGCATCGACTTGCCGTCGGAGAACACGCGCCGCGCCGATTCGCCGACGATTTCGTCGTTGAGGATCGCCGGATAGGGGCCGGCGAGATCCCACGTCTGGAAGAACGGACCCCAGTCGATGTAGTTGGCGAGATCGGCGAGATCGTAGTTCTTGATGACGCGCCGGCCGATGAAACTCGGCTTCTTCGGCGTATATGCGCTCCAGTCGATCTTCGTTTTGTTGGCGCGCGCCTCGTCGTAGGTGACCATCGACTGCGCCCGCTTGTTTGCGTGTTGTGCGCGAATACGGTTATAGTCGCTCTTCAGATCGTCGAGGTACTTCGCCGCGCCTTCGTCGGACAGCAGGCTCGACGCCACCGACACCGAACGCGACGCATCCGGCACGTAGACCACCGGGCCTTCGTAATGCGGCGCGATTTTCACCGCCGTGTGCACGCGCGAGGTCGTCGCGCCGCCGATCAGAAGCGGCGTCTGCTTGCCACGGAAATAGTCGTCGCGCTGCATCTCCGACGCGACGTAAGCCATCTCCTCCAGGCTCGGCGTAATGAGACCGGACAGCCCGATGATGTCCGCGCTTTCCTCCTTCGCTTTCTGAAGAATGGTCGCGCACGGCACCATCACGCCCATGTTGACCACTTTGAAGTTGTTGCACTGGAGCACGACCGACACGATGTTCTTGCCGATGTCGTGCACGTCGCCCTTCACGGTCGCGATGACGATCTTGCCCTTCGGGCGCACGTCCGCTCCCGCATCGGCGAGCCGCTTCTTTTCTTCCTCGATGAACGGAATCAGATGCGCGACTGCCTGCTTCATCACGCGCGCCGACTTTACCACTTGCGGCAGGAACATCTTGCCCTGGCCGAAGAGATCGCCGACGACGTTCATGCCGTCCATCAGCGGACCTTCGATGACGTTGATTGGACGGTCGCCCACGCGATCGATCTTCTGGCGCACTTCCTCGGTGTCTTCGACGATGAAGTTGGTGATGCCGTGCACGAGCGCATGCGAGAGCCGCGCCTCGACCGGCTGATTACGCCATTCGAGGTTCTCTTCCTTCTTCGCCGCGCCGGTCTTGAACTTGTCGGCGATTTCCAGTAGGCGATCGGTGCCGTCCTCGCGGCGATTCAGCACCACGTCCTCGACCTTCTCGCGCAGTTCGGCGTCGAGATCAGCATACACGCCGAGCTGGCCCGCGTTGACGATGCCCATGTCCATGCCGGCTTGGATCGCGTGATACAGGAACACGGTATGAATGGCCTCGCGCACCGGATCGTTGCCGCGAAACGAGAACGACACGTTCGATATGCCGCCCGACACTTTCGCGTGCGGCAGGTTCTGCTTGATCCACCGTGTCGCTTCGATGAAGTTGACCGCGTAGTTGTTGTGTTCCTCGATGCCCGTCGCGATCGCGAAGATGTTCGGATCGAAGATGATGTCTTCCGGCTCAAAGCTGACTTCGTTCACGAGGATGTCGTAGGAGCGCTTGCAGATTTCCGTTTTGCGCTGGAACGTGTCGGCCTGGCCCTGCTCGTCGAACGCCATCACCACCGATGCCGCGCCGTAGCGGCGGNTGACGATCGCCTTGCCCTGCACGCACTTGAGGCCCGCTTCGATCACGTCCCACTTCGACGAGTCGATCATGATCGGCACGCGCGCGATGTCCGGCTCCGATGCGATCAGATTCAGAAAGCGCACCATCGCGGTTTTCGAATCGAGCATCGCTTCGTCCATGTTGACGTCGATGACCTGTGCGCCGTTCTCGACCTGCTGGCGCGCGACGGCGAGCGCTTCGTCGAACTGGCCGTTGAGGATCATGCGCGCGAAGGCCTTCGAGCCGGTGACGTTGGTTCGCTCGCCGACGTTGATGAAGAGCGACCCGTCGGTGACGTTGAACGGTTCGAGGCCGGAAAGGCGCATCGTGTGATCGGTCATGTCTTTATCTCTTGTGTGCGCGCTCAGGCGGCGTCGCGGTATTGCGAGGGGAACTTGCGCGGCTTCACTTCCGTGAGCGCNACCGGCCGTCGCGAATTCCTTGAGCAGCTCGGAGGTCACGTCCGGTGTTTCGTCGAAGCCGGTATCGCTCATCGGGTTGGGCAGGCCCGCGTTCGGATAGCAGGACACGTAGGTGTCGCAGAGCTTCGCAAGTTCCGCGATGTACGGGCGCATCAGTGCCGCGCCGAGCGCGCAGTTCAGGCCGAAGGTCAGCGGCTTCGCGTGGCGTAGCGAGTTCCAGAACGCTTCCACCGTCTGGCCCGACAGAATGCGGCCCGACGCGTCCGTTACGGTGCCGGAAATCATGATCGGCACGAGTTCGCCGGTATCGTCGAACAACTGATCGAGCGCGAACAGCGCGGCCTTTGCGTTGAGCGTGTCGAAGATGGTTTCGACGAGGAACAGGTCGCAGCCCGCGTCGAGTAGCGCTTTCGCCTGTTCGTAGTACGCGTCGCGCAGTTCGTCGAAGGTGACGTTGCGCGCGCCCGGATCGTTGACGTCCGGCGAGATGCTCGCGGTCTTGGGCGTCGGCCCGATCGCGCCCGCGACGAAGCGCGGCTTGTCGGGCGTCGAATACTTGTCGCAGGCCTCGCGCGCGAGCTTCGCCGACTCGGCGTTCATCTCGGCGGCCAGCGTGCCCATGCCGTAGTCGTCCTGGGCGACGGTCGTCGCACCGAAGGTGTTCGTCTCGATGATGTCCGCGCCTGCCTCCAGATATTGCTCGTGAATTTCGCGGATCACCTGCGGTTGCGTGATCGACAGCAATTCGTTGTTGCCCTTGATGTCGCGTTCGTAGTCGGCGAAGCGCTCGCCACGATACGCCGCTTCGTCGAGCTTGTAGCGCTGGATCAGCGTGCCCATCGCGCCGTCGAGGATCAGGATGCGTTTTCGCAGCAGTTCGGGCAGCGCGGCGCCGCGCGTATAGGCGCGCGCGGGGGCTTTCGAAGGGGCGGTCTGGTTCATGGCGGACGAGCCTGCGTTCCGATGTGAAAATTGTCCGACATTGTATCCGCAGCGATGACGCGCCGTTCGGGGCGGCGGCGCATGCGGTCGTTGCCGGCCGGAAGAAAAACCCCGCCGGTCGAAGGGCGGGATTTGATGGTGTCGCCTGATGCGCTCTGACCGCCTTGCGACGAAGCGAACCGGCGAGACGCATGACGGTCAGTGCAGCACGACCGGCATCGTCATCAAGATGTCAAACTGGCCGAGGAATTCGTCGACGTCTTCGAGCAACGGCTCCTCTTCGATCAGCTTTTGCACATGCTCGCGAAACTTCGCGGCGAGCGCGCCGTCGATGAAAATCTCGCGCTGCGTGTTTTTATCGACGATCTCGTAGCCGCCCGACATCATCGCGAGATGGTTGTCCTGCGGCGGGAACTCAACGACGCAATAGTTAGGGCTGTTGTAGATCATTTGCATGGCGACACTCCTTATTCCTGTTTGCTCCTGGCAATCTGCACCGTATCTGGAGCGATCGGGTTGGAATTCAAGGGGTGGCCTCGATGTGCTGCCGGGTCGTATTGAGGCTATCTTGTGAAACATTGTAATCCGCGTGCTTAATTGCAGCTTAACGCGCGCGTTCGTTCGCCGAGCCTAACTCGATCCGCGTAAGAACCCGTCCAGCAACGCACAGAATCGCTGCGACTGCTCGACGGGTGAAAGATGCGCGGAGATGCGCGGCTTCGAGAAGATGAAATTGCGCGCCCGGCACAGTCTCAGCAACCACCTTCGATGCAGCAGGAGGCGTGCCACTGTCGTGCTCGCCGGCGATGACGAGCATGCGATTGCGGACCGATTCGAGGCGTGCGCGTGCGTCGAACGTGCTCACCGTTTCGGCCGCGCGGGCGAAGCCTTCGGCCGGCGTTTGCGCAATCGTTTCACCGATCTGTTCGACCACTTCGGGATGTGTCTTGCGGAAATCCGCCGTCAGCCACCGGTCGAGCGTCGCCTCCACGATGCTCGCCGTGCCGTTCTCGCGTACCGAGGCGGCACGCTGACGAAAGGTCGGCTGCGCGTCCTCGGGAATGAAAGCGGGCGTGCCGACGACGGTCAGCGTGTCGGTCTTGTCCGTGTGGCGGGCCGCGAAACTCTGCGCGACTATGCCGCCGATCGACAGGCCGACGACATGCGTCTTAGGCGCGCCGAGCTTGTCGAGCAGTTCGGCGAGATCGTCGGCCAGATCGTCGATGCCGAATGCATCCGGCGATACGGCCGTGCTGCCGTGGCCGCGCAAGTCGTAACGCAGCACCGTGAAGTGATGGCGGAAATAGCCTGCCATCTGATCCCAGACGCTGTGATCGCCGGCGAGTTGATCGCTTGCATGAATTCCGCGCCGTCCGCCGCGCCGACATCTTCCTGTGTTCAGGGTCGGAGCGGTTCAGGCGCGGCGGGCGTGGATTCGTCAGACGCATCTCGCGTGCCCGCTTGCTGCACCGCGCCGGGCGGCCCCAGCTTGCCCGCCCAAAGCAGCTCGATCTGCATTCCGTTCGGCTCGGTTTGAAGAATCCACACGGGCAGCCAGCCGATCGACGGCGCGAGCCAGATGTCGAGCCGGCGCCGGTCACCTTCGCGGCGCGGCAGGCGCGTGAAGTGGCGGGCGCTCGTGAAGCCGCCGCGTGCCTGCACGGTTTCATCGCCGACGGTCTCGATCGGCCAGATTTTGTTGCTGTCGTTGTCCGCGACACTGAACTGGCGCGTCACGCCGGGCTTGTACTTGTCGGGATCGCCGCGCACCAGACTCGCCAGTTGCATGACGACGCTGAAGCGGTCTTGCGCGCCATCCGCAAGCGGCTGAGCATTCGGCGTTTTCGTGTAGACGATCTGCCTGCTTTCGCGGTTGAAGACGGCGACGTCGGCGGCGCGGCGGCCGTGCTGTTCCGAATACTGGTCGGGCGCGATGCCGAAGCCGTCAATATGACCCTTGCTCGAATACACATAAGGTCCGACGAAAGGTAGCGGAATCGAAACGACTATTTCGTAATGCTGGCCGTCGTTGCTCCAGTGGATGGTGCCCGCCTGATTCGTCATGCCGTTGACGAGCGTGTCGTAGCGCAGGTCGCCGGTCGGCGGAACGCTGAACTTGTCGCCCGAGGATGCCGGTGCCGCGGGCTGCGACGCTTGCGCAGCCG
>JAQFVI010000414.1:0-9621 GCA_029439495.1 Caballeronia sp. BR6202001590007
ATGAAGCCGAGTAACGCAACACACGGCAGTACCGATGCTCGCAATCAGTGACTAGACCTACGAGACGGCGTGGTTCACCGGCTTGAGCGTGGCCGCGATCAATGTATCGGGCGGAGAGATCGTGCTCAAGGACCCCGAGGGCCGGCTTCACTCAATCGCTATCATGGCGTGGGCGCTGGTCTTGGCCGCAGGCTTCCCGACACGCTTCGCCTGCCCGACATAACGTTGCCGCGATCGAAAGCAGAAGTCGCCGGCATGGGCGCATCGAGCAACTTCGTCGGATGGGGCAACGTCTGGCGATTCGTCGATCGGGAGTTGACGCCGACGGATTTCGCCGGGGATGTCATCTATGCCGAGCTGAGCACCGGCCTTCTGGTGGCAGGTGGATTCACGGGGCTCATCGTCGGACTCGATAGCCATGCGATGATTTCCTGGATAATCAATCCGGCCTTTTTTGCACGAAACATCTCCGCCGGCGCGAAGGCCTTCATTGCGCTTGCAGGCATGAGCGAAGGGCTGATAGACGGGATCGGAGCAGTGAATCGCTCTCCCCACCTAAGCATTTCCCCTGACCCACGCCTTTCACCGGTTCCCCGAATCCCCGTTGCAAGCGGCCTTCGAAGCATATAAGCCCCTCGGCATGACCGGCATGTTTTTGGTGGGATTGGACTGCCACTTCCGTTCCCCTAGTCTTACTCCTGCCCGAATGCAACCATCGACGATGGCTTTCGGCTTCATCCAGAACGACATACGACGAGACGACCCTGACGACGGACGCGCAGTGTGCCCAAGGAACGGGCGCGCACGGTTTCCCGTTTCAGCGTGCTGATAAAGGAGCAGCTCATGTTGGAATCTTCCGCCCAGCAGCTTGGTGACATCGACATCCATCCCACAAGGAACCGGCGGCGCCGACCGCGAGCGGCGGTTTCCTCGACCGCTATTTCGGCATTTCAAAGGCCGGCAGCACTGAAAAACGCGAAGTCGTCGCCGGCATCACGACCTTCCTCGCGATGGTCTATTCCGTGTTCGTCGTGCCGGGCATGCTCGGCAAGGCCGGCTTCGATACCTCCGCTGTGTTCGTCGCCGTGTGCCTCACGACCGCGTTCGGCTTGCTGCTGATGGGCGTCTGAGCGCGCCTGCCGATCGCCATGCTGCACGATCTCGCTGACCGCCTTCGGCCTCGTGCTCGGCAAGGGACTCACGCCCGCCATCGCGCTCGGCGCGGTGTTTCTGATGGGCCTCGTCTTCACTGCGATTTCCGTGACCGGCGTGCGCTCGTGGATCCTGCGCAATCTGCCGATCGGCGTCGCGCACGGCACGGGCATCGGCATCGGCATCGGGCTGTTCTTGCTGCTGATCGCTTCCAACGACGTCGGCCTGATCGTGAAGACCCCCGCGCCCGGCATGCCGGTGTCGCTCGAGCATATCATCGCCTTCCCCGTGCTGATGTCCGTGCTCGGGCTCGCCGCGATCTTTGGACTCGAGCGCCGGCGCGTGCCGGGCGGCATTCTGATCGTCGTGATCGGTCTGTCGGCGTTCGGTCTGATCTTCGATCCGTCGGTGCGCTTTCACGGCGTATTCGCGCTGCCTTCGCTGTCCGCGCCGGGACACGCATCGCTGATCGGCGCGATGGACATCAAGGGCGCGCTGTCGATGGCCGTCATGCCGAGCGTGCTCGCCCTCGTGATGACCGCCGTCTTCGATGCCACCGGCACCATCCGCGCGGTCGCCGGCCAGGCGGGTCAGATCAATGAGAACGGCCGCATCGTCAACGGTGGACGCGCGCTGACCGCCGATTCGCTGTCCTCGATCTTCTCGGCCTGCTTCGGCAGCGCGCCGGCGGCGGTTTATATCGAATCGTCGGTCGGCATCGCGGCGAGCGCGAAAACGGGGCTCGCCGCGAGCATCGTCGGCCTGCTGTTTCTCGTCATCATGTTTCTGTCGCCGCTCGCGGGACTCGTGCCGTCCTACGCAACCGCGCCCGCGCTGATGTACGTCGGCCTGCTGATGCTCAGCAACGTCAGCAAACTGCACATGGACGATACTGTGGACACCATGTCCGGCCTCGTCTGCGCGTGTATATTGTGTATTGTGCTGTCGGCGAACATCGTGACGGGAATCATGCTCGGTTTCTACACGCTGGTCGTCGGACGCGTGATTGCCGGGCGAATATCGCAAGCTCAATGTCGGCACGGTGACGATCGCCGCGGTGCTGGCCACGTTCTATCTCGGCGGCTGGGCGATCTGACGCCGCATCGCCCAAAAAAGACAACGCCCCGAAAGCGCTACTGCTTGCGGGGCGTGTTGACTTGCTGACTGCGGACCGGGCGGGATTTCGTCCGGCTTACTTGCGGCGATACGATTCCACGAGGATTTCGCAGTTCTGCAGGTGCAGAGCGCGGTCCCACTCGCGACGCACCGACGCCTTCGCGTTGCGCAGCCAGGAACCGAACGAAACGAGCAAGGATTGTTGAGCGGTGGTCTTCATGTGCATCTCTCAGGGTAAGTAGCTAGGGATAACCCTAGCTACACGCCTTTCATGCTGCATTGCAAATAATTGTCAAAAATGTCGCAACGATCTGTAGGTTTTCTACAAATGGGTCGCGACTATCAGATCGGTTCGATTTCCGCCTCGCTTTTCGTGCTGCGCGCATAGCGAATCGGCGGCACGCCCACATGGCGGGCGAAAGCGACGCTGAAGGTGCTCGCCGACCGGTATCCCACGCGCTCGACGACCTCGCCGACGCTCAGTCCTTCCGTGCGCAGCATCCGCTTGGCGAGCGCCATGCGCCACGACAGCAGGTATTCCATCGGTGCGACGCCGACCGCGCGGCTGAAACGCTCGAAGAACGCCGAGCGCGATAGCGCCGCTTCCCGCGCCAGTTGGGCGACGGTCCACGATTCGGTCGGGCGCTCGTGCATGCGGTGGATCGCGTTCGACAGACGCGCATCCGCGAGGCCGCGCCCCAGTCCCGGCGACGCCGCCGTTCCCGCCGAGCGCAGCGCTTCGATGAACAGCACTTCGAGCAGACGCGCCAGCACGACTTCGCGCGCGGGCCGCTCGCCGCGCGATTCATCGCCGACGAGTTGAACCAGCGTCGGCAGGCGCGTCACGCCGCGCACATGGACGAACTGCGGCAGCAGCGACACGAGCAAGGCCGCATCCGGCGAAGCGAACTTGCAATGGCCGACGAGATAGCGCACGTCGGGCGGACCAGCCTCGTCGCCGAGCCGGAAGCTGCCGTCGGCCTGCGCGACCGGCGCGCTTGCCGCGACATCGCCGGCGGCGGCACGCGGCTCGTCACCGTGAACGCGTGCGCGACGGGAATCAGCACGAAATCGCCGGCTTCTAGGGCAAGCGGCTCGCGTCCGTCGACTTCCAAACGACAGCCGCCTTCGAGAATCACGCAATAGAACAGCCGCCCCGTATCGACGCGCCGGATGCGCCACACGCCCGCCCCGGCGACGAGCTTGAACACCACCGCGAGCGGCTGCAACAGCGACACGACATCGGACAATGGATCAGTCACGACCGGACTCCTGCAAATGAATATTGGCCGATCGATTGTAGCGCGTCCGGTTCGCCGGCTTTATCGTGTCGACTGTCATTCACTCTCGGGAGTTTCAACGATGAAGACCGTTTTGATCACCGGTTGCTCGTCCGGCTTCGGCCTGGACACGGCGCGACTTTTTGTGGCGCGCGGCTGGAAGGTCGTCGTGACGATGCGCACGCCACGCGCCGACCTGCTGCCGACGTCCGATAACCTGCGCGTGCTCGCGCTCGACGTCACCGATGCGCAGAGCATCCGCGAGGCGCTCGACGCGGCGGGCCCGATCGACGTGCTGGTCAACAACGCGGGAATCGGCATGCTGGGCGCGCTCGAAGGCACGCCGATGCCGACCGTGCGCGACGTGTTCGAGACCAACACCTTCGGCACTATCGCGCTGACGCAGGCCGTCTTGCCGCAGATGCGCGCGCGTCGCGCGGGCGTCGTCGTCAATGTCACGTCGACGGTCACGCTGCGTCCGTCGCCGCTGCTTTCCGTCTACACGGCCAGCAAAGCGGCGGTGAACGCCTTCACGGAATCGCTCGCGCTCGAACTCGCGCTGCACGGTGTGCAGGTGCGGCTCGTGCTGCCCGGCCGCGCGCCCGATACGCGCTTCGGCGAAAACGCCCGTCCGCGCATGGCCGAATCGTTTCCGCCCGCCTACGAGGCGCTCGCGCAGGACGTCTTCGCGGACTGGCAAAAGCAGACGCTCGTCACGCAGTCTGCCGATGTCGCCGAAGCCGTGTGGCGCGCGGCCACCGATCCGTCGTGCCCGATGCGCCTGCCCGCGGGCGCCGACGCGGAGCAACTTGCCGCGCAGGTCTGAGCATTCAAGCGGCGGGTTGGAGTCTTGAACCGGTCCACAGGATCACCGCCGCCGCGCCAGATGCTTCGATAGGCGTTCGATTCGGGCGCGATTGGCCGGCTGCGGCGAGGCTACCGCCGGGCGATTCAAACGAAATCGAAAATAAAATGTATTCGTCAAATGTCCGTCACACACACGCGAGCCGTTGATTCGCAACGAAAAACTCGCGTCGGCGCGCACGCAGCATGCCGTTTGCCGGCACCGGGCCCAAGCGCAGTCCGCGATGCGGCGGCGCATAATTCAACGTTTTCTTTCGTCGAAAGCGTTCGAACTAGCCTTGGATGAACACACGCCTGATCGGTCTCACGCGCATCCCCTTCTTTCTTCCGCTCGCCGCCGCCACGCTGATGCTTGGCGTCGCGATGTCCTTCACTGCGCCGTACCTGTCGCTCTTCAGCGTCGAACAGGCCGACATGACGCCGCTGCAACTCGGCGCGTTCATGACGGCGATCGCCGCGAGCGGTGTCGTCGCGAGTGCGTTCGCGGACAAGTGGTCCGACCGCCACGGGCATCATCGCGAGCTGCTGCTCGGCGCGCTAATCGCGTCGGCGCTCGGTTTTCTGCTGCTTTGTCTGGTGCGCAACTATGGCGCGCTGCTCGGCATCGGCATCGCGTTTTTAGGCACGGGCGGCTCGGCGATGTCGCTGGTCTTCTCGTTCGCGCGCGGCGCTGCCCGTCGACGCCACCACCGAACGAACGCGCCTTCGCGCTCGCGACGCTGCGCACGGTGTTGTCGATGGCTTGGGTCTTCGGCCCGTCCGTCGGCGCGCTAGTGCTGGCGGCCGCCGGGTTCTACGGCCTCTTTCTGTTCGCGGTGGCGTGCTTCGCCGCATGCGGCGCGATCGTCTGACGCATGCGCGATTCGCCCAAAGGCGACGCGCACAGCGCACCCGCGCACTACGCGGTCGATCCGACTTCGCTGCTCGAAGTCACCGCGCCCGAGACCGACGAGCCGTCGAGCCGCATGACGGCGAAACCCATTCGCGTGCGGAAATCTGGCGCTCGACCGTCGCGCTGACGCTGATCGGCCTCGCCGCGAGCGCGACGATGATCGTCCTGCCGCTCTATGTCGTGCACGGCATGCACGGCTCGCTCGCGCATCGACGTGTCGATCATGCTCGGCCTCGGCGCGTTCCTCGAAATCCCGATGATGCTCTGGCTCGGCGCACGCGGTTCGCGCCTGAACAAGCAGCGCTGGCTCGCCTCGTGCGCGGCCGTGCACATAGTCTACTTCGTCGCGGTCGCGGCGGCGCAGAACGTCGAGTTCCTGATTCCGATGCAGGCGTTCAACGCCTTCGTGGTCGCCGTGACATCGTGCCTCGGCGCGTCGGCTCGATCCTGTCGGGCGTGTTGTCCGGCGCCCTGGTCGCGACGCTCGGCTATCGCGGCACCTTTCTCGTCTGCGGCGCGCTCGTGCTGTTCGCTAATCCGCCGTTCAGGCTCTGGGCGATCGGCGCGCTCGACTGGTGGAAGACGCGCCGCAAGACGGCTTAAGGCTTGCCCGGCACATCGGGCGTAAGCTGCAAGCCCTTCGTGAAAACGAAGTAGCCATATCCGCGCGCCTCGCTCGTTGCGATGACGCAATAGGCGCGCTTGGCGCGTTCGTAGAACGCGAAGCGCCCGACGGGCGCGAACGGCACCGCGCGGCCTTCGGCATCGTCGACTTCGCGCTGTGCCTCGCGCTGCACCGCCGGCAGCGCGGCCGCATCGCCGACCACTTCCATGCGTCCGGCCGGATGCTCGACGAAGGTGTCGAGCGGCATCACCGAAAGAACGGCCCGCACGGCGCGTGGCGCATCCACGCCGTCCATGCGCAGCAACTGCTCGCGCACGGTCTGGCGCGCGACCGAGTCGGCCGGAAAATTCGCGTCGCAGACGACGACTTCATCGCCGTGACCCATCGCGCACAGTGCGTGCAGGATGTCGGCGTTCAGCAGCGGATCGATTTCTTCAGCATGGCGGCGTGTCTCCGTTCTGGTTGGTTCGTGGATGCATCGGTTGCGCCATGTTACGCGTTCACGGCACCAGCAGATCGCCGTGCCGCGACGCCGTCTCGCCCGCGATGCGCGCGACCAGCATGCCCGCCGTCGCGAAACGGGTCCAGTGACGCGCATAGAGCAGCCCGTCGCTCTGCGCGACGAGCGGCGTGAGCGTATCCACGAGCGGATCGAGCACCTCGGCGATGACATCGCCCGCGCGCCCGCGCTCGCCAATCCCACGACGATGCAACAGCACGCCCGACACCGGCGACGCCACGTACTCGCAGCCCGCGAGCGGCGTCGCGGCCTGCGCGAGCGGCGGCATCGCGGGCGCCTCGCCGCGAATCATGCCGAGGTGCGTCAGATAGTCGACGATCGCCTGCGCGTCGCGTTCGGCCAGTTTCCGCGACACGTCGCGCACGCCGCGCAGCTCGAGCGTCACGGGCGTCACGCCCGGCGGAATCGGAAAGCGCTCACCGAGCGCGCCGCGCAGATAACGCCACACCGACGCGCACGCTTCGTCGAACGGCTCGCTGCCCGACATGTCGGCGAGCAACTGCGCCTCGCTGCTGAGATAGCGCGCGAGCGGCTCGATGCGCGGCCACGCGTCGGGCGTCGTGTACAGATGCGCGACCGCTTCCCAGTCGCAGTGCAGATCGATGACGAGATCGGCGTCGCAGGCGAGCCTCATCAGCGTGAGCCGCTGCGACTCCAGTTCGCTCGCCGCGGGCCGAGCGGCCAGCGTCTCGCGCAGCGCCGCGCGAATCAGCCGCGCGTTGTGCGCCTCGTCGTCGCCGAGCCGGTGTTTCACCTGCAGCGCGACCTCCGGCCCCAGCTCCGGAAAGCGGCGATTGAAGTCCTGCCCCGAGCGCATGTCGAAGCGGCCCATCTGCGTGCCGAACCAGTGCTGATTGAGCCCGGCGGGATTGGCCACCGGCACGAGCACAATGCGCGCATTGAGGCGCCCTTGCGCTTCGAGTTCGGCGAAACGCCGCTTGAGCATCCACGCGACGACCATGCCGGGCAACTCATCCGCATGCAGCGATGCCTGGATCGCGACCTTCGGCACGGCATCGTCGTGCGGGCCGAAGCGGTAACTCGTCAGCGTGCGCGCGGTGCCGAGCGCCGCGCCGGCAAGCGGATGGTGATCGACCTGCATCGTTCGGGCTTGTCCTCGCGGATAAAAAAAGCACCGCACGCGATGCCTGGTCGTTCGAGCAACGGACGCCGTCAATGGATGGAAATGTCCGTCGCGAAATACTTCGCCATGGTGCGCTTGAACGTGCCGTTGCGCTGGATATCGGCGAACGCTTGATTCAGCTTCGCCTGCAGTTGCGCGTCGCCCTTGCGCAGGCCGATCGCCGTGCCCGGACCGATGATCGCGCGGTCTTCGACGATCGGGCCGACGAGCGCGAACGGCTTGCCCTGCGGCGTCTTCAGAAAGCCGATGGCGGCTTGCGCGGCATCGGTGAAATCGCGTCGATGCGGCCCGCGACGAGATCGTTCTCGACCTATTCCTGATCGCTGTACGCGACCACCGAGACGCCGTGCGGCTTCGCGTAACGTTCCTGCACGGTGCCCTGCTCGACGCCGACGCGCTTGCCCTTCAGACCTTCCGGCGTCGACAGGATGCCCGAACCGGCGCGCGCGACGAGTTGCGCATGCGTGTCGTAGAGCGGCACGGTGAAATCGATCTGCTTCAGACGCTCTTCGGTGATGCCCATGTCGGACAGCACGGCGTCGAACTTGCGCGCCTTGAGGCCGGGGATCATGCCGTCGAAGACGTTCTCGACCCACACGCATTTGACCTTCATCTGCTCGCACAGCGCGTTGCCGAGGTCGACGTCGACGTCGAAGCCGACGAGCTTGCCGTCGGGCTGCTTCGATTCGAACGGCGGGTAGGAGGGATCGACGGCGAAACGGACTTGCGTGATGTCCCTGGCGTGGACGGAGAACGACGAGACGACGAGTGCGGCGGCCAACGCGAGCGAGGCGAACTTCTTGACAGACATTGCGATCCTTCGAGGCTTCCGGTGAGCTTGCGCGCGCGACGCGTTGTTATGCATCCGACTTCGAATGCATCTCGCCGCGCGCGAAAAACCGGCAATGTTAGCAAAACACCACAAATCCGGCGCTCACGGCACCACCGACAGGAACAGGAACGCCGCGAAGATCATCAGATGCACGACGCCTTGCAGCACCGTGGAACGCCCGGTGCCGAGCGTGATGACGGACACCAGCAGCGTGAGCGCGAGCATGGTGATTTCCTTGGGCGTGAGGCCGAGTTCAATCGGCTGGCCGATGACGATCGACACCACCGCGACCACCGGAATGGTCAGCCCGATACTCGCTAGCGCCGAGCCGAGCGCGAGATTCAAACTCGTCTGAAGGCGGTTCAGGCGCGCGGCGCGCAAGGCGGCGAGTCCTTCGGGCAACAGCACGAGCGCGGCGATCACGACGCCGACGACCGCTTCGGGCGCGCCCGCTGCCGCGACGCCCGATTCGACCGCGGGCGACAGCAGCTTCGCGAGACCGACGACCGACACCAGCGACAGCAGCAGAAAGCCCAGCGCGAGCCATGCTTCGCCGTTGCTGGGCGGCGGCGCGTGCGGCGCGTGTTCCTCGTCGACGGTGCGCGCGGCGGTGTCGGGCACCGGCGACAGGAAGTAGTCGCGATGGCGGATCGTCTGCACGAACACGAAGGTGACATACAGCACGAGTGAGATCACGCCGACGAAGATCAGTTGCGAGGTCGAGAGTGTTGGCCCGGCGACGGTGCTCATGAAGTTGGGCAGGACCATCGTCAGCACGGACAGCGCGCACAGGATGGCGAGCGCGGCGCTCGCGCCTTGCAACTGGAAGTCCTGAACGTGATGCCGCAGCCCGCCGACCAGCAGGCACAGCCCGACGATGGCGCCGCTGCAGATCATGATCGCGGCGAACACGGTGTCGCGCGGCAGCCCGGCCTTGTCGGGACCGCCCGAAAGCATGACCGAGACGATCAGCGCGACTTCGATGACGGTCACGGCGATCGTGAGGACCAGCGTGCCGAACGGTTCGCCGGCCCGATGCGCGACCACTTCCGCGTGATGCACGGCCGCGAACATGGCGAAAGCCAGCGCGACGGCGGACAGCGCCATCATGAAGCCGTTGTGGATAACCGCGCTCGCGCCGAGGACGACGAGGGCGAGAACGGGCGTAACGAGAGTCCAGTCCAGCTTGAGTTTCA
>JAQFVI010000414.1:9631-9910 GCA_029439495.1 Caballeronia sp. BR6202001590007
TGGCTTGTACCTGATCGGACCCGGACGGCCGCCGGGCGTGCCGCGGCGGCACAGTGGCAAAGGGCCGCAGCCCTACCGTGGCGATGGACCGCAACCCACCAGAATGATAGCGAAAACCTCCGTACGCACGCGCTTCGATGAACGTTTCGTGCAATTGTCGGAGAATAGCAGTCACTTTCCGTCACCGAAGCTCGTTCAGGAACCGGAGAACCATGCTAGCCTCCCCTTTCCCCGACGACGAACCGAAGCGCCTCGCGACACTGCGCACGCTGAAGCTGC
>JAQFVI010000414.1:9920-46644 GCA_029439495.1 Caballeronia sp. BR6202001590007
CGACCGGCTCACGCAGCTGGCGCGCCGGCTTTTCGACGTGCCGATCGCCCTCGTCAGCCTGATCGATGAGAACCGACAGTGGTTCAAGTCGTGCGCGGGGCTGGGCGTGTCGGAGACCTCGCGCGACATTTCGTTCTGCGGCCACGCGATCATGCAGGACGACGTCTTCGTGATTCCGGACGCGCTCGCCGACGAGCGCATCATTGCCACCCATTAGCGGGACCGGTGTCAAGTGAGCAAACAATACTGTTCTGTCGACTGCCTGAGCAGCCGATTTCAATTTTGCTGACCGAATGCAGTAGCCGAGCGCACCCGTTTCTTCGAGTCATGGCTGCGACGGATCGCGCCAGACACCCATCAGGATCAAGCGATTGGCGTATATCGACTGCCTGTCGCCCTGGTAACTCTGTCACCCAGAAGAACTTTGGTGCTACAACGCACCCAATGGGTTCGCACAATACAAGTGGTTGCCAGACGTTCGGCACCCATCCAGATCTGGTTCGCGTTGCAGGCGATCCGCTTTGCTGCACTTCGGGGACGGTGGTACGGCATCCCATTCAATTAGATGGCTGATCGCCAGTCAACGATTGGAGCTTGCCGGTCGCCGTCGCAACTTTTACGCAAAGCAGCGGGTAACATCAAATGGCGTTCGCTCCTTCAGCATGTGGAAGCACGCGCGCGCCAGCTTGTGTGCGAGTGCCTTGCGCGCGATTACCGGATTGGTCCTGGCCTTCTTGCGATCGTAGAACTGTCGGGCTTCGGCGCTAAAGTGCATCGCGAAGTTGGCCGCCTCGATGAATGCCCAGCCCAGGTATGGATTTCCGTTCCTGGTATTGCCTTCGCCCTTCTTCCTGCCGTTGCTCATACGCTGGCTGTCTACGCACCGCGCGTAAGAGGCGAAGTTGCCAGCGCCGGCGAAACGTTCGATGGTGCCGGTTTCCAGCACGATCACAGTGGCAAGAGTCTGACCTGACGCGCCGTTGTGTTCTCGACGGCGAGGATGTGGCTGGTGCGACTGCGTACCAGTTGCATGCGTTTGCGAGCGAGGTCTCGTACCTCACGGTGCTTCGCTGGCAGGATGGTGCCCGTGGGAAGGATGCCCAGACGCAGCAGGTGGGCCAGATAGCGCGCGTCGGTCTCGTCACCGCTGTGCTTTGAGCCCATCGTATTGTTTGATGGCCGCGGTGTCCGCCAGATGTACCACGAAGCCGGCCGCCTGCAGGCCGTCGACGAGCCAGTACCAGTTGTACGTGGACTCGACGACGACGCCGGCTAGCTC
This sequence comes from Caballeronia sp. BR6202001590007, assembly GCA_029439495.1. Taxonomy (GTDB): domain Bacteria; phylum Pseudomonadota; class Gammaproteobacteria; order Burkholderiales; family Burkholderiaceae; genus Caballeronia. The sequence continues at coordinate 11,200 of JAQFVI010000414.1, forward strand.
GGTTTGCCACGGGGCGAAGAACGCCAAAATCCTTGCCAGACCGTTGGGCAGGAGCGATTGCTCCGCCTCGTAAGGCTGGCGCGAATTCGGTAGCCAGCCGATCAGGTTCTCGCCGCGCAGATCGGCTGGGCGCACGCGTTTTTTCTTCGCGAGCCGGTGCGTCGCCGGCATTGCGCACAACTCGCGCGCTTTCAGGAGTGTCTCTACTTCGATGCCCGCGATCGCGGGAAACGCCTGGCTCAGCGCGACATCGGCCTTGTGGTTCTGCAGGTTCACGAGCACTACTTCGGGCACTTTCACCGAATCGACCTTGACCGGCACGCCGGGATGGCGCACGGTGAAATCCGCGAGCACGGGCGGCAGCAGCGTCGTTGCTAGCACCGACATGCACGCGACGGTCAGCGCATCGGACACTTCGTTGCGGATCATGTCGGCGACCTGCTTGAGGCGCTCGAGGCCGAGAAAGTTCTCTTCGACGGATTTGTAGAAGCGCAGTCCGGCGGTGGTCGGATTCAGGCGGCCGCCCACGCGGTTGAAGAGGCTGAAGCCGAGATCGGCTTCGAGGTCGGCGATCAGGCGGCTGATCGCGGGTTGCGTCACATGCAGCTTGCGAGCGGCGCCGACGCTGGTGCCGGTCATGATGAGGCTGCGAAAGGCCTCGATCTGGCGGAAACGGATCATCATCGTTCGAACGGCCTGGGTAAGGCGCGGAGAGGGCGGCCGCTTTTGACGGCAGGGACGCCGATTGTATAGAAAACAGGCACTTGCCGCGTCTGTCGCGTTTTTACGGATTGCCACGCTTTCCCGGAAAGTGTGGGAGATGCATGTTTGTTCGAAAAATTTAGTCACTGTAAGCACATGTGAGTGGCATTGCTCTTTTTGTTGCGAAATACTCGCCGCGATCAATCGGCCGACCAGCCGATGCTCGAGCCGATGCTCAGTTCGCCTGACGGCGTGTGCCGGCCGTTTAGCCCAGTTTCGATAAACGTGTCGGCACCACGTGACGACATCTCATTCAAGACGAGACAAGAAGATTTCCATGCCGTCCCTTTTCGCTTCCGAACGTTTGATTCATCGCGCCGCCTCCCTGGCGATCGTCGCAGCGCTAGGTGCGAGCGCTGCCGTGTCCGTGGCGGCGGTCGTGCCTCCGGGCGTGACGCTCGCCGACAAGCAGGAACTGGTGCGCAACAACGGTTCGGAAGTCGAAACACTCGATCCCGCGCTCGTCGAAACGGTGGTCGCGGCCAATCTTTCGCGCGATCTGTTCGAAGGCCTGACGGCCACCACCAACGAGGGGGCGATCGTCCCGGGCGTCGCCGAGAAATGGGAGCAGAAGGACGCCACGACCTGGATCTTCCATCTGCGCAAGAGCGCGTGCTGGTCCAACGATCAGCCCATCGTCGCAAACGATTTCGTCTATGGCTGGCAGCGTTTCATGGATCCGAAGACCGCCTCGGCGTATGCCAGCGTGTTCGGTCCGTTCATCGCGAACGGATCGGATGTCGCGCTCGGCGTGCGCGCGCTCGATGCATCGACGCTCGAAGTCAGGACCGCCGGCCCGGTACCTTTCCTGCCCGAACTCGGGTCGAACGCCAACTTCGTGCCGATGCCGCGCGCGATCATCGAAAAGTTCGGCAAGGACTGGACGAAGCCGGGCAATCTCGTGTCGAACGGCGCGTTCCAGTTGAAGGACTGGCAGGTCAACAGCAAGATCGTGCTCGTCAAGAATGCGAACTACTGAGACAAGGCGAACGTCCAGCTCACGCAGGTCACCTACCTGCCGGTGGAAGACGAAAACACCGACGTCAAGCTTTTCATGTCCGGCGAAAACGACATGACGTATCAGTTGCCGACCGGCACCTGGACCAAGTACAGCAAACAGTTTCCGGACGAAGCCCGCAATTCGCTGATCCTCGGCACGCGCTATTACAGTTTCAACAACCGCGATCCGCTCTTGAAGGACGTGCGCGTGCGCCGCGCGATCAGCATGGTGATCGATCGCGATCTGCTCGCGCAGCGCGTTACCGCCGACGGCCAGACGCCGATGTACGGCCTGCAGCCCAAGGACATCGGCGTCTGGCCGCCGACCCGTTACGAATGGGCGTCGTGGCCGATGGCAAAACGCGTTGAGGAAGCGAAGAAGCTGCTCGAACAGGCGGGCGTGAAGCCCGGCACGACCCTGCGCTTCGCCACCAACACGAGCGACTACAACAAGAAGATGGCGCTCTTCGTCGCATCGGAACTGAAGACCAAGCTCGGTCTCACGATGGAACTCGAATCGATGGAGTTCAAGGTGCTGGTCAAGAAGCGTCATGACGGCGACTATCAGATCGCCCGTAACGGCTGGGTCGCCGACTACAACGACGCCACCACCTTCCTCACGCTCGTGCAGTGCAATTCCGAGCAGAACGACAACTTCAACTGCAATCCGAAGGCCGACGCGCTCATCCGCGATGCCGCGCAGACGACCGATCCGGCGAAGCGCGCGCAATTGCACACGCAAGCCGCGCAGATCATCATGGACGACTACCCGATGATGCCGCTGCTGCAACTCGGCTTGCCGCGCCTCGTCAAGCGCTATGTCGGCGGTTATTCGACGAAGAATCCGATGGATCACTACAACAGCAAGGATCTCTACATCGTCAAGCACTGACGCAAAGGAGCGTTGCTCATGTGATCATATGCCCTGCGGCGCGTGCTGCTCACGCTGCCGACCCTGCTGATCGTCGTCACGGTCTGCTCTGCTGCTGCATGCGACGCCCGGCGGTCCGTTCGACGGCGAGCGCAAGGTATCGGCGGAAGTGCTCGCCAATCTGCAGGCGAAGTATCACCTCGACGAACCGCTGTGGAAGCAGTACCTGTTCTATCTCAACGGTCTGCTGCACGGCGACCTCGGTGCATCGTTCCAGTATGCGGATTGGAGCGTCAACGAACTGGTGCTGCGCGCGCTACCGGTGTCGCTGACGGTCGGCGGCGTATCGATGCTGCTCGCGTGTCGCGCTTGGCATGGCGGCGGCGCTGCGCCGCAACAGCATCGCCGATTATCTGCTGATGCTCCTCGGCAATGCGGGCAGCGCGTTTCCTTCGTTCGTCATCGGGCTGGTGCTGATCCTCGTGTTCGCGATCGGCCTGAAGTGGCTGCCGGCAGGCGGATGGAACAACTTCCAGGCGCGCTACATGGTGCTGCCGATCGCGCTGCTGACGATGATCAGCGTCGCGACCGTCGGCCGCGTCACGCGCGCGCCAAGGGGCTGCCGATGCGCACCGTCGTCATGGCGCCATGAGCTCAAGCCGATGCTGATTCCCGTCGTGTCCGTGATCGGGCCGCTCGCGATCGCGTCGATCACGGCGGCGGTCGTCATCGAGTCGGTGTTCTCGCTGCCGGGCATCGGCAAGCTGATCGTCAACGGCGCGGGCAATCGCGACTACACGCTCGTGCTCGGACTCGTCGTGCTGGTGACGGTCGTCTCCGTGCTGCTCAATCTGCTGGTCGATCTCGCGTATGCGTGGCTCGATCCGAAAATCCGCTACCGCTAAAGGACGCGCGATGAAATCTGCATCTCTTGTGCCGACGCCCGAAAAAGCGCTCGCGGGCCGCAGTCCGTGGCAGGACGCGCGCCTGTGCTTTCTGCGCAACAAGGCGGTGGTTGTGAGTCTCGTGGTGCTCGTGCTGATCGCGCTCGCGTGCATCGCTGGGTCGTGGCTGCTGCCGAACGAGTTCGACGCGTCTGACTGGAACGCGATGAGCGTGCCGCCGACCTTCGAGCACGGGCATCTGTTCGGCACCGACGAAACCGGCCGCGACCTGCTGGTGCGCTGCCTCGTCGGCGGCCGCGTCCTCGCTGATGATCGGCGCGCTCGTGACGCTCACCTCGGTCGCGCTCGGCATTGCGTGGGGCGCGGTGGCGGGCTTCCTCGGCGGACGCGTCGACAACGCGATGATGCGCGTCGTCGACATGATGTACGCCATACCGTATCTGCTGATCGCCATTCTGATGGTCACGCTGCTCGGCCGCGCGTTCTTCTATCTCGTCGTCGTCACCATCACCGTGTTCTCGTGGATGGACATGGCGCGCGTCGTGCGCGGCTAGACGCTGTCGATCCGCTCGAAGGAATACGTCGATCGAAGCCGCGCGCGCCATCGGCGTGCCGACACGTCGCATCATTGCGCGGCATGTGGTGCCGAATCTGCTCGGCATCGTCGCGATCTACACGACTGTCACCGTGCCGGGCGTCATGCTCACGGAGTCCGTGCTGTCGTTCCTCAGGCTCGGCGTGCAGGAACCGATGACCAGCTGGGGCGTGCTGATTCAGGACGGCGTCGGCGTGATGGAAGCGTCGCCTTGGATCCTGCTGTTTCCGGCGGCCTTGCTGTCGGTGACGCTCTATTGCATCAACTTCGTCGGCGACGGGCTGCGCGACGCGCTCAATCCGAAGGACAGGTGAACCATGCCGATACTCGAAGTCCATGATCTGCGCGTCGAATTCACGACGCCCGACGCCACCGTGCGCGCCGTCGACGGCGTGAGCTTCGATCTGAAGGCGGGTGAGACGCTCGGCATGGTCGGCGAATCGGGATGCGGCAAGTCGACCCTGTCGCGCGCGATCCTCAATCTGATTCCGGCGACGAGCGGCGACATCGTCTGGATGGGCACGAACCTGTCGAATGCATCGCGGCGCGACTGGCATTGCGTGCGCAGGGACGTGCAGATGATCTTTCAGGATCCGCTGGCGTCGCTCGATCTTCGCATGACGGTCGGGCAGATCTCACGGAGCCGCTGATCGAACATCGGCCCGGCATCGGCAGGCGCGACGTCGACGCACGCGTGCGCGCGATGATGGCAAAAGTCGGCCTGCGCGAGCAGATGATCAATCGCTATCCGCACGAGTTTTCCGGGGGGGCAGTGCCAGCGCATCGGCATCGCGCGTGCGCTGATTGTCGAGCCGAAGCTCGTCGTCTGCGACGAACCCGTTTCCGCGCTCGACATGTCGATCCAGGCGCAGATCGTCAATCTGCTGAAGGCCTTGACAGGAGATGAAGCTCTCGCCGATCTTCATCGCGCACGATCTCGCGGTGGTGCGTCACGGTGGTGCGTCACATCTCCGATCGCGTGATGGTGATGTACCTCGGCCGCGTGATGGAACTCGTCGACAAGCACGCGCTGTACGACTCGCCGCGCCATCCTTATACGCGCGTTGCTGTCGGCGGTGCCGGTGCCCGATCAGGCCATCGAGCGCGGCAAACGAGTCGAGATTCTGGCGGGCGATATTCCGAGTCAGATCGATCCGCCGTTCGGTTGCGTGTTCCATACGCGCTGTCCGATGGCGCAGACCGAATGTGCGCGCGAGGTTCCTCCGTTGCGCGCGCTGGACGACCACGCATCGGCGGCGTGCTTCTTCGCATGACCGCCGATACGGTTTCCCCGAGCGCGATGCAGGCGCCGCCTCCATAGCGAAGCGCGCCGTGCCTTTCTTTTTGCGCGCCTGGAGCGCGCTTCGAAGCGATTCACGAACGATCCGTTCGCCTCGACCTTCACGGTCGCCGGGCGCGGCGTGCTGCATCCGCGAGTTTGTCGTGACGCTTGTTCCTTAGTCGCAGTGAGCAGTTCGCAGTCAGCAGGTCGAGTCACATGTTGGAGATAACTTTCATGAAAAACAAAAACTTTCCCTCGCGCTTTCCATTCTTTTCTTCAGCGGCGCGTTGGCCGCCGGGTTCGCACATGCTCAGGAAGCACAGCAGCCCGACAACGATACGCTGTCGCGTCATACGGCAACCGGCCCGGATTCGCCGCCGAATACCGAAGCCGATGCGCCGGTCAGCAATCAGGCGAAGTCGAAAAGCTTCATCGAGGATTCGCATCTGAACCTGCTGTTGCGATCGTTCGCCGAACACGACACCTTCAACACCGTACGAGAACGCGATGCTTGGATGCTCGGCGCGCAAGCCGTGTTCGAGTCCGGCTACACGAAAGGCTTGATCGGGCTGGGCGGCGACGTATCGCTGTTCGGTGCGCTCAAGCTCAACGGCGGCAGGGGCGCGGGCAATCAGGTGCACGTCGCGAGCCACGGTGGCGGATCGAATCAGCTGGCGTGGGCGTATCCCGGCGTGTGGGATGTGAAGGCATGCGCGTCGAATACCATTCTCAAATACGGCCAGCAGCTTTTCAACGACCCGTTCCTCTCGCCGCACGACAATCGCGCGCTGCCGCTGACCTATCGCGGCTTCTCGCTCATCAGCGATGAAATCAGGAACCTGACGCTCAAGGCCGGCACCGTCGATGCCGTACTCGCGCGCGGCATGACGACCCTGACCGGACTCACCACCGAATATGCGGGAACGCATGTGTCGCGGTTCACGTACTTCGGCGGCGACTGGATGCGCGGCGAGGATACGGTGGTATCGCTTTACGGCAGCATCGCGAACGATGTGTGGCAGCAGTACTACTTCTCGGCGACGCAAAGCATCGGCGATCCGAAGTTGATCCGCTGGACCGGCGCGCTGAACTATTACTACACCGGCGCGATCGGCGACAAGCGGCAGGGCTCGATCAGTAACAACGCGTACAGTCTTGCGCTCGCTGGAACGCATGGCGCGCATACGGTGCAGTTCGCCTTCCAGCAGATCGTCGGCGATCAGATGTTCGACTACATGGGGCAATCGGCGGGCAACTACCTGTCGAACTCGCTCGACGTCGACTACAACCAGCCGCACGAAAAGTCCGTGAGCCTGTCGTACTCGCTCAACATAAAGGATTACGGCGTGCCGGGGATGAAAGTCACGATGTGGGGCGCCTATGGCTGGGGCGCGGACGGCAGCGCGATGGCGAACGGTGGCTCGGCGCAGGCAGCGAACTACATCGTCAACGGCGAACCCGTGCATGGCACGCACTACGAGTTCGGCATCATTCCGGGATACACGGTTCCGGACGGCAAATTCAAGAACACGTCGATCAAGTTCTACTACATGTATCACCATGGCAGCCGTTACCACTCGGATACGACGAGCAACGTCTATCGGCTGATGGTGAACGTGCCCGTCAACGTATTCTGACGTTTGATGTAGACTCAACGTTTACCATACCAAAATATATTTTAAATTTCCAAAAACTTTCTTTTATAAAATAAAGGCGTGTTGCAGATTGCCATGTCTCGCCACGCTACGTCGCCCGGCAGGCTTTGTCTGCCGGGTTTTTTCGTCCGTTTCACGTGGATCAAGCCCCTTTCGCGAGCTTACATTCTCCATCGTAGTCAGTGCAAACCCGCTATTTATTTCATTTTACTTACTTTATATATCACATACTGCGTATATGTGTTGACGCTCAGGCCATCGCAAGAGGCGTCGTTCGACGCCCAATCACGCAAGGCAAGATTGCCAAGGGACGAGCATAGGAACGGACCGGGTGGACGGCCAGGAGGAAGCGTCGCGTCTAGCGTCGCCGTGGGTGCAGTTGGTGTTCGGCGTGATCTGCATGGCGATGATCACCAACATGCATACGGATGGACCTTGTTCGTCAATCCGATTGACGAGAAGTATCACTGGGGACGCGCCGCAATTCAGGTTGCCTTTACGATCTTCGTCGTCACCGAGACATGGCTCGTTCCGGTCGAAGGCTATCTCGTCGACAAATACGGTCCGCGTCCGGTGGTCGTCGCGGGCGGACTGTTGTGCGCGATCGCGTGGGCACTGAATTCGGTGGCATCGTCGTTGCCGATGCTGTACTTCGCGGCGGCGGTCGGCGGCATCGGCGGCGGGCGCGGTCTATGGCACCTGCGTCGGTAACGCGCTCAAGTAGTTCCCGGCGCATCGCGGACTCGCGGCGGGTATCACCGCGGCGGGCTTCGGCATGGGGTCGGCTGCGACCGTGGTGCCGATCGCGCACATGATCAAATCGAGCGGCTATGAAGCCACTTTCCTCTGGTTCGGGCTCGGGCAGGGACTGATCGTCTTCCTGCTCGGCATGGCCTTGTTTGCGCCGCCCGCACATGTGCTGGCGTCGGTCAGAAGCACGGTGAAACGCGCCGTCTACAACGCGAGTCCGAAGCAGGTGCTCGCGTCGCCGATCTTCTGGGTCATGTACCTGATATTCGTGATGATGGCCGCCGGCGGCTTGTGGCAACCGCGCAACTCGGCCCGATCGCGAAGGACTTCGGCCTGTCGGATTCGCCGGTGTCGCTGCTCGGGTTGAAGCTGCCCGCGCTCACTTTCGCGCTGACGATCGAGCGCGTGCTCAACGGCCTGACACGGCCGTTCTTCGGTTGGGTGTCCGATCGCATCGGACGCGAGAACACAATGTTCATCGCCTTCGCGATCGAAGCGGTGGGCATCGTCGCGCTGTCGCGATACGGCCAGAATCCGGTCGCGTTCGTCGTGCTGACGGGCATCGTGTTCTTCGCGTGGGGCGAAATCTACAGTCTTTTTCCGGCGACCTGCGGCGATACCTTTAGTCCCAAATTCGCCGCCACCAACGTGGGTCTGCTGTACACGGCGAAAGGCACGGCCGCGTTGCTCATGCCGTTTTCGAGTGTCATTACGTCGATGACCGGCAACTGGCATGCGGTCTTCATGCTCGCGGTGGGCATGGCGGCCATTTCCGCGCTGCTCGCGCTCTTCGTACTGAAGCCGATGCGGCACGCGCATATCGAGAAGCATGCGCGGGCGTCGTCGCTGGATCTGCCTTACGCGCCGGTCAAGGAATGACCTCGGCCCGAGAGCCGGCGTGATCGATGGGCGGGCGACCCAGCGCAAGCAGGGTGCGAGACCGTGCCCGCCCTATGCAGGCAGCTTGCGGAACGCAATCGCAAAGCGGTTCCATCTATTGATCGCCGACACGAGCAGCGTCAGGTCGACGATCTCCTCGTCGCTGAAGTACGGCCGGACCGCTTGCCAGACCACATCGGGCATATGGTCCTGCGCAACGAGCGTCAGCGCTTCGGTCCATTCGGGCGCCGCGCGTTCGCGGTCGGTGAAGAAGGGCGTTTCGCGCCATACGACGACGGTCGCCAGTCGGCGATCGGTTTCGCCGCCTTTCTTCGCATCGGTCGTATGCATGTCGACGCAAAACGCGCAGCCGTTGATCTGCGATGCGCGCAACCGCACCAGTTCGGCAAGCGATTTCTCGAGGCCCGATTTGCCGATGCGTTCTTCCAGTCCGAGCATCGCCTTGATGGCGTTCGGACTGGCTTTGTAGAAGTCGAGATGGGATTCCATGGCTGTGTCCTTTGACGGAGTGGAAGGCTGCGCCCGCAGCGGCGCGACATGGAAAGCTTAAGGCGAGATGGTGGCACTTTTGAATGACCAGTTTTGATGGATTTCAGGTAACTAGTGCTGAAGCAAAAAACCACGCCTCGGATTGGCGCGGCTTTCCTTGATGAAAACGATGCCGTTCACTCGAGCGCGGATGCCGGCCCGAAAAACTCATACCGCGATTGCGCCTCGGGCACGCCGAGCGCCTTCAAATGCCGCTTCACCGCCTTCATGAACGGCTTGGGACCGAGGAAGTACGCATCAACATCGCGGTTTTCCGGCAGCCACTTCCCGAGCAGCACTTCGTCGATAGCCGATTCCGTGCGCTTCCTGATCGCCGTCGCGTTTCGTCTCGTACCCATAGAAGCGCTTGAGTTGCGGATGCCGCGCCGCCAATGCTTCCACCGCGTCGCGGAACGCATGTACGCCGCCGTGCCGTGCCGCATGGATGAAATGCACCGGCCGTTACGGATGCGTATCGAGCGCGGCACCGAGCATCGCGAACGTCGGTGTGATGCCGACGCCGCCGATCAGCACGAGCGGCCTGTCACTGCGTTCGAGCCGGAAATCGCCCGCCGGTGGATACAATTCGACGACGTCGCCTGCCCCGACATTCGCGTGCAGATGGTTCGACGCGCGGCCATTTCGGTTCGCGTTTCACGCTGATACGGTAGTCGCGTCCGTTCGGCGCGGCCGACAGCGAATAGTTACGGCGCACTTCCTCGCCGTCGATAAAAAGCCGCAGCCCAATGTACTGTCTACTGTCCCGGTTCGAAATCGACGATTGCACCGCCGTCTTCGGGAACGAAATAGTGCGACGTGATCTCGTCGCTCTCGGCAATCTTGCGTTCGACGACGAATCGCCGCGTGCCGCGCCATCCGCCGGGTGCATGGGCGTGTTCGCTGTAAAGGTTCTCTTCGAGACCGATCAGCAGATCGGCGAGTTGCTGATAGGCGGCCGCCCATGCGTCGATGACGGCATCGGTGGCGATCTCTTCGCCGAGCACCTCGCGGATCGATTCCAGCAGACACTTGCCGACGATCGGATAGTGTTCGGGCTGCACGTTCAGCGCGACGTGCTTGTTGATGATCTGCGCGACGAGGCCGCCAAGTTTTTCGAGTTCGTCGATATGGCGCGCGTACATCAGTACGCCATGGGCGAGCGCGCGGGGTTACGCGCCGCTTGCCTGATGCGCCTGATTGAAGAGCGGACGAACTTCGGGATAGCCAGACAGCAGCTTGTTGTAGAAGTGAGTAGTGAGCGCCTCGCCGCCGCTTTCCAGCAGCGGTACGGTGGCTTTGACGATGGCGCGTTGTTTGGCTGACAGCATGATCAAGTGTCCTCGCAGTGGGGCGCGAAGCAGGGTGCTTCGCAGCTAAGTTTTCTGCTGCCGATACATACAGGTTCTGTGCCAAGTTAGAATGTGCAGTAAATCAACTGCTTAACCGAGATCATGGTCGATTCGACTCTGGTCAAAAAGACTGCCGAAGTAGTCGCAATGACTTCGCGCGTACTGCTGGACGCCCTTGTTCCGCTGATCGGGAATCTGTCGCGCGAGATGCCGAAGATAGAGCGTTATCGCCGCCTGCTCGACACGCTACCCGCGCTTTTTCCGGGCGATGCCGCCGCGCTGCTGCGCCTCGAAGGCGAAACGCTGGTGCCGGTCGCCATCGACGGTCTGTCCGGCGACACGCTCGGGCGGCGGTTTCGCGTGGCCGAACATCCGCGCTTCGCCCGCATTCTGGCGCGCGCCGAACCCACGCGTTTCGCGGCCAACTCCGATCTGCCCGATCCCTACGACGGTCTCGTCAAGGGCGTGAGCGGCAATCTCGAAGTACACGACTGCCTCGGCTGTCCGCTCGTCATTCACAGCTGTCCTTGGGGCCTGCTGACGCTCGACGCGCTCGATCCCGCGCGTTTCGACGATATCGATATGGCTGCAGGCTTTTTTGAGTCTGACGGTGGCGACCGTGAGCGTGGCCGAGCGCATCGAGACGCTCGCGCGGACGAGCGAGGCTGAACGGCAGCGCGATGACGGGCATGGAACCGGCCATTCCCGACCTGCTCGGCTTGCATGCCGATTACCGAACGCACAGCTTGGTGCGTGGCGCTACGGCACGCGTTCGACGGTTGCGCCCGATTGCATGGCATCAGCCCAATCGCGCGCACGAGCTGTGTTTCCCATTCAATCAGCGGCAACTGCTGATCGGCTGGCGTTCTCTGTTCTTCAAGGAGGGCGAGTATCGGCCCGATCCGAAGCAGTCGGCACAATGGAACCGGGGCGCGTATCTCGTCGAAGGGCTCGGCCATTGTTCGATGTGTCATACCGCGATCAACGCGTTCGGCGGCAACGTCACGTCGAAGTCCTTCGAAGGCGGCCTGATCCCGATCCAGAATTGGTATGCGCCGTCGCTCACGTCGAATCGCGAAGCGGGGCTCGGCGACTGGAGCATCGACGACATCGTCGGTCTGCTGCACGCCGGCGTGAGCTAGCGCGGCGCGGTCTACGGTCCGATGGCCGAAGTGGTCTACGACAGCCTGCAATACCTGAGCGAGGACGACGTGCGCGCGATGTCCGTCTATCTGAAAGGCCTTGCCCGCGCGCTCCGGCGACAAGAGCGAGCCACAGGGCCCCGCGCTCGTCGAGCAGAAGACCAGCCTGTCGCCGCTCGGCAAGAAGATCTACGACACGCAATGCGCCGAGTGTCACGCGGCGCAGGGGCAGGGCAAGCCGCCCGACTTTCCGCCGCTCGCGAACAACCAGTCGATCGTGATGAGCAGCGCCGTCAATCCGATCCGCATGGTGCTCAACGGCGGCTATCCGCCGGGCACGTTCAAGAACCCGCGGCCCTACGGCATGCCGCCGTTCGCGCAATCGCTGTCGGATGTGGAGGTCGCGGCGGTCGTCACGTACATCCACACGGCATGGGGCAATCGCGGCGCGCCGGTCGGCGTGAAGGAAGTGAACGAACTGCGTTCCGCACCGCTTTATTGAGCATCGACATCGTGAACGAAGACTCCAACGACACCGACGCGAAGGTCGACGATATTGTGCGCAGCGGTCCGGGCGGCGCGATCGTGCTCGCCGGCATCGCGACCGCGATCGTAATCGGCCTCTGGTTCGTGTTCTATTTCGCGGTGTTTTTGCCGCGCGGCGTGATTCAGTAGGCAACCACGGGCAACCACGACATGTCCATTCCATCAGGCTCGCATGCAGTCGCCGAGCGCGTCAAAAAGCGCTGGGCGATCGTCGTGCTCTTCATCGTCGCGCTGCTCGTTGCGATGACGGTCTACACCGGCATCCACTGGGCGATGATGCCGCTGTCGCGCGTCGAAACCATTCGTCCGCAGACGCTGCACGTATCCGGCGAATTCTTCGAAAGCAATCTCGGCACCGCGCTCGAGCGCGATGGCTCGACGACGGTTCGCATCGTCACGCAGCAGTACTCGTTCACGCCGCAATGCATCGTGGTGCCGGCGGGCATGCCCATCACGTTTCGCGCGACCAGTTCGGACGTGATGCATGGCTTTCTCATCACCGATACGAACATCAACTCGATGCTCGAACCGGGCTATGTCTCGACCTTCAAGACGACGTTCGAGCAGCCCGGCGATCACACGATGCCGTGCCACGAATACTGCGGCACCGGTCATCAAAACATGTGGGCGCACGTCAAGGTCGTCGAGCGCACCGCATTCATGCAGATGGCCGCGCAGTCGTCGGCCGATTCGCGGAGAGTGTCCTGTGTTCAATGGCAAGCGCCTCGTACTTGCGCACTTCTGGCTTGCGTTCATCGCGTTCGGCGTCGCGCTGTTGCTCGGCGCGTGGCAAATGCTCGTGCGCAGCCCCTTGTATCCCTGGTTGCAGAATCCAGAGCTTTACTACCGGTCGGTGACGGCGCACGGCACCGTCATGGGCTACGCGTTTCCGACGCTGATCGCGATGGGCTTCGGCTATGCGGTCAGCGAACTCGCGCTCAAGCGTCCGCTCGTCGGATTTCGCTGGGCATGGGCGGGCTGGTGGCTCGTCGCTCGTCGCCGTCGGCGCGGTATGCGCGGAAACGCCTGTCGCGATGGGTCTCGCCTCGGTGCTCTACACCTTCTATCCGCCGATGATCGCCAACGCGTTCTTCTATATCGGCGTCGTGCTGGTGGTGGTCGGTTCATGGGTATGGGTCGCGCTGATGTCGGTGAATCTCGCCGCGTGGAAGCGCGAGAATCGCAGCAAGCCTGTGCCGCTCGCGATGTTCGCGACCGTCGCGGGCGCCTATCTGTAGGGCTGGACCGCGGTCGTCGCCGCCATCGAGGTCTTGTTCTTGATCCTGTCCGTCGCACTCGGCTTCAAGACGACCATCGATGCAGGCCTCGCGCGCGTGTTCTTTTCGTGGACGCTGCATGCGATCGTCTACTTCTGGCTGATGCCCGCGTATATCGCTTACTACACGATCATTCCGTGCGCGATCGGCGGGCGTCTCTACAGCGATGCGATGGCGCGCATCTCGTTCATCCTGTTCCTCGTCGTGTCGATGCCGATCGGGATGCGTCACCTGTTCGCGGATCCGCAAGTCGGCTCGGCGTTTAAGTTCATGCATTCGGTGTTCACGGCGCTGGTCGCGGTGCCGACGCTGCTCACGGTGTTCACCATCTGCGCGTCGGTCGAGATCGCGGCGCGGCGGCAAGGGCGCGCTCGGCTGGATCAAGGCGCTGCCGTGGTCCAATCCGATGATGCTCACCGTCGCGTTCTCGTTCGTGATGCTCGGCTTCGGCGGCACGGGCGGTCTCATCAACATGAGCTATCAACTCGACTCGACTCGACCGTGCACAACACGCAGTGGGTGACGGGTCACTTCCATCTGATCTTCCGCGGCGCGATCGTCATCATGTACTTCGCGATCGCGTATGAGTTGTGGCCGCATCTGACGGGTCGCGAGCTCACCAGTCCCAGGCTGATGCGATGGCAACTGTGGCTGTGGTTCGTCGGCATGATCGTGCTGACGTTTCCATGGCATTTCGTCGGCATATTCAGCATGCCGCGCCGCATGGCCTTCTACGATTACAACGATCCCGCCTTGGCCGCGCAGGCGCTGTCGGTCATCGTCTCGGTGTTCGGTGGCCTGATCCTGGTGATCTCCGGCATTCTGTTCTTCGCTGTGTTGATCGGCGAGCATCGCACAGCGAAGATCGCACCCGAGGAGATCGATGCGGCCGCCGCCTATTACGCGCGCGACACCAGCGCGAAATAGGCGTCGCGTATGCGCCGAGGCGCGCAATCGCCGTTGCACGCCAAGGGGTTTCGTTGCTCCATCGGCTTGCTTTCTGTATCGTGGCCCGACGAATGCCGCATCAGGCTCAACGAACAGGAAGCAAGCAGATGGACACCACGCAGCGCCACGCAAGCCGGGAAGCGCTCGTTACCGACGTGCTAATCGTCGGTGCGGGGCCGGTCGGCATCTTCGCCGCATTCGAGGCGGGCGTGATCGGCTTGTCATGTCAGATCGTCGACGGACTCGATCGCGTCGGCGGGCAATGCATCGAGCTGTATCCCGACAAGCCGATCTACGATATTCCGGCCGTACCGTCGTGCACCGCGCGCGAACTCGTCGATCGTCTGATGGAACAGATTCGCCCCTTTGACGTACCGATCCATTTCGGCCAGCGCGTGCTGTCGGTAGAGGTGCGTGAGGATCATCGCTGGATCATGCGCACGGACAAGGGCACCACGTTCGACGCGGCGGCCATCCTCATCGCAGCGGGCAACGGCGCATTCGTGCCGCAACGGCTGCAAGTGCCGGAAGCGGCCGCACTCGAAGGCAAGTCGGTGCACTACAGCGTCGCGCGTCTCGCGGACTTCAAGGATCGCGATGTCGTCGTCGCGGGCGGCGGCGATTCCGCGCTCGACTGGGCGCTCGCGCTCAAGGACGTCGCGAAGTCGCTGACGCTCGTGCATCGTCGCAACGGCTTTTCTGCCGCGGCGAACTCGGTGGCGGTGATGAAGCGCGCAGTCGAAGCGGGCGAGATGAACTTCATCGTCGGCATGATCGATTCGCTCGAAGCGCCCGATGGCGAACTGCGTTCCGTGCACATCAAGCAGATCGAGGGCGCGACGCAGATCCCAGCCTCGAAAATTGTCGCGCTCTATGGGTTCGTCGCGGATCTCGGCCCGATCGCGGACTGGGATCTCGATGTGCGCGGCGGGCGCATCGAAGTCGATACCTCCAATTACGAATCGTCGCGGCCCGGCATCTTCGCAGTCGGCGATATCGCGCAGTATCCGAACAAGCAGAAGCTCATTTTGTCCGGCTTTCATGAGGCATCGCTCGCGCTGCGCAAGGCCTACACCTACGCTTATCCCGACAAGCGTCGCACGCATATCCATTCGAGCTATGACGCGAAGCTCGCGGAACGCGTACAGTCTTCGCACGCATCGGGTACGTGATGTGGGCGTCGCGCGCTTCATCGACTGTCGCGGAGCATGGGCTTGATCGGACGTATCGTCTCGTATTCGATGCTGGTCCTGCTGATCGCCGCGCTGCTCGCGGCTTATGGCGTCTATAAGCGGCTCATCGATGTCCCCGAGCGTTACGATCCGTTCGCACACTATGATGTCCGCGCCGAACCCGGTCCATTCACGCCTTACAAGCGATGGCGTGCGATGCATGATCCGCAGCGCTGCGCGGCCGCGCTCGCGCAATCCGGTCTTGTCTATCGAGAGATGGCCGACTCGACCGGTGCGGGCGGTTGCGAATTGAAGAATGTCGTGCGCATCACGCAAGCGGACGACGTGCGCTTCAGTGTGCCGTTTCTGGCGACATGTCCGCTCGCGCTCGCATCGCCGACTTCGAACATCGCTATCTGCAGAGCGCCGCGCTCGATATCTTCAGTGAACGCGTGACGCGCATCGAGCACGTCGGCAGTTATGCATGCCGCAACGTGAATCATCGGCAGGACACTGCGCTGAACAAGACGCACTTTCATGTGGACATGGGGCCGTATAGCGTTTGCAGATGATCGGCGCGGACTGACTCGTTGCGAATGAACGCGATGCTACCGTTGCTGTCACAGCGGGTTCGTTAAAATCTTGGGACCGACAGCATGCATCGTCTCGTATGCATCCCACTATCGACAGACCGGAAGAGAACGAATGATGAACGAGCAAGCCGTACAGGAACCCTATGAGCGACGCGCATTGTTGCTTCTGTTGCTTCATTTCGGGGATGTTCTGGAAGCCGTCTTCTGCCTGAGTCAATGCGCTGACGAATATCCCAGCATAGGCGCTGCCGTGCGCGGCAACGATGCGCTCGCAGGCTTCACGCTGCTCGGCTTTATCGATGAGAACATGACGCCGCGCGAGTTCATTCGTCGCGCATCGGGTGCATTTTTCGTCTGGCCGAAAGCGTTGCTGGACGCCGACCTGAATCGCGCGATGCTGGCCAACACGGTCAGGCACGATCTGTTCGACGACAATGCGAAAGGATGGGCCACCTATGTAGATGAGCGGCGCCGCGACGTGNACCACAGAAGCCGAGCGCGACGCTAACAGGCTTTGATGCGGGGCGTCATGGCTTCTTGCCCATGCTCGCCGCGCCCGAATCCATGCCCAGGCCGTTGGGCCGCGAGGGCGCGTTTCCCTTACCCGCCGATTGTTTGCCCGGCCGCGTCTTCAATGCATCGCTGGCGTTCGCGGCCGCTGCCGCAGGCGATGTCGTGTTGTGTTCCTGATAGGCGGGCGTGCTGTCGAATTGAAGCTTGCTAGGCTGCTGTTGTTGCTGCTGCGCTTGCGTCTGCTGAGCGCTTGCGACGACGGCGATCGTGCCGCCGAGCAAGACGTCGGCCGTGCGCCCGAGCCAATTGATCGTGGGTCGCATATCGTCCTCCGATTGTTCTGCGCTTTACACTTTTTTAGCAAGACATGGGCCCGATCGCGCCTGACTTGTCCAAGCGCAAAGTTTGGCGTGGCATGCATGCACGTCGCGTCGCCGCTTGATGTCCGTCAATCGACGGGACGTCGCACCCCGGGAAAATTCCAACTTGACATCAACGTTGGAAGAGAAAAATGAAAAGGCATCTCGGAGTGGCGGTATGGGTCTGTGCGGCGCTGCTGGCAGGCATGGCCGGGGCGGCGCGCGCGGCGGACGGCGATGCATTGTCCGTCGTGGCAATGAACGGCATTCACGCGGGCGACTGGCTCGTGCGCTTGCGTGCGATCAGCATCGAACCGCAGGTGTCGGCGCGGGGCGCTCGGCTCGCTCGGCGTCGACATGAACGATTCGATCGTGCCCGAACTCGACCTCACGTACATAATTCGCGACGACATCGGCGTCGAGCTGATCCTCGCCACGTCGCGCCATCAGTTGACATCGAAGATCGGCGGACTCGGCGGCGTCGGCGTGCTGCCGCTGCTGCTGCAATATCACTTCAATCATGCGGGGCGTGCGGCCGTATGTCGGCGCGGGCCTCAACTACACCTACTTCTATAACGACAAGCTGAAGGCGGGCGATGCGCCCGTTTCGATCAAGCACAGCAGCTTTGGCCCGGCGTTGCAGGCGGGCGTGGACGTGAAGAGGATCTGGATGCGCACGAGCGCATCAGCGGGCGGTGCGGATCTCGGCTCGCTGAAGATCGATCCGTGGGTGATCGGTATCGGCGTCGGCATGAAGTTCTGATGTCGGGATACGCGACGGGCGAGCGGCATCGACCTGCGGCTGAAGGTCTGAAAAATTGGCGGAAGATGCCGGTACATCTGGCGTGGACGGTTTCACGGGCACGGTATCCTTGACACAGGCCCGGCGCAGACTCGCGCCGCTCGTGTCGCGCGCGTTTGACCGCGCGGCCGAGCGCGCGGGCTGCAACGACTAATAACACCGCATCGGGGAACCGCACGCCAATGAGACCTTCCAGTTTCGCGGGACTCGCACTGCTCGTCACTTGCGGCGCCGCCTTCGCGCAGCCGCCGCTCACTTTGCTTGGACGCAGCCAGACACCTGGGCAGCAGGCCATCGACAACGCCGCCTGCTACGCCTTCGCCAATCAGACGACCAAGGTTAATCAGACGACCAAGGTTAATATGGCGCGCGAGCCGCAGATCGCGCCGAAGAATAACGATGCGCAGTCGCGCACGATGTCCGCGCCGCGTCCGGCGCATCGGCGGCCGTGGCGGCGGGTGCTTCGGGCGCATCGGAACCGCTGTCGCGGCACATGCGCGCGCGGCTTCGGGTGCATCGGCGACGACGGCCGCAAGCGCGTCCGGACCGCAGGGCGCATCGGCCGCGATGCCATCCGTCGGCTGCACTGGCCGCATCGGGCGCGTCCGACGCCCTGCTCAGCGGCGATATGAAAATGCCGCCGCCCGAATCGCCGATGGTTCGCTACTGGCGCGCGTATAGCGACTGTATGCAGGGCAAGGGTTATTACGTGCGTTGAGCATGTAGTCGTCGTGCCGGGTTTTGCATTTTGTGTGCGGCATGATGCATGCATGAAACTACAGGGTCACCGCGCCCGCGTTTGATCAAAGCGCCCGAACCGCTGAAGCTTCGGGCGCTTTTCGCTTTCTTGCATTTTGAATGCTGCATGCAGCATTCATATCGATGCCGTCCGCCGCTTCAGTTCAGCAGGCCGAACACCGCGACGCCCGTGGTCGTGCCGACAAACACCTTGCCGTTCGCGATCATCGGCGTGATGAACTTGTTGCCCGCACCCCATTGATCGCGCGTGCCGGCCGGATTGCTGTTGTATAACTCGCGTCCGAGATTCGCGGCGTCGTAAGCATGCAAAGCGCCGACCGCTCTATTTTCGGCCGCCCAGACGATGCCGTTGCTCGTGCCGTTCGCGGATATCGCAGGTGTTGTGCCGGGATACGGAAACGTCGTCGGGCTTCGCGATGCCGCCGTGGTCGCGAGCAAGGGCAGCGCCTTCAGGCTGTCGTTGAGGCCGCCGTAGTACACCACGCCGTTGTAGTACGCCGACGATCCTCAGATACCACTTGCCAGCGTGCCGACGAGTGTCTGCCAGTTGCCGTTGGCACCGGGATTGTACTTGCCCATCGAATCGCGGTCGATCACGTAGATCTTGTTGTCCTTTCCCGCGCCGCCCGCGAGACGCTTGACTGTTCCGTCGGCCATCTTCTGATCAGGCAGCACGAGCGGTCCGCCCGAGCCGAAGTCGCCATCGGTGCTCGCGAGCTGTACGTTGTCGTAAGGCGCGAAGTAGTCGGCGACCTTCATGTTAGGCGCGAGCGACAGCCTAACGAAGGTGTTGGCGAGATTGCCGTCGACAGGAAACCGCTTGCATTCAGCGTCGGCGTGAACGAGCCGTTGCCGCCGATGACATACACCGACGAGCCGTCCGATGCCATGTCCGAACCCGACATCCAGATCGAGCCCTGCGAGCCGTTGGCCGTGACATTCAGCACGCCGGTCTGGGCCAGCGTGTCGGCACCGTAGACCATCACCCAGCCGGTACATGCAGTGCGCGGTCCATCCCATGTACAGGCTGCCGCCGACGAGCGTGAGCGCGCCGCGCTCCGTGTGCAACGCAGGATCGAACGTGATGACGCCATTCACGCTGTTGGCGCCGTTGCCGGGATAGGTCGCGGCGATGTCTTTCGGCCCGCCGAGCGCCTCCGCGCCGGTCACGAGATCGATTGCATGCAATCGATGATGTGCGCGGCCATTGCCGTCGGAACTGCCTGCAACCGCATACAAACTGCCTGCAACCGCATACAAAATGCCATTCGGTCCGCGTGTCCGGTCGATGACGAGCGTCGCCGTGATGCCCATCTCCGGCGTGAAATCCTGACAGGCCGTCGTCGGCGGCGTCTCGCCCGCGCCGAGCAGCGAGATTTTCCAGAGTTGCGCGCCCGAATCGGCATCGAAGGCGTGAAGGCTGCCATGCTCGGTGGCGACGTAGACGACATTGCGTGTCACGCCGCTGATCGATAGGCTGGTGACATGGAGCGGTTGAGCATCGACGCGGCTGTCGGTAGGCAGCATGCGCAGCTTGCCGAAGCGCGTCGCGTTGAGATGGGTGAGGACATCGGTCGGTAGCGCGCCAGTGCCGCTCGATNTCGTCACGATGACGACGACCTGCACGACGCGCCGGGGCCAGGCGTTTCGATGCGACGCTTGCGGCGATGGACTATCGTCAGCGGATGCTTCCCCGGAATGCAGCCAGCCCATACTCACCTCCGCAAATGCGAATGTCCCGCCCATCCGATGAATTCGAATGCAAATCGCCGACATGCGTAGCGACGGCGCATGACGTGCGATCCTCAGCGAATTCCGTGCGTGCGGGTGGCGCGAAACAAAGAAGGCACATTGCATGCATCTTAGGCAGGGCTGAAGTGAAGTTGAAAGTTAATTTTGCATGCCGGACGACCGGCACGCGCGGCGCGCTTTTCCTCGGCGGAATGGACTGGGAATCGACAGGCAGAGACAGGGCCGCGATCATCACAAGGAGACGCAACATGAACCTGCAGGACATCCACGATCTGCACGAAAGCAGATGCGCATGCGGTGCGGGTGAGAGTAGGCGCGCGGCCGAAGGAAGTGAACCTGTGCCATTGCATGACATGCCGGCGCATTCATGACACGCCATTCAGCGTCTATGCGATCTTCGCGCGCGATGCAGTGGAGCTAAGCGGCGACACGGTGGCGTGGGAGAGTTCGGAGCACGGTAGTCGGCATCATTGCCCGACGTGCGGATCGCCGGTCTTTCTCGCGTTCGACGGCGTGGACGAGATCGAACTGCCGACCAGGCCGCGCGCGGGCGTAACGTGGCCTGCATTGTGCGTCGTGCCACGGCTCGGCGTTCTTGCACCAGAGTTCGTAGGCCGGCGGAAACAGGCCGGTTTCATCGAAGAGCCTGCATTGGGCTAGTAGGTAGTAGGACATCAGCACTCGACAATTGCCTTTACGACGCCCGCTTTCGGANCCGCCAGTACGGTCTCGAAGTCTTCGGGCGTTGCATTGCGGCTCGACAGCAGCGTCGCTTCGCGCTTATGGAATTCGGAATCAGCGAAGGAAATGCGATCGGGCACGATCGAAACGAGCACGTACTTGCCGCCGTGCGCGATGAACTCGAAACCGTGCTCCATCGCGCGCGCGTTGCCGGTCGCATCGAAAACGACATCGTAAAACTCGCGCCGTCGGTCAGCTTTGACAACTCGTCCTTGTCGCGTTCACCGATCTGGACGGTGTGATCCACTTTCAGTTCACGCTTGCAGAACGCCAGACGATCCTCGCGCGTGTCGAGCGCCGTGACCTGGGCGCCGCGCAGACGCGCGAACGTGATGGCGGCCATGCCGATCGGTCCGGTGCCGACGACCAGCACGCGCTGATCGCGCTGTACGTCCGCGCGACGCACGGCATGCGCGCCGATCGCGAGGAATTCCACCATGGCAGCCTGATCGAGCGTGACGCCGTCGGCCTTGTGAACGAATTGCGCCGGCAGGTTCAAGTACTCGGTGAACGCGCCATCGCGATGCACGCCCAGCACTTTGATGTTGACGCAGCAGTTGGTCTTGCCCTGACGGCACGCGATGCGCTCGCCGCACGACAGATACGGCATGACATAGACGGTGTCGCCGGCCTTCAGGCCGCTCGACGCATCGGTTTCCTCGATCACGCCGGACAGTTTGTGACCCATCACGCGCGGATACGACAGATACGGCTGGTTGCCGGTGAAGATATGCAGATCCGTCCCGCACACGCCGACGCGCTTCACGCGCAGCAGTACTTCGTTTTCGCCGCGCGCAGGCTTGTCGCGCTGTTCGGCCTTCAGGGTACCGGGCGTTTCGCAGATGACGATCAGCATGGTCGATGTCTCTCTTGTCTCGTTGGAGTGGGGCCAGCGCACAATCTAGCGGCGCCACGCGATTTGGTCAAGCCAGTTAAATTCATCATAAAGTGGTAAGGCCAGTGTGAACGATGCCGTTTCGGCTTATATTTTCGGGACGACACAGGCGCAGACAGGTACAAACAAGGACGTTAAATGCTTTCCCTACATGAATTCGTCGAACGGCACCCGCGACTGTTCGTACTCTCGGGCGCGGGCATCAGCACCGAATCCGGTATTCCGTGTTACCGCGATCGCGAAGGTCAGCGCACCGGCCGATCGCCAATCCTGCTCAAGGATTTCCTGGGCTCCGACTACGCTCGGCGCTGCTACTGGGCACGCAGCCTGATCGGCTGGCCGGTCGTGGCCGGCGCGCCGCCGAACTCCACGGCAACATCGGCCGCGTGCGCTGTATCGAATGCGGCGAGCGGCACACACGCGCGGACGTGCAGCGCATGCTGGAGGCCGCGAATCCCGATTTCGTCGGCTACACCGCGCCCGCGGTGCCCGACGGCGATGCGCAGATCGAAGATATCGACTTCGGCAGGTTCGAGGTGCCTGGTTGCACGCGCTGCGGTGGCGTGCTGAAGCCGGATGTCGTGTTCTTCGGCGAAAACGTGCCGCGCGAACTCGTTCAGGAGGCCGCGCGTTCGCTCGAAGCCGCCGACGCGATGCTCGTGCTCGGTTCGTCGCTGATGGTGTATTGGTGTATTTGGGCTATCGGTTTTGCGAGTGGGCCGCGAAAAGCGGCAAGCCGATCGCGGCAATCAACATCGGCAAGACGCGTGCGCGGATGCTTCTTTAATGCCTCGCGGTAGACGTCGAGTACCGCTTCGCGCGTCGCCGGTTCCGGAATGACGATACGCACCGGTACTGCCCCGCGCCGCTGCCGTAGCCATTCCATCGCGTCCTTTCCGCATGGATAGTCGAGATCGCTGTACAGCACCGTATCGCTGGGGGCGAGACGGTTATAACCGCTGATCAGCGCGAGCAGAGCTTCCGTAGCGTTGCGCGTCAGTTCGATTTCTTCGGTGGAGCCCCCCCATCGCGGTGGCGACGCGCTCGCGCAATTCGGTTTGCAGGGTCTGCCAGTGCGGGCGCACGAGCAAGGTCGTTTCGCGATTTAGGCGGTCGGTCCAGTGCGAAAACATCGCTTTGACCGGTTCGGCCATGGCGCCCCAGAAACCGTTCTCGAGGTTGATCAGGGCATCGGACTGGTGGTGCAAACCGCGCACGGCGTCCCAATAGGCCTCATCGTGCGCGGCGTCGGCGTCAGAAGTCGATGTGGACGGCAGTGCAGCAAGCGCGGCGTCGAACTCATGCGTACGGAAGTCGAGCAAGGTGGGCATCGGCATGAAGACTAATGGGGCAGGAAGCGTCAAGTATCGCCTAGTTGCTCGCTCTACTGCTTCGTCTCCAGCAATCAGTGTTTTCCCGGTAACTGTGTCCGCATTCGGTTGGACAAAGGTGAACAAACTCGGGATTTTTTGCTCTTCGCCCTAAAGGGGGCGAGTCATTCGGCCATAGTCAGTATGCAAGAGCGCACATAGCCCCGGACGAGGGCAAACGTTAGCGCGTGCTTTTCCCCGAAAGAGCGCGGATTCCGATGGCGCCACTAGTTCCGTTACGGACCTGAGAGAATCCAAAAAATGAACCTGAGAAACATCACGATCAAGAACAAGCTGATCGCCGGTTTCGGCATCCTCGCCGTACTCGTCGTGCTCGTCGCGGGCATGTCGCTGCGCGCGTGTCGGTTGCGACCGACGGCTTCGAGCATTACGTGAACGGCATCAACGCACGCGCCGACGTCGCCGGACAGGTCTGCACGGCCGTCGACCGCCGCGCCATCGCGGCGCGCAATCTGTGGTGCTGGTGACAAAGCTCGCCGACCTCGAACTCGAAAAAGCGGAAGTCATGCGCGCGCACGAAGACGTGCAGGCGCGTCTGAAGCAGCTCCAGTCGATGATCGCCTCCGCGACCGACACCAGCGAGCAGGCGAAGAACCTTGTCGCGGAAATGGCGCGCGTGGAAACGCTGTACGGTCCGATTGCGACCGACATCGTCGGACTGGCACTGTCCGGCAAGCACGATCAGGCGATCGCGAAGATGGACGACGAATGCCGTCCGCTGCTCGCGCGCCTCGTCAAGGCGACCGACGATTACGCGTCGTTCACCTTTGCGCGCCGCGACGATATCGTGCGCGATTATCAGGCTCAATATGCGATGCAGCGCGGCATTCTGATGACGCTGTACATCGTCGCCGCGGCCTTCGCGGTGGTCGCGGGCATCACCATCACGCGGTCGATCACGGCGCCGATCGGCGAGGTGGTCGGTATCGCCCAGACGGTGGCGCGCGGCGATCTGAGCAGCCGCATCGTTGCGGAAGCGAAGGACAAAACGGGCGACCTGCTGCGCGCCCTCGCAGAGATGAACGACCGTCTGACCGAAACCGTGAGCCGTGTCAGCGAAAGCAGCGGCGTGCTCGGCGGCGCGGCGCAGGAACTCGCGACCGGAAACACGGACCTGAGCCAGCGCACGGAAGAACAGGCGGCGTCGTTGCAGGAAACGGCGGCGAGCATGGAAACTGACGTCGACGGTTCGCCAAGATGCCGAGAACGCGCAACAGACTAGTTCATTCGCGACCAACGCGTCGCATGTCGCCAAGAAGGGCAGCGAAGTGGTCAGCCGCGTGGTCGACGATGAACGGCATCAGCGACAGTTCGAGCAAGATCGCCGATATCACCGGCATGATCGAGGGCATCGCGTTCCAGACCAATATTCTGGCGCTCAACGCAGCGGTGGAAGCGGCGCGCGCGGGCGAACAAGGCCGCGGTTTCGCGGTGGTGGCAAGCGAGGTGCACAGTCTCGCCCAGCGCTCGTCGGCGGCGGCGAAGGAAATCAAGGAACTGATCGCGGAGTCCGTCGACAAGGTGCGCGGCGGCGCGATGCTCGCGAGCGAAGCGGGTTCGACGATGGCGGAAGTCACGCAGGCCGTTGCACGCGTCACCGACATCATGGAAGAAATCGCGGCGGCGTCCGCGGAGCAGGGGCGCAAGCTGAACGAAGTCGTTTCGTTCTTTACGATCGAAGGCACGACGCAGGTTACTTACACGCCGCGCGTATCATGCCGTCGATGATGCGCCGTTCCGCACCGGTCGTAAAGTCCGCGCCGGTGAATGCCGAGGGCTGGAGCACCTTCTAAGTTTTTCGGTCTTATCGATGAATCGCGCGGGGAAACGCGGTTCATGCGTTACGCACACTCGTAGCACACAAGACTTGGCGGCCACGCGATACGCGTCGGCCGCCTTTTTCGCATTCTTGTGCCGCGAGGGTTCAGTGATGCTCGAAGTCCGCGCGCGGCGAGGGCGTCGCCTTGACCTTCGAGTACTCGAATTCCGGCAGCACCTTGATCGCGTCCTTGGTGGCACCTGCGAGCACGAGCTTGCCGCCCTGCACGTCGATCTGCTCGATGGAAATCGCGACATCGTGGTGCGTGCGATACGCCGAGGAATTGGTTCGCCGCGATGATCGCGAACGACACCGACTTGTCCGGTGCGACGATGATGTCGTGGATCATGCCGACTTTCTGGCCCTGGTCGTTGACGACCGGCTTGTTCAGAATCAACTTCTTCACGCTCCAGCCATTGATGATGGCCGTCGAGACCTGCACCGATACGCCGAGCGGCTGGGCGCCCGCGACTTGCGCGAAGGCTGCGGTCGAGCCGAAAGCGAGGGCCAACGAAGTGACGAGCAACGCCACGAGTTTCGAGTTCGTATTCAATCCTCAAAAGATTTGGCAAACGGTTGCTGGTGATGCGCGATTCATGCGCGGATGCCAGCGTGACTGTTTACCGTCGCTTTTGCAGATTTCGTGTCACGCGGCGCAGTTCTGCGTTCAGACGTGCTTGAGCGATCCGCCCTTGTGAACCGCGCTTGCCACTTTTGTCGCTTTCGACCTCGTAGTGCGGATCGTCCTTCGACGCGCTGACTTCATGGCCGTCGAGTTTGGTATGCGAGGTGATGACCCGCACGATGCGGCCGGTCGTTCGCCCTGCGGCGTATTCTACTTGACGTGATCATGCAGCTTGAGGGAAGAACTCATGGCGTATGCTTCCGATGTGAACGACCTGCCCGCGCAATTGCTATGCCAATCGGGCGAGCGTCGTGTCATCGGGCCGGCCGTCGAAGTAACGGCGCAATGCTTCTTCGTACACGGCGGGATCGGCGGCGGCGTGTGCGAAGAGCGTCATTGACGAATGAAACTTCATGTCGTCTGGGTAACCGAAAACGTTTGCGGTGTTAGCATTATGCAGCCCGTTGACGATACGAGTCAGTTCCGCGAGCCGCGGACCCAGGACCGGGTGAGCAAGGTAGGCGCGCGCTTCGTCCAGGGATCCGATCGCGTAACGCTGGGCCATCGGACTATGGTCGAGCCCGGCGATCTGCGGGAACACGAACCACATCCAGTGCGTGCGTTTCCGACCGGCGGACAATTCGGCCCGTACATCGTCGATGACGCCGGACTAGGCATCGACGAAACGTTGTAGTTCATGCGGATCGCTCATCGCGTGCTCCCGTGTTGACGCGACGCGGCTCAGGCGACCGCCTCGGCGATGCGTTGCCGTAGCGCCACATCCGGGAAGTCGCCGATGCCCGCGTGCACGTTGTCGACCATGTATTCTCGCCGCCCCGTGCCTGGAGTCACGCACGTCACGGCGGGATGGGACAGTACGAATTTGAGCAGAAGCTGTGCCCAGCTCGTACAGCCGATGTCTCGCGCAAACTCCGGCAGCGGCCGATGTTTCAGATTGGCGAGCAGCGAGCCGCCGCCGAATGGCTGATTGACGATGACCCTCGACCCCGCGTTCCTTCGCGAGCGGCAGAAGGCGCGCCTCGGCTTCACGATCGTTGGCGGCGTAGTTGATCTGCACAAAGTCCACGCGCTCTGTTGCGAGTACATCTTCGACCTGTGGAAAGGCGCTCGACGTGTAATGCGTGACGCCGAGGTAACGCACGCGGCTGGCCGCCTTCCAGTCGCGCAGCGTCGCGAGTTGCGTGCGCCAGTCGAGCAGGTTGTGAATTTGCATCAGGTCGATACGTGGACTGGCGCTGCCCGGATTGAAGTAGCGCATCGAGGCGTTCATCTGCGCGATGCCGACATCGCGGCCGTCCGTCCAGACCTTGGTCGCGACGAAGGCCCGCTCGCGCGTCCATTTGGGCGAGCAGCGCGCCGGCGACGGCTTCGGACGAGCCATACATCGGCGACGAATCGATGACCGAGCCGCTCGCCGTGAACAGGACGCGCAGTACTTCGGTCAGCTCTCGGCGGCGCGCCTCGTCGTCGCCGACATCGAAGGTGCGCCAGGTGCCGCAACCGACGACGGGCAAGCGCTCGCCGCTCGAAAGAATCGGGCGCTTGTGCATAGGCTTGAGCGAGGGCGTGGAGGGCTGAGTGTCCGCGAAGGCCGCGGCGCTCGTGCCGAGCGCACAGCACGCGGTGGCGCGCAGGAAATCGCGTCGATCGAAGCCGTGAGGCAACGAGCCATGAGATGAGAGTCGGGAGGGAAGCGTCATCGGTCGGGCTCCTGTCTGGACGGTCGAATTCAACGGGGAACATAACCTCGAACGCTCGTGCGAGCGCGAGGCCCGCAAGACCGAAGCACGCGCTTTACGGCGTTACTTCTTCTTTGCTTCTTCGAGGCAGGCGGCGAGCTTTTCGAAGTAAGCGAGCGCTTTCTTCGTTGGCACGACGGTTTTGGTGCGTTGATCGACGTTGCTTTCGTCGAGGGTGACGAGGCCCTGTTTCTTGAACCGCGCGAGCCGGCGATGGACGGTCGCTGGTGCGCCCGCAGCCGACAACGCCATGGTTTCCGTGACCGTGAGGGTCTTGCCCGCGTGCCATGCGGCCGTGAGCGCTTCGAGCAGCCGCTCCTCGGTGGCGTCGAGCTTCGGCACGGAAGGCAGCGCCTGAACGGCCTGAGCGAGGTTTAGAAAGCGAAAATATGCATCCACAAGCTGTTTCTTCGCCATGACCTTGCGCCTTCCGGACGTTCCGTGTGAGTTGTTCAATGAAGTGGGAATGGCGAAAATCATAACATTGAACTACCTGTCCCTGAATTATTCACTTATCAAACTGATAAACAAGTGTTACAATTATATTCATTGAGCTGCCGTCCAGCTGTTGCCGCGCATCGCGGTGTAACGCAACGGGCGGGAAGCACGAGAATCTGAGAGAAGGTGTGTAGAAAAGGGCACGCCGCCTCGCGTGAGCGAGGCGGCGTTGCTCATATTGGGTCTGAAAGCGAGGCCAGTTACGAGCCCGATCACGCGCGTGGCGTGACGTTCACTGCTTTTTCAGGGCCGCCGCGCGCCACAGGCCGCGAAACCCCTCCCGCCGATGTTCCGATGTTCCTCGTCGAAATGCGCGCGCGCCGGCTTGACGAGGTCGCTGCGCGAGACGATACCGATCACCTTCATCGATTTCGCGTCGGCGACGACCGGCAGACGCTCGAGTTCGCGTACTGCAAGACGTGTCGCGGCAAGACGGCAGGTTTTGCCGGGCAGCGCGAACGCGGGCGCTTCGGCGGCTTCGATCGCGAGCGCATCCGCGACGGTCGCCGCCTGCGCGAGCGTCGCACGATCTAGCATGCCGTCGCGCACGACCGGAAACGCACGATGCGCCTGCTGCGGTCCGAAAACCGTCGCGAGCGTATCGGCAAGCGGCGCGGCCACGTCGATCGTGTGAACGTCACGGGTCATGACTTCATCGACGTGATGGCGCTCCAGCGGATCCACGCCGTACTTGGGATAGATGTGATAACCGCGTCGCGTGATCTTCTCCGTCATGATCGAGCGACGCATGACCACGGTCGCGAAGCCGTGCGCGCCGAGCGCTGCGGCCATGCAGACGAGCGGCCACAGCGCCGCATCGTGGCCTGGCAGGATCGCGCCGATTATCAGCAAGGACGCGAGCACGCCGCCGAAGGTCCCGGAAGCCAGCGCGACGACCCAGACGCCGCTTTGACCGCGAGGATCGCCAAGGCCGTATGCAGCAAGATATGGCCGTGCAGCAGATCGCGATCACGTCGTATCCGACACCCAGCGCGCGCGGCTCCAGATAGCCGCCGATGCCGACGAACACCGCGCCGATGGCCGGCCACCACATCCAGTGAATCGGCAGCTTGCCGAACATATCCTCGAGCTTGTAAAGCGCCGCCGACAGACCCGACGCCAGCGCGCCCGACAGCAGGCCCGCGACCACGCAGATCAGCAACGAGAGCATGTGCGGCGGCGCCGTTTCGAGCGGAAACAACGCTTGCGTGCCGAATACCGCCGCACGCGTGAAGCCGGCTACGGCGCACGCGAGCGCGACCGGCAGGAAACTGCGCGGACGCCATTCGAACAGCAGCAGTTCGACCGCGAGCACGACCGGCGTGCCGAACACGGCCGTCATGCCGGCCGCCGCGCCCGCGACCAGCAAGGTCTTGCGTTCCGCCGCCGTGACGTCGATGCACTGCGCGATCAGCGAGCCGAGCGCGGCGCCTGTCATGATGATCGGTCCTTCCGCGCCGAACGGCCCGCCGCTGCCGATCACGATGCCCGACGAAAGAGGCTTGAGCACCGCGATTTTCGGCGACATGCGGCTCTTGCCGAAGAGGATCGCTTCGATCGCCTCGGGAATGCCGTGGCCGCGAATCTTCTCCGAGCCGAAGCGCGCCATCAGGCCGACGATCACCGGTATCGCGATGACCCACGGCCCGAGCGTATTGAGCGCGGGCGAACGTTCCTCGATCGAGAACGTGCCGAAGAAAAACAGGTTCGTGAACAGATGGATCAGCGCGAGCAGCACGACGGCCGTGAGCGTGCTGATGCCGCCGATCGCTGCGGCCAGCGCGCAATGCGTAACAGACGGTCGTTGACGGAAAAATCGCGCTTGTGATGATGATGCGTATCCATCGAGGAAACTCCGGTATCAAAGATCGATTTGCGGCACGCGGAACGCGCCTTCGAGCGATTTCAGCTCGGCGCGATGCAGCTGCAGCGCCGCCAGCCGTTCGAGCACCTGTTCGCCGCGCGCTTCGAGATGCATGCGTACCTGACGCCGGTCGTCGGGACTCGGCGCGCGTCGCACGAAACCGAGCGCTTCGCAGTACGTGACGAGCGCCACCACGCCGTGATGATGCGATTGCAGACGCTCCGCGAGTTCGCTGACCGTCGCCCATTCGCGTTCGGGATAACCCTTGATATGCAGCAGAAGCAGATCGACTGAAGCGGCGTGATGCCTTCCTCGTTGGCTGCGTTCTCGGTGAAGCGCTCGAAGCGCTGCATCTGATAGCGAAATTCCGATAGCTGTTCGAAGTCGCTCTTGTCGAGCTGACGTCGGTCGTCATCAGCGAAGCGATGCGCGGCGTGTTGTAGCGAGGTCCGTCGAACAATCGTTCGATGCGTTGCGTGAGAAAACCGAACGGCTTGCGCGCATGAGCATTCACGAGGTCCGCGCGCGTCACGATGCCGACCACGCGGCGCGATGCATCGATCACGGGCAAACGCCTTCACATGATGTCGCGCGAGCAACAGCGACGCGGCTTGCGCGCTCGTGTCCGGCGCGACCGACACGACCGACACGACCGCGCGCGACATCATGTCGGCACAGGCGAATTCGGTGAAACGGCGCGCATACGCCTGAAGCTGCGTTTCGCGCAGCAGGGCTTCGAGATCGGCGCGCAGGAACGACGCGGCGTCGGCCGCGCTCGCGGGCTTCGGAGCCGCATGACCGTGCGGATAACGATGCCCGGTCAGCGCATGAAAAACGATCGCGCTGCTCAGGAGCGCCATCGACTGGATCAACACCGGCGCGACAACGAAGCCGTAACCCAGCGCGTGAATCGACGGTCCGCCGAGCACGGCGGTCAGCGCGACCCGCGCCCGACGGCGGATGCACGCAGCGCAGCGCGAACATCGTGCAGATCGCGACACCGGCGGCAAGCGCGGTGGCGTCGATGGGATCGTGGACGAGTAACGCACAGGTGACGCCGACCGTCGCCAACATCAGATTGCCGCCGATTATCGACCACGGCTGCGCAAGCGGACTCGCGAGCACGGCGAACAGCAGCACGGCGCACGCGCCCATCGGCGCGATCAAGAACGGTGTCGCGGAAGCGTCGCCGACCAGCTCATGCGCGATACTGTCCCGTCAACGCAATGCCGATCAACGCGCCCAAGCCCGCCCGAGAAGGCGTTCAGTCCATTTCAGCATACGGGTACAGGCAGGAAACCTCTGAACCAGTGAAGCAAGGCGGTGCGAGACACGTTTTCGGCGTTCCGGGATGGGTCGGTGAAAGATACGCACCAGTCGATCGAAACGCTGTGCATCATTTATTTTAACATTATACTCTCAATGTGATAAAAATCGTCGCGGTTTCGCCTGTAAGGTTTACGAGACGGAGCACACGCGGGCGATGCGGCTCCATGTGCGCGTCTGGGCGGTCGATCGCTCGGCCGACGCGATCGCCGTCGCGCGCGGTGTAGGATGGTGCATCCCCGGTCTTGAAAATGATCATGCGACGCTCGTTTGCCTGGCTCGGAGGTCTGGTTTTGGCGTTCGCGGGCACGTTCTCCGCGACGAGTGCCGCTGCGGCCGATCTCGACGACGAGCCGTCTACCGTCGTCAGCGACGTGCACGAATTCGTCGTCGAAAACGACGGTTCCGTGACCGAGGAACGACCGTGTTGCGCGCCAATACGTCGGCGGGCATCGACGAGATTGCGCAGCGTTACGTCTGGTATGACCGCAGCGTGTCGAAAGTGGACATCGTCGAGGCGTATTCGGTCGACGCCGGCGGCGTGTGTCACGACGTCTTGTCCGATCAGATGCGCGACATTCAGGAGCTGCGTTCGGCGGGCGCACCGACGTTCCAGGACGCGAAACTGCGTGTCGTGATTTTTCCCGCTGTGGGCGTGGGGTTGACGGTGCATCTACGGTTTCGCAAGAGCCAGTCGACGCCGGTGATTGCCGGCCAGTTCAATTACTACGTCGAACCGAACCGGCGCCCGGTCTTGTATCAGCGGCTGGTGTTCGACCTGCCCACGGAAAGACCCTTGTACGCCGATGCACGCGGCTTCACGGCGGGTCCGGCCGTAACCCGGAACGGCCGGACCCGCTATACGTTCGATTACCGGCGCGTACAGTTCGCGCGCGCCGAAAACGGCTCGGTCGGTTACGCACAGTACGGGGACTGCTTGCTCGTGTCGACGTTTCCAGACTTCGCGAGTTTCGCGGCGAGCTACCGCGAACCGGCGGCCGATCCGACCGCGCGCGATCCGGCGGTGTCACGCTCGCGAGATCGCTTACGCATGCGGACAGCGACGCGCGTGCGAAAGCGCGGACGCTGTACGACTGGGTACGCCGCAATATCCGCTATCGCGATGTTCGTCGGGCAGAGTCCGGTGGTTCTGCATCGGGTGGCGAACGTACTCGCCTACCGGTACGACGACTGCAAGGACCATGTCGCGCTTTACGGCGCGTTGCTCGATGCCGTCGGCATTCGCAGCGAAGCCGCGTTGATCGGGCTAGGCTCGGTCTATACGCTGCCGTCGGTGCCGGGTTACGGCTCCGGTGCGATCAACCATGTCATCACGTATCTGCCGGATCTGGACGTCTATGCCGACAGTACGGCGTCGAGCGTCGAGTTCGGTTTCTTGCCGCTCGCCGACATGGATCGCCCGACGCTGTTGCGTCGATTCGGGCACGCTGTCGCGCACCCGCGATTCAGCACCTGTCGCGCGATGCGCGATTGCAGATCGACGTCGCGGAAAGCGGCAGCGCGTATTTTGCATATTGGGTGCAGGACGGCGGATACAGCGCGGAGCCAGAGCGCATGCGCATGCGCATGCGCATGCGGCTCGCGAACGCACAACGTCGGTAGCAGATCGCGGCGGACCGGCTGCGCTTCACGAACCTGCGCGGCGAGGGCGCTTTGACGACGAGCGATGTCGATGCAAGCAGCGGCCCATTCGAAACCACGCTACGCGGGCGCGCTCGACGATGTTGTCTGGCCGACCGGCACGACCGCGCTTCCCGCCTTGACGAGCCTGTCGGGCGACATTGCATCGCAGACGCGTAACTGGCTTGCGGAACGCACGCACACGCAACCGTAGATCTGCATCGGCGGCGATTACGAAGAGGTCTCGCAAATCGCCTTACCCAAAACAGTGCGCATTACCGACGTGCCTGACGATCTGGATGCGGCCGATCAATTCTTCCGCTACCGCGCGCGGTATCTGTTCGATCCGGCCACACGTGTCATACAAATCACGCGTTCATTGCATGCAGAATTCAACAGGCAGGTTTGCACGTCCGAAGCGTTCGAGGCCTCGCTGCCGGTGCTGAAGCAGATCGAGCGCGATACGCAGGCACAGATCATCGTCAGGGCCGAGCGGCCTCGATGAGCTGCGCGCGCACCACTCCTGATCGCGCGCGACCCGAAAGCCGTTCTGCGATTGCCGCACGCTCGCACTGTATTTGAAGCGCGTCGCGGATTGCATGTAGCTCGCGCCTTCACGCCATGACCCGCGAAGTAGACGAGCGCCGTATCGTCCGCGTCGAGCGTAGCCGAGCGATGTCAATGCACGGCTCATGTCGTGCGCATCGCTCAAGGCGCCTGGAAGCACACTGTCTTCATACGCGGCATTGCCGATCACGAGCGCCCGGCGATGGGTCTGCGCGTGAGCTTGCGCTTGCGAGAAAGCATGTTCGGAAGCGCCGCTTAGGTCTTCGATAAAGGAAGGAGGCATTGCCGCGCGCGCTGCCGACCGTCACGAACAGGCCTGCGATGAGAAGTGTTCGCCACATGTTCACACCCTATGCATGCTGTTTTGAGTGGAGCGCGCACGACGCCTGTGCGCGGTGCGCCGACGCTGCAC
Source organism: Caballeronia sp. BR6202001590007 (assembly GCA_029439495.1). Taxonomy (GTDB): domain Bacteria; phylum Pseudomonadota; class Gammaproteobacteria; order Burkholderiales; family Burkholderiaceae; genus Caballeronia. Next base: position 45,198 of record JAQFVI010000414.1, read on the forward strand.
GGGCGAGGTCCACGCCCGAAGAATCGCACGACTTGCGCGCCTGCCAGGCGAGCGTGCATGTGCAGCACAAACAACGAAAAGTGTCGGTTTTATTCCCTCTTAAGGAGGTATTCGACAAGAGGCATGCGCTAGCGCTCTGGCGCACATATCTTTTCTAAACGTTCCGTCCTAATCTGAAGACGGCATGCCTTGTCAACGCGCACGAGCGTGCCTGAATGCGCTCAGGATGCTTAAAGGAATTCTCGTCCACGAAGCTCATCATCGAGAGGCATGCACAACATGCAGAGAAGAACCGTGCTTGGTGTACTGGCAACGTTTGCCGCATTCGCTGCCGATTCATCGTTCTCGGCGGCCCAGCGTTCCCGCACGCCCGCGCCGCCTAACGCCGAGGCTTACATCATCTGGCCGCCCGACGGCGCGGTGATTTCAGGCGGAAAACTGTGGGTACGGATGGGATTGCGCAATATGGGCGTCTGTCCAAAGGGCATCGATATGCCTAATGTCGGGCATCACCATTTGCTCATCGATACCGATCTGCCGCCGCTCGATCAGGAGATTTCGTCCGATCGCAATCATCTGCACTACGGCGCGGGTGAAACCGATGCACGCATCGAGTTGTCGCCGGGCAAGCATACGCTGCAATTGCTGATGGGCGACTTCAACCACGTTTTCCACGATCCGCCGGTCTACTCGAAGAAGATCACCATCACGGTGAGNGCGATTTGCCTGCGCGCTATCGCGCTCACGCTCCATCCTACTGGCNACGCCCGCACCGGCGAATGCGTACGCGTATATCGGCTATCCGAACGACGGTCAGACGTTTCCTGCAGGCAAGCCGTTCAAGGTATGGTTCGGCTTGCGCTACATGGGCGTCGCGCCGCGCGGCGTGAAATTCCCTAACACGGGGCATCATCATCTGCTCATCTATGTCGATCTGCCGTCGAGCGATCAGGAAATACCCTCGGACCGCAATCACCTGCATTTCGGTGCAGGCGAAACGGAGACGATGATCGAATTGCCACCGGGCAAGCACACGCTGCAGCTTCTGATGGGCGACGACATGCACGTTCCCCACAATCCTCCTGTCTATTCCCGAAAGATCACCATCTACGTCCGGTGATATCTCGGCGTCGCGCGACAGGCATCGCGCGACGCGTTTTGCTTGACCACTTCAATTTGAATCTTCTCTTTGATCGTGCTTGGCGCGAGTGGAAACGCGTTTCTTCCGAGCGCGCATAAGTGTTACTAAACACACAACAGTCGGAATCCAAAGTGTTGGCTTCTCGGCGGCGGTGCTGTCGAAGCGGTGGCGCTTGGGCCAAATGGCTTCTAAACGGCTAAGCCTTATGCATCAAGCCTCTGCGAGAAATCAAAGCGCATGGAACGCAGACTGGCACACCCTATGCATTGAATGGCCCGAGCAGACAAGTTGCTCAACCAACCACCG
>JAQFVI010000415.1:0-13908 GCA_029439495.1 Caballeronia sp. BR6202001590007
AGACGTCCAGCGACGAAGATCGCGATTTGCCTTTGGTTCGCTATTTCGATCGGCTATGTCGAAAATTTGCGCGGCAGCATCAGATCAGGGCGTATTCCAGCGACGAAGCGTATTTCCTGATTCAGGATTCCTTCTGGGACATCGTCTTGGACATTCTGGGAAAACTAATCGAACAGGATACGCGGGCGGCGAGAGGCCCGAAGAATATCTTTTATCGGCTGACGCAGCCTGAGGAGTTGTTGAATCCTTCGGCCGACGACGTGGAATCTCGGACGCTTCGAGCACGCATCGTGGAGCGGGCGCGGGAAATCAAGCCGACCAACTCTTGAAGCGCGAATGCGCCGGATCCGAGAACCGGCGCATTCGCTTCAACGCCGCCTACGTCCAACTTTGCGTCGGCACATGATCCCGGCTGCCCTTGATCCGGTTCTCGCTGTCGACGAACACGAGGTTCGGCTTCCAGCCCGCCGCAATCTCGCTTTCGTCGACTTGCGCGAATGCCGCGATGATCACCAGATCGCCCAGTTGCGCGTGCCGCGCCGCCGAGCCATTCAGGGAAATCATGCCGCTGCCGCGTTCGCCCTTGATCGCGTAAGTGGTCAGGCGTTCGCCGTTGTTCACGTTCCAGATGTCGATCTGCTCGTTCTCCAGAAGGTTCGCCGCTTCGAGCAGATCCTCGTCGATCGCGCACGAGCCTTCGTAATGCAACTCGCAATGCGTGACGGTCGCGCGGTGAATCTTCGATTTGAGCATGGTGCGCTGCATGTGCTTCGGTTCCTTCTTCAGATTTCCAGATTGTCGATGAGACGCGTCGCGCCGAGCTTTGCCGCCGCGACCACGACGAGTTCCGCCTGCGTGTCTTCCGCGCCCGGCGGCAGCAGGTTCGAACACTTGCGCACGCTGATGTAATCGGGCTTCCAGCCGCGCGCGGACAGTGCGTTCATCGCGTCGCGTTCGAGCGTGGTCATATCGCGATTGCCCGACAGCACGGCTTCGCGCACACGCTGAAGCTGCAGCGCGAGTTGCGGCGCCTCGGCGCGCTCGTCGGCGGACAGGAAACGGTTGCGCGACGACAGCGCGAGGCCGTCCTCGTCACGCACGGTTTCGGCGGCGACGATTTCCGTCGGCAGCGCGAACTGGTTGCACATCGCGCGCACGATCATCAGTTGCTGATAATCCTTCTTGCCGAACACCGCGACGCGCAGCTGCACGCACGACATCAGCTTCATGACGACCGTGCAGACGCCGGTGAAAAAGCCGGGCCGGAATTCGCCCTCGAGAATGTCGCCGAGGTTGTGCGGCGGATGCACGCGATACTCCTGCGGCTCCGGATACATGTCGCGCTCGGTCGGCGCAAACAGCACGTAGACGTTCTCTTTCTGCAGCTTTTCGATGTCGTCCTGCAGCGTGCGCGGATATTGGTCGAAATCCTCGTTCGGCCCGAACTGCAGGCGGTTCACGAAAATGCTCGCGACCACCGGATCGCCGTGCTGGCGCGCGAGACGCATCAGCGACAGATGGCCTTCGTGGAGATTGCCCATCGTCGGAACGAAGGCGGTGCGGTTCTGGCCGCGCAACTGGTCGCGCAGTTCATGGATTGAGCTGATGACTTTCATGGAGCGGATGTCTCCTGGCGGGCGGTTCGGGCGAACCGCACGAGGCTAGGGTAAAGGAAAAGCAAAAGGCTAGGCGGGCGAGTACGCGAGTCGCACGTAGATCGGCGCATACGGCTCCGCCTGCGTGATCTCGATCAGCGATTCGTGTGACAGTTCCAGCATTGCGATGAAATTCACCACGACCACCGGCACACCGCGCGAGGTATCGAACAGGTCCGTGAACTCCATGAAGCGCGCGCTCTGCAGGCGCCGGAGGATCACGCTCATATGCTCGCGCACGGACAGTTCCTCGCGCGTGATCTTGTGATGCTGAACCAGCTTCGCGCGCTTGATGACGTCGGCCCACGCGGCGCGCAGGTCGTTCATGTCGACATCCGGAAAACGCTGCTCGACCGATTGTTCGATATAGATGTCCGCGCGCAGAAAGTCGCGGCCGAGTTGCGGCAACTGATCGAGCTTCTGCGCGGCGAGTTTCATCTGCTCGTATTCGAGCAGGCGGCGCACGAGTTCGGCGCGCGGGTCTTCGGCATCTTCGCCGGTGTCGGCCTTTTTGACGGGCAGCAGCATGCGCGACTTGATCTCGATCAGCATCGCGGCCATCAGCAGATATTCGGACGCGAGTTCCAGATTCGACTGGCGGATCTGATCGACATAGCCGAGATACTGCGCGGTCACATCCGCCATCGGGATGTCGAGCACGTTGAAGTTCTGCTTGCGGATGAGGTACAGCAACAGGTCCAGCGGACCTTCGAAGGCTTCGAGAAAGACTTCGAGCGCGTCCGGCGGAATGTAGAGATCGGTCGGCAGCTTCCAGAGCGGCTCGCCGTACAGATGCGCGATCGCGACGCCGTCGATGGTGTTGAGCGTCGAATCTGTCGCGAGCGTGGCGAGCGCCACGGCCCGGTCTTCCTTCGTGCCGTCCCGGCTGTCCGCCTGGGTCGGCGCGTGCCGCTCGCGGCCAGCTGGGCTCACGTCAGAAATTCTGGTAATAGACGTAGGACGTCTGCTTCNTCCAGCTTCGGATTCTTTTCTTTCAACTGGTTGGTGAACTGGGTGATGTCCGGCTGATACATGATCCGGCTTCCGATGGTTCGCTGCGTTTGGGATGGGCGGCGGCTGCCGCGTGGTGCGCCTGGGATTTTACCGCAAGCGTGCGGCGCGGGCCGAGCACTCGAACCGCGCCCAGCGGGGTCGATGTGGTCAAATAGCGCCTGCCGGAGNACCGTTTGGCGGGCCGCCCGTTTGATCCGCTGCGCGCGATGCGTGGTCTCGCAGAACCGTGGTTCCGTCCAGAGCGGCGTCATCGCGCGCGGGCGCTGAATTTGGCGCTCGGTGCGCTCGGCGCGCTGGCGGTGCTCGCCGCCGCGCCCGCTGAAGCGAAGTACNCGAAGCGCGACGACGTCAGCGAAGATCAGATCGAGTTTCTGGTTACCGCCGTGCCCAAGGACGTGCGCGACCTGATCGCGACTGAAGGCTATTTCTCGCCGGTCGTGCGCACCGATGTGTCGACCGGCGACAAGGGAGAGCGCGTGATCCGACTGTCGGTCGATCCGGGGCCGCAGACCAAGGTAGCATCGGTGCAACTGCATTTCGTCGGCGCGGTGACGACCGAAGACCGCGCGCAGGAAAATGCCGCGCGATTCGCGTTTTCGGTCAAAGAGGGCGATCCCTTCACGCAGGACAGTTGGGACGACGCCAAGAACGCCGCGTTGCGCGTGCTGCAGGCGAAGCGCTATCTCGGCGCGAAAATCGCGCGTTCGCAGGCGCGCATCAATCCGCACACGCGCATGGCCGATCTCTCCGTCACCTTCGACAGCGGCCCGACCTTCACGCTCGGCAAGCTCGACGTGAGCGGCACACGGCGCTATCCGGCGTGGATCGTCGATCACGTCAATCCGGTGCAGCCGGGCGAAATCTACTCGGTCGAGCGCATCAACGAACTGCAGCGGCAGATTCAGAACATGCCGTATTACGCGAGCGTCGCCATCGATACCGACAGCGACGTCAACAAGCCGCTCGAAACGCCGATGCATCTGAAAGTCAGCGAGTATCCGTACAACAGCATTCGCTACGGCGTCGGCTATGCGATGGACACCGGCTTTCACATCCAGGGCGTGTACAGCTATCTCGATACCTTCGGGCACTCGTACCCGTTCACCATTTCCGGCCGTCTCGACCAGACGCAGCAGTACGGCCGCGTGCAGCTCGCGATGCAGCCGGACTCGCACGGCTGGGTCAATGCCGTGTTCGGCTCGTACACCATCACCGACGTGTCGAGCACGAAGATCTACAGTGCGCGCGTCGGCGTGCAGCGCTCGCGGCAAAACATCGATACGACCTTCTCGCTGACCTTCTATGACGACCGCCTAACGCAGAACCAGCCGAATCCGTCGACGGCGCGCGCGCTCGTGCCGGCCTGGTCGTGGGTGCGCCGCAACGTCGACGATCCGTTGTTTCCGCGGCGCGGCAACATCGTGCGCGCGGAAGCCGGCTTCGCCGTCAAGGGCGTGATGTCCGATGCGACCTTCGCGCGGCTCTACACGGTGGTGAGCCAGTACGTGCCGATCGGCAAGCACGATCTGTTCGTGTTTCACGCGGAGTTCGGCGGCGTGTTCACCGGCGGGCCGTCGAGTACCGTGCCGGCGTCGCTGCTGTATCGCGCGGGCGGCGCGAACTCGGTGCGCGGCTACAGCTATCTGAGCATCGGCGACAACGTGTCCGGCTCGATCCTGCCGACCAAGTACATGGTTACCGGCAGCAGCGAATATCAGCACTGGTTCACGCACGACTGGGGCGGCGCGGTGTTCTTCGACATCGGCGCGGCCACCGATACGTGGAGCGAGCGCGTGTTCATGCCGGGCGTCGGCATCGGCGCGCACTGGCGCAGTCCGGTCGGGCCGGTCAACGTCGACCTGGCCTACGGGCTGAAGAACAAGAGCATCAAACCGTGTCTGACGCTCGGCATCGCATTCTGATGCGCGTCATCACACAGGGAAGTCTTTTGGGCACGGCATGACCGACGAGCACACTCAACCGGACGCGCCGCAACCGGCGCCGGACGACCGGCAAGGCAGCACACCACCGCCGCGCAGGCGCGGCTGGCGGTGTTTCGCGCGCTGGCTCGGCGTGCTCGTGCTGGTCGTGGCGCTGATTGCGGGGATCGCGCTCGGCACTGTGTTCTTCGTGCTGACGACCGATCGCGGCACGCGCTACGCGTGGCAGGCCGCGACGTCGTTTCTGAAAGGCCAGTTGAGCGGCACACTCGACGGCGGCTCGATCGCGTCCAGCCTGCAACTGCGTGATGTCCACTGGAAAGGGCACGACGGCACTGATATCGCGGTCGACAGCGTGTCCGGGCGATGGGCGCTCACGCGCGATCCGCTGCGCTTCACGATCGACTATCTGCATGTGGGCACCGTCGATGCGCGCGTCGCGCTGTCGAACGAGCCGAGCAAGAAGACCGAACTGCCAAAGGATTTGCGCCTGCCGATCCAGCTCGCGATCCGCGATGTCAGCGTCGAGAAGCTGCGGCTGCATCAGGGCGCGACGACCACCGAGCTGTCGCGCTTCCTGTTCGACGGATCGAGCGACGGGCAGCATCATCAGGCGGCGGTGCGGCGTCTGGACACGCCGTTCGGCGCGGTGACGGCCGCCGTGAAGCTCGACGGCGGCGCGCGGCCGTTTCCGCTGTCGGGCGACGCGAGTTACGCGGGCAAGGTCAACGGCGAAGCGGTCGATGTCGGCACGCGGCTCTCCGGTTCGCTCGAAGACCTGATCGCCGACATCGACGCGAGCGGCATGAAGCTCAACGGCCGGGCGCGCGTCGAGGCCTTGCCGTTCGGCGACGTGCCGCTGAAATTGGCGCTCGTCACCGTCGATCACGTCAATCCGCAGGCGTTTGCCCCGGGCGCGCCCGCCGCCGATCTGGCCGTGCGCGCGGAAGTGAAGCCGGTCGAAGGTGGCGACGGCAAGGATCCGAATGCCTTCGTCGTCGCCGGGCCGATGTCGATCGTCAATGCGAAGCCGGGCTCCATCGCCGACAAGCTGATTCCGCTGATCGATGCGCATGCGAATGTGCGGATCGATGCGTCAACGCAAAGTGTTTCCGACCTGAACGTGCGCCTGCTGAAGGAGGGGACCATCACCGGCGACGGCTCGCTCACGGGCGGCAAGGGCCAGTTCGACCTGAACATCGCGAAGCTCGATCTGCACGCGATCGAACCCAGCGTGCGCCTGACCGATTTCGCGGGACCGATGAATATCGTGCTCGCGGGCGATACACAGCGCATCGACGCTGACCTGAAAGACCCGAAAGCCGCGATCCGCGCGCAAGCCAAAGTCACGCTCGACCCGCAGCAGACCGCGCTCGACGACGTGAAGCTGACCGTCGGCCAGGGCCGCGTTGAGGCCAACGGCGTGCTGAAGAAGGACGTCGATTCGAGCTACGACCTGAAGGCGAAATTCGTCGACTTCAATCCCTTGCTGCTGACGTTGCAACTGATCGAGCCGAAACCCGCGCCAGCGAAAAAGGGCACGCCGAAGAAGCCCACCGCGCCGTCGAAGCCGATCGAAGCGCGCGTGAACGGCACGCTCGCGGCCGCCGGCAAGCTCGCGCCGACGCTGACGACGAAAGCAACTTTCAAGCTCGCCGACAGCATGTACGACAACCTGTCGCTGACCGGCGAAGGCACCGTGCAAATCGCCGGCATGCGCGTGCTGCCGAGCAAGGCGAGCCTGTCAATCTCGGGCAACGACGTCGATTTGAACGGCAGCTTCGGTGGGCCCGGCGACCGGCTGCGCTTCAAGATCGATGCGCTGCAACTGGAGCGGCTCGGCTTCGGCATCGCGGGCAAGGTAAAGGCAGACGGCGATTTCACGGGATCGATCGAGCATCCGAACATCGCGGCGAACTACACGGCCGACGGCGTTGTGTTCGGCGCGAACCGCCTGGGGCACGCCGAAGGCCACGCGGATATCCGCGACGGCGCGAACGGCGCGCTCGTCTTCACGCTGAAGGCGCGGGATGCATCGACGGACGGCATCGACATCGCCACGCTCGATGCGAATCTCGATGGCTCGCGCGCGCGGCACACGCTCAACGTGACGGCGACGGGCAAGGTGCGCGGCCAGCCGGTGGATCTCGCGCTCGGCGCGAACGGCAAGTTCACCGATGCGCCCGACGGTCCGCACTGGGACGGCACCATCACGAAGCTCACCAACAAGGGCACGCCGTCGCTCAATCTCGAATCGCCGCTCACCGTCAGTTACGGCCCGAAGAAGCTTGTGCTCGGCGCGACCCGGCTCGTCGCCGAAGGCGCGGCGCTGAATCTGAAGGCGTTCTCGCTTGCCGACGGGCGCATCCAGTCGGCGGGCACGCTGACCAATGTGTCGGTGCCGCATTTGCTCGAAGTACGTCGCGAACTGACCGGCGCGGAGCCGCCGATCCGCACCGATTTGATCTTCGACGGCGACTGGGACTTTTCGCTGGGCGCGACCGCGACGGGCCATGTCCAGATCAAGCGCCGCAGCGGCGGCGTGACCATCGACGGCACGCGCGGCGTCGCGGCGCTCGGCATCTCGGACATCACTGCGCGCGCGAATTTCACCAACGGCAATCGCCTGAACGCGATGCTTCACGCGGCCGCGAGCCGCATCGGCGCGATTGATGCCGATGCGCACACGCCGCTCGTCAATCGCGATGGCATGCTGACGGTCGATGACAACGCGCCGCTCACCGGCGTCATCAACGCGAACGTGCCGGAACTGCGCACGACCGGCGGCCTGCTCGGCGCGAACTATCTACTCGGCGGCAAGATCGCACTGAAGTTGGTGATCGCGGGGATTGTCGCGAAGCCGAATCTGTCGGGCTCGCTCGACGGCGACAATCTTTCCGCGACGGTCGTCGATCAGGGCGTGCAGTTGAAGGATGGCATCGTCCGCATCCGGCTCGCGGAGAATCTCGTCGATTTTCAGCAGGTTGAGTTTCACGGCGGCCACGGCGGCACCTTGCGCGCGGCCGGCAAGGTGCGGCTCGATCAGCAGCAGCCCGATCTGACGGCGAGCATCATCGCGGACAAGCTGGAGATCTTCGCCGCGCCGGACCGCGAACTGTCGCTGTCGGGCGAAGCGAAAATCGCCAACGCGGGCCTGCAGGGCAGCATGGCGATCGACGGCAAGTTCACCGTCGATCACGCGCTCTTCGATCTGCCAGAAAGCTCCGCGCCTTCGCTCGGCGACGACGTCGTGATCGTGCGTCCGGACGGCACGGTGAAGGACGAAAACACCGATCAGCAGGTCGTCGCGGCGACCGAGAAGCCGGTCGGGCCGTTCACGCCGCGCGCGAACATCGACATCAATCTGGGACAGCGCTTCCGCTTCAAGGGCGCGGGCGCGGGCGCGGACCTGGGCCTCGCGGGCACGATCACCGCGACGAGTGCGCCGAACATGCCGCTGCGCGCGGTCGGCAACGTGCGCGTGACGACGCCCGGTTCGAGCTACACCGCGTTCGGGCGCAAGCTCAACATCGAGAACGGGTTTTTCACCTTCAACGGGCCGGTTGCGAATCCGGGCCTGAATATCCTCGTGATGCGCCGCAATCAGGAAGTCGAGGCGGGCGTGCAGGTGACGGGCACCGTGCAGGCACCGGTGGCGAAGCTGATTTCCGAGCCGAGCGTGCCCGATAATGAAAAGCTGTCGTGGCTGCTGTTCGGGCACGGCACCGATCAGGGCAACAACATCGGCCAGCAAAGCGCGATGACGAGCGCACTGGCGCTGCTCGGCAACTCGCAGGGCCGCAAGATCGCGCAAACCTTCGGGCTGGACGAATTCACTGTGGGTTCGAGCGAAGTTGGCCTCACCGATCCGCAGGTCGTGACGATCTCGAAGGCGATCAACGAGCGCCTCGTGCTCGGCTACGAGCAGGGCCTGCAATCGGCCGCGAACGCGGTGAAGGCGACGCTCGCGCTGTCGCGCTTCTGGTCCGTAACGGCTTACGGCGGCACGTATCAGGGCGTCGATCTGTCGTACACGCGGCACTTCAATTCGTGGATGCGTTTGTGGTTCGGCGGCTCGTCCGGCACGTGTACAGCGTCGGACGAGCCGGCGGGATCGGATGCGGCCGCGTCGGCGCCGGAAGCGCATCGCCGGACACGGATTAACGCTTCGCGCTTACTGCTTCGAGTTCCAGTTCACCGCGCATGAAAAAGGGCACGCCGCGGTGTGCCCTTGTCCTGTTCGCGGATGACGACTTACTTCACGCGCATGCCGGGCTTCGCGCCGCTATGCGGTTCGAGGATATAGAGGCCCGGTTCGGCCCTTTCATCCGTCGCCGATGCCGCGAGCACCATGCCTTCGGACAGGCCGAATTTCATCTTGCGCGGCGCGAGGTTGGCGACCATCACCGTTAGCTTGCCGATCAAATCCTGCGGCTGATACGCTGAGCGGATGCCCGAAAACACGTTGCGCGTCTTTTCCTTGCCGATGTCGAGCGTCAGTTGCAGCAGCTTGTCCGACCCCTCGACCGTCTTGCAGTCGACGATCTTCGCGATGCGCAGATCGATCTTCGCGAAGTCGTCGATGGAGACGATGCCCGCTTCTTCCCGCGTCGCGCCGGCCTTGCCCTTCTTTGCGTCTTTCTTCGCGTCGGCCTTCGGCGCAGCGGTTTCCGCGCCCGGCTGCAGCGATTCGCGATTCGCGGCCAGCAGCGCCTCGATCTGCTTCGGATCGACGCGCGTCGTCAGATGCTTGTACGCGTTGACCGGATTTGCCGACGACAGCGGCTTGTCGGCGTCCGCCCACACGAGCGGCGCGATGCCGAGGAAGGCCTCGACCGATTCCACGAGTTTGGGCAGCACGGGCTTGAGCGCGAGCGACAGCAGGCGAAACGCCTCGAGACTCACGCTGCAGGTTTCGTGCAGCGCGACGGCGTTGGCCGGGTCCTTCACCTGTTCCCACGGCTTAGCGGTGTCGACGTAACCGTTGACGGCATCGGCGAGTTCCATGGTCGTGCGCAACGCGCGTCCGTATTCGCGCGACTCGTAGAAGCCGGCGATCTGCGGAATCGCGGCGCGCATGGTTTGCAGCAGCGTGTGATGCATCGCGCTGTCCTGCACGCGGCCATCGAAACGCTTGATCAGGAAGCTCGCCGCGCGGCTCGCGATATTCACGTACTTGCCGACGAGATCGCTGTTGACGCGCACCTGGAAGTCTTCGAGGTTTAGGTCGATGTCTTCCATCGTGCTGTTCAGCTTCGCCGCGAAATAGTAGCGCAGCCACTCGGGATTGAGGCCGGTGTCGATCACGCTTTGCGCGGTGATGAAAGTGCCGCGCGACTTCGACATCTTCGCGCCGTCCACGGTCAGGAAGCCGTGCGCGAACACGTTGGTCGGCGTGCGATGGCCGGAGAATTCGAGCATCGCCGGCCAGAACAGCGTGTGAAAGTACAGGATGTCCTTGCCGATGAAATGATACTGCTCGGCCTTCGAGCCCGGCTTCACCCAGTCGTCGAACGTGAGTCCGATGCGATCCACGAGATTCTTGAAGCTCGCGTAATAGCCGACCGGCGCATCGACCCAGACGTAGAAATACTTGCCCGGCGCGCCCGGAATCTCGAAGCCGAAGTAGGGCGAATCGCGCGAAATGTCCCAGTCGGCGAGCTTGGCTTCGCCCTGGTCGCCGAGCCATTCGCGCATCTTGTTGGTGGCTTCGGGTTGCGCGAGGCCGCTGACCCAGCCGCGCAGAAATGTTTCGCAGCGCGGATCGGACAGCTTGAAGAAGTAGTGCGTCGAGGTCTTGCGCACCGGCGTCGCGCCCGACACCACCGAATACGGATTGATGAGTTCGGTCGGCTGGTAGGTCGAGCCGCAGACTTCGCAGTTGTCGCCGTATTGATCCTTTGCGCCGCACTTCGGACACTGGCCCTTGATGAAGCGGTCCGGCAGGAACATTTTCTTGACCGGATCGTAGGCCTGCTCGATGTCGCGCGCGTCGATCAGGCCGGCTTGCTGAAGCGCGCCGTAGATCGTGTTGCACAGCACGCGGTTTTCTTCGGCATCGGTCGAGTAGTAGTTGTCGAACGAAACGCCGAAGCTGTCGAAGTCGCGCTTGTGTTCCTTCCAGACGCGCTCGATCAGCTGCTTCGGCGTGATGCCTTCCTTTTCCGCGCGCAGCATGATCGGTGTGCCGTGCGTATCGTCGGCGCCGACGTAATAGACTTCGTGGCCGTGCATGCGCAGCGTCCGAACCCAGATGTTCGTCTGAATGTATTCGACCATGTGGCCGATATGAATCTGACCGTTCGCGTAAGGCAGGGCGGACGTGACGAGGATCTGGCGGCGGCCGCTCGCGGAGGCGGAAGCTGGAATCGGTGCTGACATAGAGGCCGCGGCCCGGAGAAATGTAGGTGGTGGGTAAAAAAGCGGAATTTCAATTCTAGCAGGGCGGGGGAAGGGCGAGGGGGTGGGGTGCGACGGGTTGGTTGCGTGGCGGCTTTTCGGGGACACAAATTACAACAATATATGTTGTATTCAGTGCAGTGCTTGGCGAGGGACAACATCAGTGTTGTATCGTCCACGCTCTGATCTCGGAGAACCACCACCATGCTGTGTCATATCTAGCCAATCTGGAACGCGACACGAACAACACCTATCTCGTCAGCTTTCCGGACGTACCCGAAGCCTTTTCCGTCGGTGAAGATGAAGACGAAGCGCTGCTGAACGTACTCGACGCGCTCGAAACCGCGATCGAAGCGTACTTCGACCATAAGCGCGAGGTGCCGATGCCGTCGAAGCCGAAGAAGGGGCAAGCCGTCGTCGATCTGCCGGTCCTGGTCGTGACGAAAGTCCTGCTGCAGAACGAGATGCTTCGGCAAGACGTGCGCAAAGCCGAGTTGGCCCGGCGCCTAAACGTGCACATGCCCCAGGTTGATCAGCTGCTCAATCCGCGCCATTCATCGAAGCTGGAAGTGATCGAAGCGGCATTCCTGTCGCTTGGCAAGTGGTTGAAGATTACCGTTGGCTGAGATCGGGGACGGTCGTTATCGAAGCGCCCCAAAAAAACGGGGTCCAATCGGGCCCCGGAGCAACAACGACAAGAGGAGAATGACAGGCAGCGGCGTCGCCGCTCACCTACCGTCAAAATAGACATACGCCGCGCGTGCGAGTTTCAAATTTTTTTTCAATCCGCTTCGCGGCGCGATCTTTCTCCGTCAAATCAGTTATTTACTGAACCTGTCCCGGCTGCACAGTCGCACGCAGATAGATTTCCACGCGACGGTTCTGCGCGCGCCCGGCTTCCGTCGAATTGTCCGCGATCGGCTGGTTCTGGCCCATGCCCTGTGCCGACAGGCGCTGCGCCGGCACGCCGTGCGTCGAGATGTAGGAAGCGACGCTTTGCGCGCGATTCTGCGACAGCGTCTGGTTGTAGGCCGGCTGGCCGGTATTGTCGGTGTGACCCACGACGTTCGCGATCAGCTCCGGATGCTGCTGCATCGTCTGCGTGACCGAGTTCAGCACCGGATCGAACGACGGCTTGATCGCGTAGCTGTTCGTGTCGAATGAAATCGAGTTCGGGATGTTGACCTTGAGCGAGCCGTCCTGCTGTTCGGTGACCTGCGTGCCGGTGCCCTTCGAGTCGCCGGAAATCTTGTTGCGGATCGCCTGCCAATTGTAGCCGACGATGCCGCCCGCCGCCGCGCCGGCGCCAGCGCCGATCGCCGCGCCCTTGCCGCCGCCGAAGATTGCGCCGATCGCCGCGCCCGTGGCCGCACCGGCACCGGTGCCGACGGCCGTGTTGGTGCCTTGCTGCGTCTGGCAGCCGGCCAGCAGCGTGCCGACCAGAGCGAAAGCGGAAAAGCGAGTCATCAACTTGGTATTCATATTCGATCTCCTTGATTCAACGAGCGATTCGGCGATGGACGCCGACGTTGCCAAACGATTCCGACCAGAGTCGAAATGAGTTTGACGAAGTTCGACAAAGGGTCTTCGGACAGGCCGCGAAACGAGCCTCTACAATAATGAGAAATGCGTTCCGCTGCCCGCTGCCACGCGTCCCCGGAAAAAGGTGCAGCGGGATAGTGCAGCGCACGCAAGGCGCGCGCAACGGCGCTAACAAATACTTTCAATTTCCTCAGATTGTTGCCGCCGCATCGACGGCAGAGCAAAAACCGTTCCATGGAGTTTCGATGAGCATCGACCGCGCGAAGATCGACACCGCCCTCGCCACCCTGACCGATCCCAACACGGGCCGCAAGTTCGTGGACAACAAAAGCTTCCGCAACGTCTCGATCGACGGCGCACGCGTTTCGCTGAGCGTCGTGCTCGGCTATCCTGCCAAATCGCAGTTCGGCGCCATTCGCGAGCTGGTCGCCGGCGCGCTGCGCGACATACCCGGTGTCGCCGACGTCGCGGTGGACGTATCGTCGCAGGTCGTCGCACATGCCGTGCAGCGCGGCGTGAAATTGTTGCCCAACGTCAAGAACATCATCGCGGTGGCGTCGGGCAAGGGCGGCGTCGGCAAGAGCACGACGGCCACCAACCTCGCGCTGGCGCTCGCCGCCGAAGGCGCGTCGGTCGGCATGCTGGACGCCGACATCTACGGCCCGTCCCTGCCGATGATGCTCAGCATCGCCGGCCGTCCCGAGTCGCCCGACAACCAGTCGATGAACCCGCTGACCGGCCACGGCATCCAGGCGAACTCGATCGGCTTTCTGATCGAGCAGGACAACCCGATGGTCTGGCGCGGCCCGATGGTCACCTCGGCGCTTGAACAACTGCTGCACCAGACCAACTGGCAGGACCTCGACTACCTCGTCATCGACATGCCGCCGGGCACCGGCGACATTCAGCTCACGCTCGCGCAGAAGGTGCCCGTCACCGGCGCGGTGATCGTCACGACGCCGCAGGACATCGCGCTGCTCGACGCGAAGAAAGGCCTGAAGATGTTCGAAAAAGTCGGCATTCCGATTTTCGGTATCGTCGAGAACATGAGCACGCATATCTGCTCGAACTGCGGCCACGAGGAACACATCTTCGGCGCGGGCGGCGGCGAGCGCATGGCGAAGGAATACGGCGTCGAGATTCTCGGCCAGCTACCGCTCGACATCGCCATCCGCGAGCGCACGGATGCCGGCCAGCCGACCGTCGTGTCGGAGCCGCAGAGCCGCATCGCCGAGACGTATCGTGCTATCGCGCGGCGCGTGGCCATCTCCATCGCCGAGCGCCAGCGCGACATGAGTTCGAAGTTTCCGAGCATCGTCGTGCAGAACACGTAAAGCGCCGGCCGCATGCGCGGATCG
>JAQFVI010000415.1:13915-24299 GCA_029439495.1 Caballeronia sp. BR6202001590007
CGCAGGCCGCCGAGAGGAACGCATGAGAAACAGATTCGACGGGAGGGCGCTCGCTCTGATCGCAATGGCCGCGTGCAGCATGACGCTCGGAAGCTGCGGCATCCTTTTCCAGAATCATGAGAAACGCGCCGACGTGGTGCTCAAGCCGACACCCGGCAACACGGCGCGCGGTACCATCACGCTGATCGAGCGCGCGGACGGCGTGCAGGTCACCTACAACCTCACCGACATGCCGCCCAACAGCGAGCATGCGCTCGAAGTCCACGAGCGCGGTGACTGCATCGCCGTGACCGATCAGGACACGAACCCGGTCTTCGCGCTGCAGTTGGATCGCAAGCGTCTGTACGCGCGGCTGGAAGGCGAACTCGGCAATATTCGCGCGGATGCGGCGGGCGCGGCGACGGGCTTCATCGTCGCCACCGACGTGTCGCTCGACGGCGTGTGTTCGATCATCTCGCGCGCCGTCATGCTGCGCCGGGAAGCCGCCGATCCTTACGCGGCAAGCCCGCACAACGTCGGTCCGGCACTTGCGTGCGGCGTCGTGCGCCGCTGATCGACGATCCGCGTTCCGTCGCATCAATCGCGTAAAATACGCGCTTTCGTTTGGCCGATGCCCGTCACGACGGCGGCCATGCTCCGTAACAATCGAAGGTGCGCGGCGTCGCGACGCCGGAGCCGTTCATCGCTGGGACCCATCCCTATGAGCATCAAATCCGACAAGTGGATTCGGCGCATGGCCGAAGAGCACAAGATGATCGAGCCGTTCGTGCGCGATCAGGTGCGCGTGGCCGAGGACGGCCGCAAGATCGTCAGCTACGGTACGTCGAGCTACGGTTACGACATCCGCGTCGCGGACGAATTCAAGATTTTCACCAACATCAACTCGACCATCGTCGATCCGAAGAACTTCGACGAGAAATCCTTCGTCGACTTCAAGGGCGACGTCTGCATCATTCCGCCGAACTCGTTCGCGCTTGCCCGCACGGTCGAATATTTCCGCATCCCGCGCTCGTGCCTGACGGTGTGCCTCGGCAAGTCGACCTATGCGCGCTGCGGCATCATCGTCAACGTGACGCCGTTCGAACCGGAATGGGAAGGTTACGTCACGCTGGAATTCTCGAATACAACACCTTTGCCTGCGAAAATTTACGCGAACGAAGGGGTGGCACAAGTCTTGTTCTTCGAAAGCGACGAGCCTTGTGAGGCGTCCTACGCGGACCGCGGCGGCAAATATCAGGGGCAGCACGGCGTCACTCTGCCGAAAACCTGACCGGCAACCCGATAGCCCCCCCGCGACAGAGAAACACCAGCCGCTTTGCTGTGTCGAAGCGGCTGTCGAAAGACCGCTGGAACCGGAACGCATGCCGGACAGCGGTCGTTCCATTTGGAGATTCGCCTCATGAAGTTCCGCTTTCCCGTCGTCATCATCGACGAAGACTTTCGCTCCGAGAACATCTCGGGTTCGGGCATCCGCGCGCTCGCCGAGGCGATCGAGAAAGAGGGCGCCGAAGTCCTCGGCCTGACGAGTTACGGCGATCTCGCCGCGTTCGCGCAGCAGTCGAGCCGCGCCTCGTGCTTCATCCTCTCGATCGACGACGACGAACTGCTGCCCTATGCCGACAATGTCGTCNGGCCGTGCGCCGCCGCAATGCCGATATCCCGATCTTCCTGTACGGCGAAACGCGCACCTCGCGCCATCTGCCCAACGATATCCTGCGCGAGCTGCACGGCTTCATCCACATGTTCGAGGACACGCCGGAATTCGTCGCGCGCCATGTGATTCGCGAAGCGAAAGTGTATCTCGACGCGCTCGCGCCGCCGTTCTTCAAGGAGCTGGTGCAGTACGCGGACGAAGGCTCGTATTCGTGGCACTGTCCGGGCCACTCGGGTGGCGTCGCGTTCCTGAAGAATCCGCTCGGCCAGATGTTTCACCAGTTCTTCGGCGAGAACATGTTGCGCGCGGACGTCTGCAACGCGGTCGAGGAACTCGGCCAGTTGCTCGATCACACCGGTCCGGTCGCGGCGTCGGAGCGCAACGCGGCGCGCATCTTCGGCGCGGATCATCTGTTCTTCGTGACCAATGGCACGTCGACGTCGAACAAGATCGTCTGGCATGCGACCGTCGCGCCCGGCGATATCGTGCTGGTCGACCGCAACTGCCACAAGTCGATCCTCCACGCGATCACCATGACCGGTGCGATTCCCGTGTTCCTCACGCCGACGCGCAATCACTTCGGCATCATCGGGCCGATTCCGCGCGACGAGTTCAAGCCGGAAAACATCCGCAAGAAGATCAAAGCGAATCCGTTCGCGCGCGAGGCGCTCGCGAAGAATCCGAAAATCAAGCCGCGCATCCTGACGATCACGCAAAGCACCTACGACGGCGTGATCTACAACGTCGAGATGATCAAGGACCTGCTCGGCGACATGCTCGACACGCTGCACTTCGACGAAGCCTGGCTGCCGCACGCGGAATTCCACCCGTTCTATCAGGACATGCACGCGATCGGCGCGGGCCGTCCGCGTACCGGCGCGCTCGTGTTCGCGACGCACTCGACGCATAAGCTGCTGGCTGGCATTTCGCAAGCGTCGCAAATTCTCGTGCAGGACAGCGAGAATAGCACGTTCGACCGCCATCGTTTTAACGAGGCGTATCTGATGCACACGTCGACGTCGCCGCAATACGCGATCATCGCATCGTGCGACGTCGCGGCCGCGATGATGGAAGCGCCCGGCGGCACCGCGCTCGTCGAGGAATCGATCGAGGAAGCGCTCGATTTCCGCCGCGCGATGCAGAAGGTCGATGCCGAATACGGCAACGACTGGTTTTTCAAGGTCTGGGGCCCGGACACCTTCGCGGAAGAGGGCATCGGCGACCGCGAGGACTGGATGCTGCACCTGAACGACCGCTGGCACGGCTTCGGCGCGCTTGCGGAAAACTTCAACATGCTCGATCCGATCAAGGCGACGATCATCACGCCTGGACTCGACGTGGACGGCGAATTCAGCGACAATGGCATTCCGGCGGCCATCGTCACGAAGTATCTGGCAGAGCACGGCATCATCGTCGAGAAGACCGGGCTGTATTCGTTCTTCATCATGTTCACGATCGGCATCACCAAGGGCCGCTGGAACTCGATGGTCACCGAGCTTCAGCAGTTCAAGGACGACTACGACAACAATCAGCCGCTGTGGCGCGTGCTGCCGGAATTCGTCGCGCAGCATCCGTCCTACGAGCGCATCGGCCTGCGCGATCTGTGCGAGCAGATCCACAGCGTCTATCGCGCGAACGACATCGCGCGCCTGACGACCGAGATGTACCTGTCGAGCATGGAGCCGGCGATGAAGCCGTCCGAAGCGTTCGCGAGGCTCGCGCACCGCGAGATCGATCGCGTGCCCATCGACGAACTCGAAGGCCGCGTGACGTCGATTCTCCTCACGCCGTATCCGCCGGGTATTCCGTTGCTGATTCCGGGCGAGCGCTTCAATCGCACGATTGTCGATTACCTGCGCTTCGCGCGCGAATTCAACGAGCGCTTCCCGGGCTTCCATACGGACATCCACGGTCTCGTCGGCGAGATGATCAACGGACGTGTCGAGTATTTCGTCGATTGCGTGCGCGACTGACGCGGCGTTCCGCGCATCGATCCGTGCAAAAACAAACAGCCCGCAAGGGCCGTTTGTCGTTTCAGAACCGCTTCGATGCTTCGCCGCCGAGGCGCGCTCAGATGAGTCCTTCGGCCTTCAGCGCCGCTTGAACGCCCGCGCGTGCGCCAACGCGCGCCTGATACGCTAACCAGCGCCGGCCACTTGCCGAGGTCGAGATCGATATGCTTCGCCCAGCCGAGCACGGTGAAGAGATAGGCATCGCCGATGCTGAACTCGTCGCCGAGCAGGAACTGCTTGTCGTCGATATGCGCGGCGACATAGCCGAGCCGGCGCTCGAGATTGGCCATCGCCGATGCCTTCCAGTCGCTCGACGCCGACGGATTGAAGAAGGGCGAGAAGTTCTTGTGCAGTTCGGTGCCGATGAACGTCAGCCAGCTTTGCAGGCGGGTAGCGCGCCATCGCGTCNTCGCCGGGCCTTCGGTCAGCAGTTCGCCGTTGTCGAGCAACAGCGCCGGAACATAACCCTTCGCGTTGATCTGCGTGAAATCCGCGCCGCTCGCGGTGAGCTTGGTCTTCAGATCGACGGCTTCGACTTCGAACGGCAGGCCGGATTCGTGCAGCACGATGTGCGACGCGAGCGAGCATGCGCCGGGTTTGTAGAACAGTTTCAAGTCAGGATCTCCAGTGTGAAACTGCGCGATTATGCGGGAAGTCGCGTGTGCTTGCGTGATCGACTGGGAAACGAATTGTGTCGCGGCAGGCAACGATGAACACGCGCATTTTGTGCGAACTCAGTCGAGCAGATAGTCGCGCGCGGGAGGCGCGGGCCGCGGCGCGTTTTCGAACGCGGGATCGGCGGCCATGTCGTGCAGCGCGGTTTCGATGGTCGCGCAGATGGCATTGAGCGCGAGATCGTTTTCTTCCATGCCGAATGGATCCTCGATCTGCGCGGCGATGGCTTCGAGCGCCATAAACGCATACGCGACCAGCAGCGAAAACAGCGGCGTCAGCAGGTCCGCGCCGTCGACGAGGCCGAAGGGCAGCAGCACGCAGAACAGGTAGATGGTGCGATGGATCATCACCGAGTACGAGAACGGCAGCGGCGTCGCCGCGATGCGCTCGCATCCGCCGATGACATCGGACAGCGTGTTGAGATTGTGCTGCATCGACATGAGCGCGTAGCCGTCGAGCGACGCGAGAAAACGCCGCGACTGCGCGCGATCGGGAGCCTCGGCATGACTCAGCGCCTGGCGCGCGAGCGAACGCGATGCATTGAGCAGCGCGCCCCACAGCTTGCGTCCTTCCCACCAGCGCTCGTAACTCGCGCTATTGCGAAAGCCCAGAAACACCGCGAGCGCGATGCCGACCAGCGCGAAGGGCGGCGTGCCGAGTCCGATCGGGTACTGGCGCATGTGATCGTGCATGAAGATCGCCAGCAGCGACAGCGCGAAGATCAGGCCGAGGCGCGGCAGCAGTTGCGGCAGGACCGAACCGCACCAGACGAACAGCAGACGGAACCAGTTGAGCTTGGGGCGGATGATCATCTCGGCGGCACCCGTGTTTCGATCGAGGACATGGCCGACATCATAACGGGCGCGGTGCGTCGAACGACTGATGCGCGGCGCGATTCGTTCGCCTGTCGCGTCTCGCATGTTCGTGCTCGCTGCGCGCGCGGTCGACTCCTAGAATGAAAGTCGTCCGGATGCGACGGTGCGAATTAGGTTAACGATACGAATCGAGCGATCGTTTCGCTGCGTGCGCCGTGTCCGTGATCGCGTCCGTCCGCGCACGAAGCGAAGCAATCAACAAGCGAAGGAGCCTGCGATGTTCAAGCGCAAGTCAGTGCTGGTGTTGTTCCCGATGGCCTTGCCCTGCGTCGTGGCGGCGCACGGGACGATGGAGACGCCGGTCAGCCGCGTCTACTCGTGCTTTCAGGAGGGACCGGAGAATCCGAAGACGCCCGCGTGCAAGGCGGCGGTCGAGGTGGCGGGGCCCGCATTTCTGTACGACTGGGCGGGGGTGAATCAGCTTCCGAACGGCGATCACAAGGTTTTCGTGCCGGACGGCCATCTGTGCAGCGCGAACAAAAGCAATTATTTCGGATTCAATCTCGCGCGCAGCGACTGGCCCACGACGACCATCGCCGCCGACATGAGCGGCAACTACGACTTCAATCAGCCGCTCAAATGGTCGGACCTCGACAGCAAGCCCTTCTGCGAAGTGAACAGCATGACGCTCGTGAACTCGCGCTACAAGATCCAGTGCAGACTGCCCGTCGGGCAAGACGGGACGGCGCATCCTGTACGGGATCTGGCAGCGCAACGACAGCGNCGGCCACGATGTCGAATCGATCGCCTACACTGTCACGCTGCCGCCGACTGGGTCTACGCGATGGCGCAGGCCGTCGACACCCAGCGAAGCACGTACGCGTCGGACTGATCGACAACAACGGCAACATCGATCCCGCAGCGGGACATGAGCGCCAACCGCATTTATGTCGAGGCGGACCGCAGGACTACAACTTCGCGATGGACTATGCGAACGCGACGCCTCCGTCGCCCGCACCTTCGCCCGTTCCCGTGCCGGCGCCGTCACCGAGCCCCAGTCCGAGCCCGATCCCCGGCCCCGGCGGTCAATGCGCGTTCGCCTGGCAGCCGGGCACGACCTACAAGGCGAAGGAGAACGTATCCGCGAACGGCCGCAATTACATCGCATGCTGGGAAAACGCCGTCGACCCCGCCGCGAACTCGGGCAATGGTAAACCGTGGCAGGACCTCGGCGCTTGCACAGGGCAGACGACGCTCGCCTGCGCGCCGCCTTGGAAGGCGAACCAAGTCTACGCGAATGCCGGCACGAGCGTCAGTTCGGCGGGCGCGAACTACCGCAACAAGTGGTGGAGCGCGAAGTCGGATCCGGCAACCAACGCGGATGGCGCCTGGGAGAAGCTCGGTCCTTGCAAGTGAGCGCGCACCATGCTATGAGCCGGCGCGGAAGCGGCCGCGCCGGACCCACTTCGTCGCGATCCATTTCTTGCCGCGCTCGACGGGCGTGCCCGCCGTGCAGCGTCTTCGGATCGCTCTGGTCTAGCGCGTTGACGTATTCGAAGTAGAGCGCGGCGCCGCGTCGCGGATGAATCGACAGGCCGATGTCGATCAGACGTTCGCATCCGTCGTCGCTCAGTACATCGGCGACGAGTGCGACGACGGGTTGTTCGCAACTGAAGAGCTTTGGCGCATGGTGATCGCCGATGCGAGCACGCGGCCCGACGGCAGTATCGGCGTGCCGTACACGTACTCGGCCGACGCATCTTCGTGCGGATCGACGGCATCGCCCGCGATATGACGCGCGAGGATCAGGCGCGCGGCGTTGGGATGAAACGTGGCGGCGACCATCGCATCGATCAGCGACTGATGCGTGCAGCCGCGGCGCAGGTTGTCGTCGAGCCAGTGCTTCCATGCGTCGTCGAAACGGGGGATCGTGCTCATGGCGGTATCGGCGTGGAGGGTTGCTTCGATGGAAGCACAAAAGCGCGGGGATCACAACATCGCAGGCGAAACGATGGCCTGCATCACGTCGTGCATGGCCGTGTGCATCGCGATGTGTTTCATGTTGCTGCATCCGCATCGCGCCGATGCCGCGCCGTCGATGCTGCGCTGCGAAGCCGCCGACCGCGAGATCAGCTACGCGAGTTCGCGCATCGATCACGCTACGTGCAGCCGTGTCGCCATGACCTGGGCGTTGCCACGCGCGTCATCCGTCGTGTCCGCAAAACCTGCCGCGGCGCATCTACAACTATGTCGAGAACGGCGTGCAGCATTATCTGACGCAGCCGCCGCCCTCGATCGCCGGCGCGCACGTCACCGTGATCGCGCTGCATTTCATGGATGCGTGCAATCTCTGTGCGCGCGATGCAGGCGTCGATGTCGCGATGCTTGTGCTTCGACACGCATTCATCGCCGCGAGATCGATGCGTTCGCCGCCGCGTTCGGCGTCGACGGCGCGCTGGTGCGCGCGGTGATCCACGCGGAATCCGCGTATCGCGCCGATGCGATCTCGCGCAAGGGCGCGCAGGGTCTCGCAACTGATGCCCGCGACCGCGATGTGCTTCGATGTCGCCGATGCCTTCGACGCGGCGCAGAACATACGCGGCGGCGTGCAGTATCTGTCATGGCTCGNCGGCTTCGATCAAAACATCAACGGCGCTTCATGCTGCGCTCGGGGTAGTACGTGAACTTCCATTCCGAGTAACTCGTCTGCAACGCGAAGCTCGCGTACAGATCGGGAAAACCGTCCTTTTTCAACGGCTGTTCTGTCGATTTGCTGTACACGCCGTACAGTTCGCCGCTCTGGCCGCGCACGATTTCCCAGTCGCCGCCGGTCATCGGATCGGTGTACGCATCGCGCAGAAATCGCCGCGTGAACGACGCGCGCGGATCGTGCAGCAGATCGTCGAAGGTCTTCGGAAACTCGCCGTTCTTCTCGGCCTTCACGTATTGTTCGATCGCGCCGCCACGGCGCAGCAGTTCGTCCTCGCACGTGCGCCGGACCTGCGTCGTCCACACTTCGCCGACCTGCATCAGATAGATGCCGATCAGCGCGACGCACATCAGCGCCCACAACATGCCGAAGCCGCGTTCGCTGCTGCGATGCCGACGCGCGCGAGCCTCACCATGCGCTGTAGTCGATGCCATCTTTCGCCTTGCCTTTCGCGCTGCTGCGGACGTTGTAGATGCCCGGCGTGCCGTCCGCGGGCGGCTCGGTCGTCCAGGCCGCGCCGCTTTGCGTAACGGGATCGAGCGGGATGTCGCGCAGATAACGCTTTTGCACGAGTTCGTCGAGCGATTGCGGATAACGCCCCTGATCGGCGCGAAACCGGTCGATGGAATCGCGCATCGCCGCGAGGTTCTGATGCAGCACGGTTTCCTTCGCCTTGTCCGCCTGCCCGAAGTAACGCGGCACGACAAGGGTCAGGAGTGTCGCGACGATCGCGAGCACGACCAGCAGTTCGATCAGCGTGAATGCGCGCTCAAGCCGCTTGAACATGATCGTCACCATCTGGCGTAAGGCACGTCGTTGAGTCCGACGCCCTCGGACAGCGAATGCACGTCGTAGACGTCGTCGCCTTCGCTCGGCGCATCGGTGGGACTCGCGTAACTGCGCTTGCCCCAGGTCTGTTCGTCCGAACGGCTCGGGCAGTCGCACATCGGATCGCGCGGCACGCGGCGCAAAAAGTAGAGGCGCGTATGCGCGGGCGTGGTCTTGTCGACGACGCCCTCGACGAGCGTTTCCAGCTTCGGCGGATAGCCCGACACGCCGAGCGGCCGGTCGAACTTGCCTTCATCGCCCGCGCGCCGGTAAGCGTCGATCGCGTCGCGGATGTTCCACAGCGCGCGGCGCAGCTCGTCTTCTTTCTGCCGTTGCGCGGCGACCTGCACGAGCGGTGCGGCGACCGTCGCGAGCACGGCGAGAATCGCCAGCACGACGAGCAGTTCGATGATCGTGAAGCCCTTTTGCATGGCGGTCTCGATAGCGCGCGATCGGAGATTCGTTCAGGGCTGCGTGCGCGGCGGCAGCGCGACGACGGGCGCGTTGGCGGCCACGGGCGCCGGCGGAACGGGAACCGGAACTGAAACCGAAGGGAAAGCAGGCACGGGCGGCAGCCGCCGCGCATTTGCGCCCGGCACGATGTCGCGCTCGGTGGAGATGCGGTTCTCCGTGCCCGAGTCGAAGGACACGACATTGCCCGCGGGCATCGCCTGATTGCGCACGATGCGCGGCGTCAGCAGCAGCACGAGTTCCGTTTCGTGCGCATCGTCCGCGCGCGTGCCGAAGATGCGGTCGAAGAACGGCACGCGGCTCAGTCCCGGCAGGCCGGAACCGGTCGCGCGCTCGTTGCGCTGAAGCAGGCCGGCGAGTATCTGCGTTTCGTTGTTGTGGACGCTCATCACGGTTTCGGCGGTGCGCGTGCCGATCTGATATGCGACGAGCCCGGTCGAGGTCGTGATTGTATCGGTGACGTTCGACACTTCCATGCGCATCTTCACCTGCACTTCATCCGGATTGACGATTACCGGCGCGACTTCGAGCGTGAGGCCGACATCCTGATAGTTCACGCTCTCCGAACTGAAATTGCTCGACAGCGTCGTCGCCACGACGGGCAGGCGATCGCCGATCAGCACCTTGGCCTTCTCGCGATTGCGCACGCGGATGCTCGGATTCGCGAGCGTCTTGGTCTTGCCCTGGCTTTGCAGAAAGTTGACGCCGACCGGACCGATCTGCGCCAGCACGTCGTTGCTGTTCAGATTGCGCAGTTGCGCGAGCGTCAGCGTGCCGGTCGGGCGCGGCGTTTCGTCGGGCGACGCCGCTTCCGGCTGCAGCGCGAACTCGACGCTGTTCGGATACTGGATGCCCAGGTTCAGCAGATCCGACGACGACACTTCGAGAATCTGCGCATCGATGACGACCTCGGCGGGCGTTACGTCGAGCGCGCGGATGATCTGCTCCGCGACCTTGATCGCGTCGGGCGAGTCGCGCATGACGATCGCGTTGGTGCGCTCGTCGAGCACGGCATCGCGCGTCTTGACCATTTGCTTGAGCGCGGCGAGCACCTGCGCGGCCTGCGCGTTCTGCAGATAGAAGGTACGCACGACCAGATCGCGATATTCGGTTTCTTTGTCGGCCCGCTTCGGGTAGATGAGGATCGAGTTGCCGCTCATGACCTTGCTCGCGAGCTGATTGGCCTGCAGCACTATCGACAGCACCTGTTTGACGGGCG
>JAQFVI010000415.1:24309-24590 GCA_029439495.1 Caballeronia sp. BR6202001590007
CGGCGGCCTGCACGGTCGGGCTGTTTCGCGAGCGCGTCGTCGCCGGGCGCGGTCGCCTGTGACTTGCGCGCCCACGCGATAGGCGACGCTCGCGCGTTGCAGATATTCGGTCGACAGCTTGCGGCGCAGACTCAGATACTAGCCCTTGATTTCCAGATCGTCCGGATACTGCGCGGATTGTTCGGCGAGCAATTCGAGCTGCGCATCAGGCGTCATGTCGGACAGCCTGTTCTCGAGATCCTTGCGATGCATCTCGCCCGCGCACGATGCGACGAGCGGTA
>JAQFVI010000415.1:24600-31690 GCA_029439495.1 Caballeronia sp. BR6202001590007
CCGACGCTTCAACGGCAGATAGGTGAATCGGACTTCCTTCCTGCTGATGTCGTCGATTCGATAGGCGTTCAGGATCACGTCGCCCTTGCGCAGAAAACCTTTGGTCTTGCAGTTCATGCACAGCGAAAATTCGCGGCCGGTGCCGGACAGCACGACGTAGAACACGCCGCGCTGATCCAGCCACAGCGAGCGCGCGGCGAAGGGCAGCGGCGGCGGAAGCTAGTTCTGACTCGGAAACAGATCGACGAAGGNCCCGCCGGTGCAGCCGGCTTTNGCGCAGCCGCGAGCAGGCCCAGTACCGGTTTCGAGAGTTTCGGCGCGCGGATCCCGGTCGGCTTCATGGCGCGGCCTCGACGAGAAACGCGCATTGCAGCCGCACTTCGACCTTGGTTTCCGCGATGTTCGGCTGCGACACGGACAGCTTCTCGCAGCGGATGCCTGGCAGCGTCCGCAATTCGAAGATAAAGCCGCGAAACTGCTCGTAGCGCGTCGTGAAGGTCGTCTCGATGAAGTAGCGGCGCATCGTGGAACCCTTGTCCGGTTCGGCGAGCCGGTAGCTGATCTGCGGAATCGCGATGCCGTTTTTCGCGGCGATCGCATGCAGGCTGTGCAGGAACACGAAATAGGGCTGATCCGGGCTGACCGGCCCGACGGCTTCGTCGGGCGAGGGCGGCGGCTGGCGCAGCTTCGCGGTGCACGCATCGAGATCGCTTTCGCGCTCGGCGATGTCGCACGCGAGCGGCACGATCTCCACCATTGCGACGATCGCCGCGCCGCCGATGACCAGCAGCGCGAGCAGGCCGAATGTCCCAATGCGTCATTGCGCGCGGCGCAGTTCCCAGAGCAGCCGGTTCATCAGCGCACTCCGCGTGACCCGCCCGCCGACGGCGGCGCGGCGACCGACGATGCGCTCACGCTGTCCGGCGCGTCGCCGGTAGCAGCGGTGGCGGAAGTCGCCACCGGCTGTCCCACGAACGGTTTCCACCTCACCTGCAACGCCATCTCGACGGATGCCGCGGGCGGCCCCGGTTTCTCGATCTGCCGCTTGACCGACACGTTCTCGGTGCCCGGCTGCGCCTGCAGCCAGTCGCATAGGACAGCGCTTCCTGCACGTTGCGCGTCTCGAACTGCATGTCGATGGTACGCGACGCCGTCGTGATGTCGAGCGTCAGAAACGCGATGCTCGGCCGCCATCCGCCTTCGATCAGCGCGCGCGCCGGTTCGACGGCGTAACGCTGCTTCGCCATCAGCTCGGCGGCGCGCGCGGCTGATGGCTTCGAACGCGGCTTCCTGCTTTGTGACCGCCGACTCGCGCTGGTCGAGCGCCGCGCCCTGCGCTTTGAGCGCATCGAGGTACTGCATCGCGGCGAGCAGCAGCACGATCGCCACGCCGAGCACGGCGAGTCCCGGCCCGGCATGCGGCCGGTTCGCGCGATGCAGATCGAGGACGGGCGCTTTCATGCGGCGCGCTCCCACGGCGCGAGCAGCCAGTCGATGCGCGCGGCATCGGCGCGCGGGCGCCCGCGACCCAGTCGGCGGGGCGGGGTAGCGCCTGCCACGGCAGCGCGTAGTAGCGCGCGAACGGTGCGCCCGCCACGATGCACAGCGTGTGAAAGCGCGCGGACCCGGACGCGGGCACGAGCGCTTCGACGACCGCGAGTGCGGCGGCGTCATCGCCGGGCGCGGCGAGTGGCACGGTGCGGGCGTTGTCGCCGACGATGCGCGCGCGATGGCCGTCGACCCAGATCGTCGTGCCGAGCGTCAGGCGGGAGAACCACCGGAGTGCGAAGCGCGGCGTCATGTCAGGCCTCCACTATCGTCACGCGATTGACTTCCGCGAGCGTGGTGCGGCCATCGGCGACGGCGCGCAGCGCGATCTGGCGGATCGGCACGAAGCCGTTGTCGGCGGCCAGTTGCTTCAGTTCCGTGATCGGCCGCCGCTCGACGAAGCATTGCTTGATCGCATCGTTCAGGCGCAGCACCTCGGCGATCGGCTGGCGTCCGAGATAGCCGGTGCGGCGGCATGTCTCGCAGCCCGCGCCGCGCCCGGAACCGCCAGTCGGCGACGGCTTCGTGCGTCAGGCCCGAGGCGCGCAGGAGCGCATCGTCGGGCAGCGCGTCGTCGCGGGTGCAGTGCGGACAGCTCTTGCGCATTAGCCGTTGCGCGACCGCGCCGAGCAGGGCATCGACGAAACTGTGCATGTCGACGCCCATGTGCAGAAAGCGGTCGAGCACCGAGAACACGTTGTTCGCATGCACCGACGTCAGCACGAGGTGGCCCGTCAGCGCCGCCTGCACCGCGATGCCCGCCGTCTCGCCGTCGCGGATTTGGTCGACCAGGATCTTGTCGGGATCGTGCCGCAGGATCGAGCGCAGGCCGCGCGCGAAGGTCAGCCCCTTCTTGTCGTTGATCGGAATCTGCAGCACGCCCGGCAGTTCGTATTCGACCGGATCCTCGATGGTGATGATCTTCTCGTCGCCGATGTCGAGATCGGCCATCACCTTGAGGCGCGAGAGAACCTGTTCCGCCGTATCGATGCCGGGCGCCGCGGCGGTTTCCTGCAGCACGCCGTCGATGCGGTACTTGATGACGAGCCCGCTCGCCGTGCTTTCGATATGAATGTCCGAGGTCCGTGCCTTCAGCGCGTCGTACAGCGCGAGTTGACCAGGCGGATCACCGGATGCACGTCGGCGGCGAGCGTCGCCAGCGTGATCTCGACGCCCGCGTCGGCGGTGGCCGCGAACTGCCCGCCGACGTCGATCTGCGTGAGCGCCTGATGCGCGGATTCGTGCAGCGCGAGATACGCCGTCAGTTCGGCGGGCACGCAGAACGCAAACGCGAAGGGCTTCTTGACGCGGTTCATCGCCCACTGGCGCAGCAGCGGATCGAAGGGATCCGCGAGCACGAGCCACAGGCGCGCATCGCGGTCCGCGCCGAGCAGGCAGCGCCGCGATAGCGATTCGCCGAACGACAGCAGTTCGAAGCGCGGCTCCAGCGTTTCCAGCATCTGCGCATCGAAGCCGCGCAGATGCAGCGTCCGCGCGACGCGCTGCAGATAGTCCGTGCCGTCGTGCTGTGCGTCGTCCCAGACCTGCTGCTGACGCGGTGTCGCGTTCGATTCGACGCTCGTGCTCATGATTCACCCCACGCTTCCGGCAAGCTGAAAGATCGGCAGAGCAGGAAGATGATCGTCCCGACGATGCTGCCGACGGCCAGCATCAGCACCGGCTCGACGACGCGCATCAGCGTGTCGATCGCGCGGTCGAGTTCTTCGTCGCAGAATTCGGCCGAGCGCGTGAGCATGCCGGCGAGTTCGCCGCTCTGTTCGCCGACGCTGATCAGCCGCTCGGCGACCGGCGTCGTCAGATTCGCGGCGGGCAGCGCGCCCGACAGCGGCTTGCCCGCGCGGATGTCGTCGAGTGCGCGCGCAAGCGCTGACTGTATGGCGGTGGGCAGCAGTTGCGCGGACAGTTCCATCGATGCGACCATCGATATGCCGCCCGCGAGCAGCAGCCCGAGCGTGCGGTAGAAGCGCGTGAGCGCGAAAAGGCTCTGATAGTCCGCGAGCTTCGGCAGACTCAGGAACGCGCCGAACAGGCGCGAGCAGCGTCGCCTCGATCAGCGATACGCCCATCGCGCCGACGTTTCTGCGCAGTTGCGCGTCGTCGTCGGCATCAAGTTCGAACTCCTGCCGGACGCCGTCTGCATCGACCCGGACGCGATAACGCATGGCATGCCTCACGCGCTCATTTGCCGACGATGTCCGCGTCCTCGCCGCTGCCGCCGGGCTTGCCGTCGGCGCCTTAGGTCATGAGGTCGTAGTCCTTGCCGCCCTCGCCGGGCGAACGATAGATGTACGGCTTGCCCCACGAATCGTTCGGGATCGCGCTGCTCATGTACGGGCCTTCCCAGCCGGGCACGTTGCCGACGTTGCTCATCAGCGTGGCGAGACCGGCATCGGTGCCGGGATAGCGGCCCGTGTCGAGCCGATAGCGGTCGAGCGCGCTTTCGATGCCCTTCATCTGCGAGGCGGCCGTCTTGCTGTGCGCCTTGCCGACTTCGCCGAAGAGCTTCGGTCCGACGTAGCCCGCGAGCAGCGCGATGATCAGCAACACGACGAGCAGTTCCAGCAGGGTGAAACCGCGCGTGCGCCAGCCAGTGCGCCGGTCGGCGAGCCGGTCGCGCAGGATACCCGGGTCGATCGATCGTGTGTGTATGGCCGCTCCCGCAGAGGTCGTCCCGGACTACTCTTGTTGAGTTCGCTCATGATCTTCAGCAGTTCGGCGTTCGGGCCGTCGCCGTCGAGTTCCCACGCGAACGCGCCGCGTAGGTTCTGCGCTCTATCTTCGCGCGCACGGCGACGGGCGAGTCGTAGGACCACCAGGTCTTGCCGTCGAACTTGTACGACTGCTTCGCGATCGGATGCTCGTGGAGTGTGCCCGCCGCATTCTTGAGAATGCGATGTCCTCGATGCCTTTCTCGTACTTGCCGGGCGCGGGTTTGGTCGCCTTCTGATAGAGGCCGTTGTTCTGCGGTTCCGGCGTGACGCCGGTCCAGCCGCGCCCGTAGAACGGAATGCCCACGACGATTTTCGATGCCGGTACGCCGCCCGCGAGCAACGCCTTGACCGCGCCGTCGACGTTGTAGGTCGGCGCGTACTGGCCAGCCTTGTAGTTCGGGCTGTCGGGGTTGCCGTAGAGCGGGGCCTGGAAGTCGGTCGGGCCGTTGGCTTCCCAGTCGCCGTGGAAATCGTAGGACATCACGTTGATCCAGTCCAGCAACTTGCTGTATTCGCCCGGCTCGGTCATCGCGATCTTGTCGTCGCCCGCGCCGATGGCGACCGTCAGCAGATAGCGCTTGCCGTTCTGCGTGCCGATGGCGTCGAGCTGCTTGCGGAATTCGGCGAGCAGCAGCGTGTAGTTGCGCTTGTCGTTGGGTCGACGGCGTTGTACGGCTGACCGCCGCCGGGGAATTCCCAGTCGATGTCGATGCCGTCGAACACATCCGCACCGATACCGGCGCCGCCGGCGTTCGAGCCGGCATCGAAGGGCAGATTGCCCTTGATGTAGACGTCGATGCACGAAGTGACGAGCTGCCTTGCGCAGCGCATCGGTGGCGGCCGCCCTGCCGAACCAGCGCGACCAGGTCCATCCGCCGAGCGAGATGATGATCTTCAGGTTCGAGCGCTTCGCCTTCAGTTGCTTCAACTGATTGAAGTTGCCCTTCAACGGCCCGGCCTTGCCGATGCGCGCATCGCCTTGCGGGAAGTCCCATGCGTCCGATTTGCCGTTGACGGACTCGTTCTCGCCGAAGTTCTTCTGATAGAGATTGCCGAACGCGTAGTTGATGAAGGTCAGCATGCTCGCGGACCCGGTCGCGTCCACGTCCTTGAGCTTGTAGTTGCGATCGTAGATGCCCCATTGCGCGAAGTAGCCGCCGACTTCGTGCGCGGACGAAGGTCCGGGCGCAGGCGGGACAAGCGATGGTGGAACGGGTGAGGGCGGAACCGGCGACGGCGGAGTAACGGGACTGGGCGATGGCGTCGGGCTCTCGCCCGAACACGCGCCGAGGTTCTCCCACACGCCGTACTGGCCGCTCTGGGCGGGATTCTCGCCTTGCATCCACCACTTGTTCCGATAGTTGCGGTCATCGTGCGTGACGCGTGTGCCCGCTTGCGCATAGACCTGCGAACTCGACCATGCGGGGAAGCATGCCGATGTTTCCGGCGATGGCGACGGCGTGTTTCCGGTTGCGCCGAGGTCGCGCCACAGCGTGGGCGTCGTGGACGGCGTCCAGCCGGAGCCGGCATACGTGGTGTGCGATTGCAGCGCCTGATAGGTGTGGCCGTTGTAGGTGACGGTCGTGCCCGCCGTGTAGCTGGCGCCTTCCTGCCATTCCGCGCCGAATGCGGCGGCCAAACAGGCGGCGAGTGAAATCAGGAGCGCGGTGGTTCTGGACGGCTTATTAAGGCGATTCATTTGAATGGCCTCCGTTTGGTTTTATTTCGAAGATCGTTCGACGCGGGATATTGCCGGATCGGGTCGGCGGCGGCGCCGTGCCTTATCCGTGCGACAAGCGAAGCCAGAAATAATCTAAGGTCAGACGTGAAGCAAGCGCTAAATCGCAGATCGGGGTATCGGCTGGAATCGCTTGCGGGGCGGGGAAGACGCGCTTTATCGCAGATTAGGCATGACGTTTTGAGCGCAGAAATTCCACTTTAAAACACCGCGCGATTTCGTTGCTTTTTTATTCGGTGATATTCGGTGCGTGATCATCGAATAAATGCGAGAGATTATCCGGAATAAAGCGGCACGCGCGGACATGAAAAAACCCGCCGGAGCGGGTTTTCATCGGAGCGTCGAACGGTCGAGGCGTCTGCGGTCAGCCGAGCGCCGCGCGTGCCGCCCGGGCCGCCGCGCGAACCTGATCCGGCGCGGTGCCGCCCGGATGGTTGCGGCTCGCGACCGAGCCTTCGAGCGTCAGACAGTCGAACACGTCCTCGCCGATCAGATGCGCGACGTTCGGCAGTTCCTGTTTCATCTCGTCGAGCGACAGGTCCGCGATATCACATTCGCGATCGACGCAGATGCGCACCGCATGTGCGACGGCCTCGTGCGCATCGCGGAAGGGCAGGCCGCGCTTGACGAGGTAGTCCGCCAGATCGGTGGCCGTCGAGAAGCCCTGCAGCGCGGCATCGCGCATCGCCTGCGGCTTGACGGTGATGCCCGAGGCCATTTCCGCGAAGATACGCAGCGTGTCGGCGACGGTATCGACTGTATCGAAGAGCGGTTCCTTGTCTTCCTGATTGTCCTTGTTGTACGCGAGCGGCTGGCCTTTCATCAGCGTGAGCAGCGCCATCAGATGACCGTTCACGCGGCCGGTCTTGCCGCGCGCCAGTTCCGGCACGTCGGGGTTTTTCTTCTGCGGCATGATCGACGAACCCGTGCAGAAACGGTCCGCCAGATCGATGAAGCCGACGCGCGGGCTCATCCATAGCACCAGTTCTTCGGAGAAGCGCGAGACATGCGTCATGACGAGCGCGGCGGCCGCCGTGAATTCGATGGCGAAATCGCGATCGGACACCGCGTC
>JAQFVI010000416.1:0-8453 GCA_029439495.1 Caballeronia sp. BR6202001590007
CAGTCACAAAAATCCCTTCGAGTTGTCGGATATTATTTGACCGCGAAATGGTTTCGCCGTATAAAGCTTCTTGCAGGATTTCAAGTGGCGAGTGAAGTGGTTCTTTCGTAGGTTCGCCATCATGGTATTCCGGTTGGTCCCATTGCCCCTTCCTTGATTTTCCGCACCCTGGGCTTCGGCCTTATTCATCTTTTTGGAACAAGTAACATGGAAACCGGTACCGTCAAGTGGTTCAATGACGCAAAGGGCTTTGGATTCATCACTCCGGACGGCGGCGGCGAAGATCTGTTCGCGCACTTCTCGGAAATCCGCATCGAAGGCTTCAAGACGCTTCAGGAAAACCAAAAGGTTACCTACGAAGTGAAGACTGGCCCGAAGGGCAAGCAAGCTGCGAACATCAAGCCGGCCTAAGTCCCGCTTCGGTTCGTCAGAAAAACCCCGCCTTGGCGGGGTTTGGCGTTTCTTGGCGATTGCCCCGCGCACTACGCGAATACCCGCTGCGCATAAATCCCGAGACCGGTCGCCACGCTGGCGAGCCGATCGCCGAAGACGACCTTCGCGTCCAGAAACGCATCCGACAGAAACCGCAGACCCGTCATGCCGCCTGTGAGATAGATCGCGCCGACGTCCCGTTCCGACACGCCCGCGAGCTTCACCGTCGCCTTCGCCGATTCGACGCTCCGCCGCGTCTCGTCCTTGCCCGCGTCGATCAGCTTCACCTCGTTGAAGGCGACGCGCAGCGACTCCTCGATCTCTTCCATGTCGATCGATGTCGTCCCGCCCGCGGCGACATCGATTTTCGCTTCCTCGGCGTGCGCCGTCAGCGCGTGGCCGAGGAAGCGCTCGACGACACGCATCAGCCGATCGTGGAAATGCGTGTCCGGATAAAGGTGACGCATCAGTTGAAGCTCGCCGACGCACTTGGGCGTGTAGACTGTGTTGATCAGATGCCAGGTCGCCAGATCGAAATACACGCGATTGGGCACCTCGCGCCCTTGCAGATCGAGTGTCTGATAACCGAGTTCGCAGGATCGTCGCAAGTTCGACGCGGCGGTCGAAATCGATGCCCGCGACGTGCACGCCATGATGCGCCAGCACGTCGCCCTTGCGATCGAGATGTTTCGCGCGTGCCGGCCCTACGCGCACGAGCGAAAAGTCCAACGTGCCGCCGCCGATATCCGCGACCAGCACGAGCCCTTCGTCGCTGAGGCTCTTTTCGTAGTCGAAAGTGGCGGCGNCGAGATGGTCGGCCTTGGGATCGTCGTCGACGAAGAACACCGGGCGTCCTAGCACGGCGCGCGTGAGCGGCTCGGCGGATAACGCCTGCGCCTTCTGCTTCAGATGTTGCAGAAACAGCGTGATGAAGTCCGTGTAGCGGATCGCCGAACCGTCGCCGAGATCGGTGCTCTGATCCGCGAGCGGCGAGCCGAGGATGCTCTTCATCGAGCGCATCAGCCGGCCGTCGAAACCGTCGATGTACGCTTCGAGCACCGCGCGCCCGTAGGACTGGTTGTATTCGTCGGTGTTGAAAAAGACGGCGGTTGGCAGCGTGACGGCGTCGCCCTCGACGGGCGCAAGGCGGATCTTCAGGCCATCGGGCAAGGCGACGGCGGAATTCGACGTGCCGAAATCGATCGCACAGTAAGTCATAGGCATGGGCGGCGCCGATGCAACCACGCCGCATTCAGAAGAGGATCGCGTTTGTATCACGTAAGCAGCCGGGCATCAACCGCGCATCGTGCTACCAAAGCGGAATGCAACTTGCTGTTCCAGCGACACTTTCCATGAATCGTAACGCGCTGAAACGCAGCAGATCGAAGCAGCACATCGCGCGCCTACATATCTCATTTATAAGCGAAACCACCGTGCGGCAGAACCCGGCCCAGCAGGACGTCATCGAAACTGACCTGCCCGGACGTCTCGACCGGCTGACCTGGGGCCGCTTTCATACGCTGATCATCTTCGCGCTCGGCATCACCTGGCTGCTCGACGGCCTCAAAGTGACGCTCGCGGGCGCGGTGCGCGGCGCGCTCAGCTTCGGCTGGCTGACCGACCGGCTGGGACGCCGCAAGCTGTTCTTCATCACGCTGTTTCTGTATGTCGCGGCGACCGCGTTTTCGTGGAATCTCGCTTCGTTCGTGCTGTTTCGCTTCCTAACCGGCGCCGGCATCGGCGGCGAATATACGGCGATCAATTCGACGATCCAGGAGTTCACGCCCGCCCGCTACCGCGGCTGGACCGATCTCGCGATCAACGGCACGTTCTGGGTCGGCGCGGCGGGGCGCTGGTGCTGCTCGATCCCGGCATGCTGCCGCCGGACTGGGGCTGGCGCGGGTGCTTTCTGATCGGCGCGACGCTCGGATTGTCGATCCTGCTGATGCGCATGTGGGTGCCGGAAAGCCCGCGCTGGCTGATCACTCACAATCGCGTCGACGAGGCGAGGCACGCGCGATCGTCGAGGACATCGAGGCGCATTTTCGGCAGCACGGCGTCGAAGTGCCAGACACGCCGGTCAAGCCCCTGCGCCTGAAAGTGCGCGAAAGCACGCTGCTTCGCGAAGTCGCGCACGCGCTCTTCTGCTCTTCAATACGCACCGCCGGCGCTCGCTGGTCGGGCTAATGCTGATGACCGCGCAGGCGTTCTTCTACAACGCCATCTTTTTCACCTACGCGCTGGTACTGACGGACTTCTACAAAGTGCCGGGCGATCACATCGGCTGGTACGTGCTGCCGTTCGCGGCGGGCAACTTTCTCGGGCCGGTGCTGCTCGGCCGATTGTTCGACGTTATCGGAAGAAGGATAATCGCGTTCACTTACGCGATTTCGGGCATCCTGCTCACCCTCAGCGGCTGGATGTTCACGCAAGGCATGCTGACCGTGACGACGCAAACCATCTCATGGATGGTGATCCTTTTCTTCGCGTCGGCAGCGGCTAGTTCGGCGTATCTGACGGTCAGCGAGACCTTTCCGCTCGAAATCCGCGCGCTCGCGCTCGCCGTATTCTATGCGTTCGGCATGGCGCTGAGCGGCATCGTCGGGCCGACGCTGTTCGGCCATCTGATCGACACGACACGCACGAGCGCGGCATGGTGTTCATCGGCGACCTGATCGTGCGGTTCGCACGATTGATACGCAGCACCACGACCGCCGCGATCAGGCACAGGCCGCCCGAAATCATCGTCGCGACGGTATAGGTGCCGAGACTCGAGCGCAGCATGCCGCCGCCGAGCGCCGCGCCCAGTTGATGCCCCGCCACCACCCAGCCGAACACGATCGGCGCGGCTTCCTTGCCGTAGACATCGGTCGCGAGCCGCACGGTCGGCGACACGGTCGCGATCCAGTCGAGCCCGTAGAACACCGCGAAAAGCGGCAAGCCGAAAAAGTCGATGCCGAACGCATATGGCAGATAAATAAGCGACAGCCCGCGCAGGCCGTAATACCAGAAGAGCAGAATGCGCGCATTAAACCGGTCGGACAGCCAGCCCGACAGCGTCGTGCCGAACAACATCGCCGCCAGCAGCGACGCGCCCTGCACCTGCGTCATGCCGTAATCGGAGACATCGCGATCAGGTGCGTGCCGACATAACCGTTCGTGCTGGCGCCGCAGACGAAGAAACTGAAGAACAGCAGCCAGAAATCGCGCGTCCTGCTCGCCATGCCGAGCGTGCCGAACGCAACCTTGATCGGATTTTTCGGCGCGGCAGCGGGCGCGGCCGGCGCATCGGCCTTTTCGCCGACCGGACGCAGCACGACATCGGCCGAACGCTCGGGCAGCAGCATCGCGACGAGCGAAATCACGATCGCCGCCGCGACGACGAACATGACCGGCCGCCAGCCGTGATGCTCGGAGATCGCCGCGAGAAAAGGCAGGAACACGAGCTGGCCGGTGGTCGAACTCGCGGTGAGGATGCCCATCGCGAGACCGCGATGCGTCGTGAACCAGCGATTCACAACCGTCGCCGACAGTGTCAGCGCTCCACGCCCGTTGCACCGCCGACCATCACGCCCTAGACCAGCACCATTTGCCACGGCGCGGTCATCATCGACGAAAGACCGACGCCCGCCGCCAGCGTCACGAGCGCGAACAGAAGCGTCGGACGCACGTCAAAGCGCTGCATCGCGGCCGCCGCGACCCGTCAGCCCATAGAGCGCGAGGTTGACGGAAATGGCCAGCGAAATGATGCCGCAGTTCCAGCCGAAGTCCTTTTCGAGCGACAGCATCATGACGCTCGGCGTCGCGCGCGTGCCCGCCGCCGCCAGCAACACCACGCCCACCGTGATCCAGCCATAATGCATGCGGCCGTTCAGCCGTCTCGCCAATCAGTTCATCGTTGCTCCGTTCGTTGTCCGCAAAGTTACCGCTCAGTCACATTTCGAATGTTGCGAGCTTAGTGACCACTCGGTAACATGTCAAGCATTGCAGCACGTATTCGAGGAACACACTGTGACACGATCATCCACCGACGCGCCCAAAGCCCCTGCCCGGCGCGGTGTCCGCACCGACGGCGCGACCGCGCAGGCGCAACTGCTCGATGCCGCGCAGGAACTCTTCTATCGCGAGGGCATTCGCGCGATCGGCGTCGATGCCGTCGTCAAGCGCGCGGGCGTCAACAAGATGAGCCTGTACCGACGCTTCGCGTCGAAGGACGATCTGGTCGCCGCCTACCTCGACCGCATGCACGAGCGGTATCGGCAGAAGTTCGAGGCGAGCGTCGAGAAACATCCGGGCGAGTCGGCTAAACAGTTGATCCAGGCTTTCGACGATCTCGTCGCGCGCGCATCGGCGGCGGATTATCGTGGATGCCCGTTTCTGAACATCGCGTGCGAATTCAGCGATCGCGCGCATCCCGCGCGCGCGTCGGTCGAGAGAACAAGCAGTATTTGTTGCGGCGCCTGACCGAACTCGCCGATGCCGCCGGCGCCGAGAACCCGCGCGCGCTCGCCACGCTCGCCAATTCGCTGGCCTTGCTCGTCGACGGCATTTATGCGACGAGCCAGACTTTCGGCCTCGGTTCCGGACCGATGCTCGCCGCACCGCGGATCGCGCGCACGCTGATCGCGGCCGCGTGCCCGCAGAAGAACACTCAGGAAAACGTATAACGCGAGCCGTACCCGCGATGAAGTGATCGCGGCCACCGAACACTGGTTCACCCGCGCGGTGATCGGTCTTAATCTGTGTCCGTTCGCGAAAAACGTGCATGTGAAGGGCCAGATTCGTTACGTCGTCAGCAAAGCGGCGAACGTCGGCGATCTGATCGTTGAACTCACCGACGAGCTTCGTCTGCTCGAGAGCAGCGATCCGCAGCAGACCAACACGACGCTCTTCATCACGCCGCATGCCTTCGAAGATTTTTCCGACTACAATGACGCGCTCTTCAAGCGCGGCTGGAGCCTGACCGCCGCGCGCAAAACCTGCATGGTCGGCGGCATGCTGATGTCCTC
This sequence comes from Caballeronia sp. BR6202001590007, assembly GCA_029439495.1. GTDB lineage: Bacteria > Pseudomonadota > Gammaproteobacteria > Burkholderiales > Burkholderiaceae > Caballeronia. Next base: position 5,442 of record JAQFVI010000416.1, read on the forward strand.
GGTGATTACGCTGTCGGCCTTCGTCTCGAACATCTATCTGATGCTCGCGTTCTTCGGCATCGCGTATGCGAGCCTCGCGTTCGCGGCGGCGTCGATCTGTGGTCGCTGCCGAGCGACGTCGCGCCGATACCGGATCACGTTGCGTCGATCGGCGGCATCCAGAATTTCGCGTTGAACCTGGCCGGCATCGTCATCACGACCTTCACCGGCGTCATGCTCGCGATCACCAAGGGCTCGTTCGTGATTCCGCTGTGGCGTCGCGGGCGGCTTCTGCTTCCTGGGCGCATTCAGTTATCTTGTGATCGTCGGCAAGATCAAGCCGCTCAATCGCGCCGAGGAAGAGGCCAAGGCACGCGCCGACGGCCGCGCTCCGTCCACCATCTAAATACAAGATCATGTCCACCACATCCACCGACCATGCGGTTATCCGGCTGCATCCGAAAGACGACGTCGTGATCGCGACGCGTCAATTGCTCTCCGGCGCGCGCATCGCGTCGGAGGATCTCGTCGTCGCGGGGCTGATTCCGCCGGGACACAAGATCGCCACGCGCGACATCGCCGCGGGCGAACCCGTCAGCGCTACAACCAGATCATCGGCGTGGCGCGCGAGGCGATTGCACGCGGACAGCACGTCCACACGCAGAACCTGTCGATGGCCGATTTCCAGCGCGAGCACAAATTCGGCGTCGACCAGCATCCGACACCCTTCGTCGATACGCCCGCGACCTTCATGGGCATTTGCCGCGACGACGGCCGCGTGGCGACGCGCAACTTCCTCGGCATGCCTGACGAGCGTGAACTGCTCGGCGACGGTGGCGCGCGCGATCGCCGATCACTTCCGGCGCGACGTGCATCCCGACGCGCTGGCGAATTATCCGAACGTCGACGGCGTGATTGCGCTCACGCACGGACTCGGCTGCGGCATCGACATGCAGGGCGAAGGCTTGCAGATTCTGCGCCGCACGCTTTCGGGCTACGCGGTGCATCCGAACTTTCATTCGGTGCTGTTCGTCGGTCTGGGCTGCGAGACGAATCAGATTTCTGGTGTGCTCGAATCGAGCGGACTGAAGGACGGCGAAAAGCTCAAGAGCTTCACGATTCAGAACAGCGGCGGTACGCGCAAGACCATCGAACGCGGCATCGCGCTCGTCAAGGAGATGCTCGCCGATGCGAATCGCGTGCAGCGCGAGCCTGTGCCGGCGTCGCATCTGATCGTCGGTCTGCAGTGCGGCGGCTCGGACGGTTATTCGGGCATTTCGGCGAATCCGGCGCTGGGCGCGGCCGTCGACAAGCTGGTCGCGTACGGCGGCACGGCGATTCTGTCCGAAACGCCGGAAGTGTATGGCGCGGAGCATCTGCTGACGCGGCGCGCGGTGAGCCGCGAAGTCGGAGAAAAGCTGCTGGCGCGCATCAAGTGGTGGGAAGAATATTGCGCACGCAACGGCGCGGCGATGGACAACAACCCGTCCGCGGGGAACAAGGTCAGCGGCCTGACGACCATCCTCGAAAAGTCGCTCGGCGCGGTCGCGAAAGGCGGGAGACGAATCTTGTCGAGGTCTACGAGTACGCGCATCGATGCGAAGGGCTTCGTGCTCATGGATTCGCCGGGCTACGATCCGATGTCCGCGACCGGTCAGGTCGCTTCGGGCGCGAACCTCATCTGCTTCACGACCGGACGCGGCTCGGCTTACGGATGCGCGCCGTCGGTCGCTCAAGCTCGCGACCAACCGCGCCTTGTGGGAACGGCAGGAAGAGGACATGGACATCAACTGCGGCGGCGTGATCGACGGCAGCGCGACGATCGATCAGCTCGGCGAGCAGATTTTCCGCATGATGCTCGATTGCGCGTCGGGCGTGCCGTCGAAGAGCGAAACGCACGGATACGGACAGAGCGAGTTCGTGCCATAGCAGGTCTCGGCGCGGTGACCTGATCGCGAGCCGCTCCGTTTCGAAGGCGCACGCGATGTCGTGCGCCTTTTGCTTTTTATGACACGGCTGCGTGCTGCACCATCATGCTGAGCGCGACGGCTTCAGCGACTTCGATCCCGTCGATCGGGCCGAGTAGATGCCGCCCGCGTAGCCTGCACCCTCGCCTGCCAGATACAGGCCATCGACGTTCATGCTCTGATAATCGTCGCGGCAACGTACACGCATCGGCGACGACGTGCGCGTCTCGACGCCGGCCAGCACGGCATCGTGCATCGCAAAGCCTTTGATCTTCTTGTCGAGTTCGGGCAGCGCTTCGCGGATCGCTTCGATCACGTAGTCGGGCAGCGCGGTGCTCAGATCGGTTCGCGTCACGCCCGGCTTGTAAGAAGGCGACGGATCCGAGCGACGTCGAGGCGCGCCCCGCGATGAAATCGCCGACGAGTTGCCCCGGCGCGCAGTAATCGCCGCCGCCGAGTTCGAATGCGCGCGCTTCCCACTTCCGCTGAAAGTCGATGCCGGCGAGCGGTCCGCCCGGATAGTCCTCCGGCGTGATGCCAACGACGATACCCGCGTTGGCGTTGCGTTCAGCGCGCGAATACTGGCTAATGCCGCTGGTAACGAGGCGGCCCGGCTCCGATGCCGCCGCGACAACGGTGCCGCCCGGGCACATGCAGAAGCTGTAGACCGCGCGGCCGTTGCTGGCGTGATGCACGACCTTGTAGTCCGCCACGCCGAGACGTTCGTGTCCGGCGAACTTGCCGAAGCACGCGCGATCGATCACACCTTGCGGATGCTCGATGCGAAAGCCCAGCTGGACTCAAGCTCGATGCACGTCACAGCGGGCGCTGTCGAGTTGTTGCATCGCGGTCGCCGTGTGGCCAGCCATGCCCGCAATGCTCGCGTGAGAGGCTACACCACCGTCGTCGAGCACATGCCGGCGGCACACCGCGCCCATCTCGAATGGACTCCGCAGCGGCTTATCCACTGGGGTCAGCAGATTGGCGGCGCCACCGGCGCACTCGTCGCGCGGCTTCTGCAAAAACAGCGCCATCCAGAGCACGGATATCGGGCATGCCTAGGATT
>JAQFVI010000416.1:8463-8748 GCA_029439495.1 Caballeronia sp. BR6202001590007
TCCAGAGCACGGATATCGGGCATGCCTAGGATTGCTCTCGCTCTCGCGTCGCTATGGCCGCGACCGTCTCGAAGCGGCGTGTGCACTGGCGCTCGAATTGGGCGTGCATCGTTACCGCCACGTGCGCGATATCCCCTGATCAACAACCGCGATCGCGCCGCAGCAACAACGCCTGTCGAATGGGTCAGTCCGAGTCACGCGCATGTACGCGGCCCCAGCTATTACCAATAAAGAGAAACCCGCCATGATGATGCAACAAACCTTGACGCAACTACGCACCCTGAA
>JAQFVI010000416.1:8758-9603 GCA_029439495.1 Caballeronia sp. BR6202001590007
GCAACAAACCTTGACGCAACTACGCACCCTGAACGGCACCACGCCGAACCGACATTCCCCACTGGCCCCAAAAAAACTCGACCGCTGCAACGCCGAGTAGGCCACCGATCACACAAAATCCAACGACCCACCAGCGCCAATCACGAATTCGGGACATTAGTTGTCCTCCGGTTCCCGATCGCCGCCTCAAGGCGTTCGATCCTAGATTTCAATTCCAAAACTTCCGATTCCGCGCGGAGAGCGCGCCGATTCGCTTCGTCTGCCCGCTGTTCGGCTGTCCGCATGAGCTCTTCGGCTCGATCCGCTCTCTGGACAGCCAGAAGCTCCCGCGCCTCGGCTCGTCCGGCCCGCTCTTCCGCGAGCGTCGCCAGCCGTTCAAAGCGCGAAATCGCCTCAACTTGTCCAGCCGAATCGGCCGCGGTGATTCGCGCTTCGCCTTCGCTCTCTGCCTGTTTGCAAGGATCTATTTGTCGCCACATGCGACCACCGACCCAGAACGTCCCAATGCTCCCGAGTGCTGTCATGAATGACTTGACCCCCTCGTTCCAGAATTCAGACATCCGGCTCTTCCTCGTATATGCCGTCTACGGCAATGAAAAGGCCGCTCTCTGGCGGCCTTGCAAAAACTGTGACACCGGCACAAAAAGCCGCGCCAAGGCAGCTTTGAAGATACGTGTGACTTACTCCGGTATTCTTGGTTTAGCGGTAGCCTGGAGAGCTAGATCGCGCAAAAGCCTGAGCAAAGGTTGCTCGACAGTCAAGTGAATCACGAGACCCCCAAGTAACGCTATTACTATGTTTGAACTTCGGTACCAGAAGAGAAGAGAATGCCAAATATCCCCGAC
>JAQFVI010000417.1:0-324 GCA_029439495.1 Caballeronia sp. BR6202001590007
CGACGTAGCGGCTTTCATCGATGCACATTGACGGCGCTTCCTTATCCTCGGAAGACGCGCACGCACGTTCGCAACGCATGCTTTTCCGGCGTCGCTTCACATCATTGATGAAAGACACGTCATGCTGGCCTGTTAAAATCCACGCACACGTTTCTATGAGTACGACGCACTGGGTTTCGAACAGCTAGCCGGTCTGAAAGCGCAATTCGACAAAGAGAAGAAAGAGCAGCGGGCCAAAGCCGAGCGAAAGGCGCAAGCCGGGCAGCAGGCGAAAGCACCCGTGAAGCGCGAGCCGAAGGCCGCGGCCAACGAGGCCCCGCGTGC
>JAQFVI010000417.1:334-1334 GCA_029439495.1 Caballeronia sp. BR6202001590007
CGCCGCCGCACGCTCGTTCCGGCAAGCCGGCAACGTCAACTCAATCGGCTCAATCGACTCGTCCGAAGCAATCGACTCAGCCGGCAGCGCAGCCCGACAAGCAGGCAAAGCCCGTCGATCCGGTCGTGCATGTGATCGGCAAGCTGCAAAAGCGCTTCCCGCAAGCGTTCCCGAAGAACCCCGGCGCCGAAGGTCCCGCTCAAGATCGGCATCTTCGAAGACCTGATGACGCATGCGGCCGAACTGCATCTGACCGAGCGCGAACTGCGCGGCGCAATCAAAGTCTGGTGTCGCGGCAATCGCTATTGGACTTCGCTCGTCGAAGGCGCGGCGCGTGTCTATCTGAACGGCGAGAAAGCTGGCGAAGTGACATCGGCGGACGCGGCGCGCGCGGTGCATCTCGAANCGCCTGCTGCCGAAGCAGGCAAGGAAGTGAAGCAAGAGGCGGACGCCACGCCTGAAGCCAAATCCGAAGCATCGGACGAGCCGACCTCGGCTCAGTCCTGAGTGCGCACCCACTTCGGGTGAAACTGCCTGACGAGCGGCCCATCAGTCTTCAGCGCGTGACAGCCGTCCGGTTGAAACGGCTTCGTGGTGCCGCTCGCATTGATCTCTTCGCTCATCGTCTGAAACGCGGCCGTCGCAACACTCGGTCAGATGCGTGCAGCCGAGCGTCGCGCCGAACAGTCCACGTATCTCGCGCATGAAGCCCGGCGCGAGCTTCATGCCCTTCAGCAACGCGTATTTCGGCGCGATCGTGTCGCAATGGCCGACATAAGGCACGACGACGGGCAGCGCCTGTGCATCGCGAATCACGCAATCGGTGCCGATGGTAATGCGCAACATCATCTCGTGGACCGGATCGCCGGCCTTCACATGCACCCCATGCGACGCGCGATCGTATGACTTCGTATCGCGCAGATGGCCTTCGATGTCGTAGAGTCCATCCGCGCGTTTGAAGCCTTGCAGCGTAATCTCGCGCTTGTGCAGCGGAACGCGA
>JAQFVI010000418.1:0-1500 GCA_029439495.1 Caballeronia sp. BR6202001590007
CGATGCCGCGTTGCGCGCCTGACGACGACGCGTCGCTCGTCGTGCGCCTGCTGCGCGCGCTGCCTTTCGCGCTCACCGGCGCGCAACGGCGTGTGGTTGGGGAAATCGCGGCCGAACTGACGCTCGCGCATCCGATGCAGCGGCTCCTGCAGGGCGACGTCGGCAGCGGCAAGACCATCGTCGCCGCGCTGGCGGCCGCGCAGGCGATCGACGTCGGCTATCAGGCCGCGCTGATGGCGCCGACCGAAATCCTCGCCGAGCAGCACGCGCGCAAGCTGCGCGGCTGGCTGGAGCCGCTCGGCGTGTCGGTCGCGTGGCTCGCGGGCAGTCTTAAGGCGAAGGATAAGCGCGCCGCGCTCGAAGCGGCGGCGCTTGGCACGGCGAAGCTCGTCATCGGCACGCACGCGATCATTCAGGATGCGGTGGAGTTCGCGCGGCTGGGCCTTGTGATCGTCGACGAGCAGCATCGCTTTGGCGTCGCGCAGCGGCTCGCGCTGCGCGCGAAGGCGCTCAACGTGGCGGACGGGCGGCAGCACTTTCAGCCGCATCAATTGATGATGTCCGCGACGCCGATTCCCCGCACGCTCGCGATGACCTACTACGCGGACCTCGACGTTTCGACTATCGACGAACTGCCGCCCGGCCGCACGCCGATTCTGACCAAGGTCGTGTCCGACGGCCGCCGCGACGAAGTGATCGGCCGCGTGCGCGAAGCCTCGCTGACGGGGCGGCAGGTGTACTGGGTGTGTCCGCTGATCGAGGAAAGCGAGACGCTGCAGCTCCAGACTGCGGTCGAAAGCTACGAGACGCTTGCCGCCGCCTTGCCGGAAATCCGCGTCGGGCTCGTCCACGGGCGGCTTGCGCCCGCGGAAAAGGCCGCCGTGATGGACGCCTTCTCGCGCAACGAAGTGCAGTTGCTGGTCGCAACGACGGTGATCGAAGTCGGCGTGGACGTGCCAAACGCATCGCTGATGGTGATCGAGCATGCGGAACGCTTCGGTCTCGCACAGTTGCATCAGTTGCGCGGACGCGTGGGGCGCGGCAGCGCGGCGTCGATCTGCGTGCTGATGTACGCGACGCCGCCGTCGCAGACGGCCCGCGTACGGCTCCAGACGATGCGCGAAACCACCGACGGCTTCGAAATCGCGCGGCGCGACCTCGAAATTCGCGGTCCCGGCGAGTTTCTCGGAGCGCTGCAGTCCGGCGAGGCGATGCTCCGTTTCGCGAGCCTCGAAAACGACGGCTGGCTCATCGATCCCGCACGCGAAGCCGCCGACGCGATGCTGCGCACTTATCCGGACGCGGTCACGCGCCATCTCGCGCTCTGGCTCGGCGTGCGCGAGCAATATTTGAAAGTCTGACGAATGAACTCCGTTGCGCTTCGTCGGCCCCTAATTGGGCTGAGTGAGCCGGCAAGTGAGAGAAGTTGGCGAATGGCCGCTGGCGAGTGTATAACTCAAACCTATTGAATCAATGTATTCCATTGGCCCCCAATGACGC
>JAQFVI010000418.1:1510-18898 GCA_029439495.1 Caballeronia sp. BR6202001590007
GGCCTGCTTCGTGAGCCAGCCGACGCTGTCGGTGGCAATCAAGAAGCTCGAAGACGAACTCAACGTGCAGATCTTCGAGCGCGGCACGAGCGAAGTCAGCGTGACGCCCATCGGTGAGCAGATCGTGACGCAGGCGCAGCACGTGCTCGAACAGACGCTCGCCATCAAGGAAATCGCCAAGCAGGGCAAGGATCCGCTGGTCGGTCCGCTGCGCCTGGGCGTCATCTACACGATCGGGCCGTATCTGCTGCCGACGCTCGTCAAGCAGATGATCAAGTCGGTCCCGCAGATGCCGCTGATGCTGCAGGAAAACTACACGCTCAAGCTGATCGAACTGCTGAAGCAGGGCGAGATCGACGTCGCGATCATGGCGCTGCCGTTTCCCGAAACGGGTCTGATGGTCCGCGCGCTCTACGACGAGCCGTTCGTCGTCGTGATGCCGTCCGGGCATCAGTGGGAAAACCGCACGAAGATCGATCCGGACGATCTCAAGCAGGAAACGATGCTGCTGCTCGGCAGCGGCCATTGCTTCCGCGATCACGTACTCGACGTTTGCCCGGAACTGATGCGCTTCTCGCAGAACGCCGACGGCATCCAGAAGACCTTCGAGGGTTCGTCGCTGGAAACCATTCGCCATATGGTCGCGAGCGGCGTCGGCATCACCGTGCTGCCGCGCATGTCGGTGCACGAAATCAAGCCGCACGCGGCGGGCATCGATTCGGGTCTGTTGAGCTACGTGCCCTTCGACGATCCCGTGCCGGACCGGCGCGTCGTGCTGGCCTGGCGCAAGAGCTTCACGCGCATGCCCGCCATCGACGCGATCTGCGAAGCCATCGCCAATTGCGATTTGCCGGGCGTTCGCAAGCTCGACATGCCCGTTGCAGTGAACTGACCCACAAGCAATATCGTACCAAAGACGCCGCGCCTTCGGCAGAAGCGCGGCGTTTTGCGTTGATACGGCCCCATGTCTATCGAATATATAAAATAAATCAAATTACCGTATTGGATAGCTTTCGTTAGAATCTGCTTCATTGCCGCTCCGATGCGGCGCCGACTTCGACGAGGAAATCCGATGAACGCCATCCGCTGGACCGAACTCCGCGCCGTCGCGCTTTCCATCCTCGCCGACTTCGCCCGCGCCGCCTGAGCACCGCTCCCATCGCACGCAAATCATCCAACGCAAACGCACAACGAGGCCACTCACGATGACGACCCAACTACTCACGACCGCCGTAGGCGCACCCGTCGGCGACAACCAGAACTCGCAGACCGCCGGACCGCGCGGTCCCGTCACGCTGCAGGACTTCTGGCTGATGGACTTCTGGCTGATCGAGAAGCTCGCGCACTTCGACCGCGAAGTGATTCCCGAGCGCCGCGTCCACGCGAAGGGTTCGGGCGCGTTCGGTACCTTCCGCGTTACGCATGACATCTCGCGCTACACCAAGGCGAAACTGTTCGATGCGATCGGCAAGGAAACCCGATCTTCATGCGCTTTTCAACCGTCGCGGGCGAACGCGGTGCCGCCGACGCCGAACGCGACGTGCGCGGATTCTCCATCAAGTTCTATACGGAAGAAGGCAACTGGGACGTGGTCGGCAACAACACGCCGGTGTTCTTCATCCGCGATCCGCTCAAGTTTCCGGACTTCATCCACACGCAAAAGCGCGATCCGTACACCAACTTGTGCAGCAACGTCGCCGCGTGGGATTTCTGGTCGCGTCATCCGGAATCGCTGCATCAGGTGACGATCCTGATGAGCGATCGCGGCATTCCGAAGAACTATCGTCAGATGCACGGCTTCGGCTCGCACACGTTCTCGTTCGTCAATGCGGACAACGAGCGCTTCTACGTGAAGTTCCCATTTCAAGTCGCAGCAGCCGCTCGAGAACTACACGGACGAGCAGGCCGCGAAGGTAATCGCCGGCGACCGCGAAAGCGCGCAGCGCGATCTCGTCGCGAATATCGACGATGGCAATTTCCCGCGCTGGAATTTCCGCATCCAGGTGATGACCGAAGCGCAGGCCGCGAAGTCGCAGATGAACCCGTTCGACATCACGAAGGTATGGCCGCACAAGGACTTCCCGCTGATCGACGTCGGCACCATCGAACTGAATCGCAACGCGCAGAACTATTTCGCGGAAGTCGAGCAGGCCGCGTTCACGCCGGCGAACGTGGTGCCGGGGATCGGCTTCTCGCCGGATCGGCTGTTGCAGGGGCGGCTCTTCTCGTATGGCGACACGCAGCGTTACCGCCTCGGCATCAACCATCACCAGATTCCGGTGAATGTGCCGCAAGCCCTGTCACGCATTGAAACGCCGCGCATGTTCTACGATAAACTATCGGGCATTTCAGGCGTCGCTCGGGGACTTGGGCGGCGCCTGCATCGTTCGAATCACTCTCACGGAGTCGTCATGGCTAAGAAAGGCAATGCACCTGCCGTCAACATCGGCATCAGCGACAAAGACCGCAAAAGGATCGCCGGCGGCTTGTCCCGGCTATTAGCCGACACCTACACGCTGTATCTGAGACGCACAACTTCCACTGGAACGTCACGGGGCCGATGTTCAACACGCTCCATCTGATGTTCGAGACGCAATACAACGAACTTGCGCTCGCCGTCGATTCGATCGCGGAACGCATTCGCGCGCTGGGCGTGCACGCGCCGGGCAGCTACAAGGACTTCGCGCGGCTGTCGTCGATTCCGGAAGCCGAAGGCGTGCCGCCGGCCGAAGAGATGATCCGCCAGCTGGTCGAAGTCAGGAAGCCGTCGTGCGCACCGCGCGCGAAATCTTCTCGGCAACCGAAGCCGCCAACGACGAGCCGACCGCCGACCTGCTCACGTAGCGCATGCAGACGCACGAAAAGACCGCGTGGATGCTGCGCGCGATGCTTGCCTGATCGCTTCGGCACGTAACCTAAAAACCCCGCTTTCACGCGGGGTTTTTAGCATCTGGCGCGTCCGGCGCCGTTTCCCGGGGCGCCGGGCGCGCTGTTTTAAAATAGCTGGATCGCGCCACTTCGCTCCGAATGCCATGCTCGCCCGTCTTCCACTCTACATGCGCCTCGTGCGCCTCGACAAGCCCATCGGTTCCCTGCTGCTGTTGTGGCCGACGCTCAACGCGCTGTGGATCGCGTCCGACGGCCGTCCTTCGCCGATGCTGCTCGTCATCTTCACGCTCGGCACGATCCTGATGCGTTCGGCAGGCTGCGCGATCAACGACTACGCCGATCGCGACTACGACCGCTTTGTGAAACGCACGGCCGAGCGGCCGATCACCTCGGGCAAGATCAAGGCATGGGAAGCGCTGGCGCTCGCGGCGGCGCTGGCGCTCGTCTCGTTTCTGCTGATCCTGCCGCTCAATACGCTGACGAAGGAACTGTCCATGTTCGCGCTCTTCGTCGCGGGTTCGTATCCGTTCACCAAGCGCTTCTTCGCGATACCGCAGGCTTATCTGGGCATCGCGTTAGGATTCGGCATTCTGATGGCCTTCGCCGCCGTGCAGAATCATGTGCCGATGCCCGCGTGGATCATGTTGCTCGCCAACGTGTTCTGGTCGGTCGCCTACGACACCGAATACGCGATGGTCGACCGCGACGACGATATCAAGATCGGCATCTGCACGTCGGCGCTGACCTTCGGGCGCTTCGACGTCGTGGCGGTCATGCTGTGCTACGGCGTGACGCTCGCCATCTACGTCGGCATCGGCATTGCGTTGAAGTTCGGCTGGCCGTACTGGCTCGGCTGGATCGCGGCGGCGGGCTGCGCTGTTTATCACTACGGCCTCATTCGCCATCGCGAGCGCATGGCATGCTTCGCGGCCTTCAGGCACAACAACTGGCTCGGCGGCGTACTGTTCGCGGGCATCGCGCTGCATTACGTCTTCGCGGGCTGAGCGCGTCGAGGCTTGCGCGACGGGCGCGGGCCGCATTGTTGCGAATCGGGAAACCGGTTGAGAACGAAAAATTTGATCTCTTCGCGCGTCCGGGCGGATGGCTCCGGGCGGATGGCCTTTGCTATCTTGGACGCTTTCCCTGACGGCGGGCCGACGCTTCCACGCATTTCGTTTGGACGGCGTATCGATCTGCATCGCGCGTGCCCGCAGCCGTCATCGCTCGAGCCTCACCATGCATTTTGCTAAACGCTTCGATCTGGCGGGACTCGTCTCGCGTCATCACGTCACTCATCTCATCGCATCGGATGGCGCATCCGAGGTTTCGGGCATCGACGGCATCGTCGTCCATCTCGTCGCTGCCTCGCATGCTGCTGTCTTCAACGACGAACGCATCGACACGCTGCATGCGGACGGTCCGGCGTTTCTCGCATCGGAGCGCGTGAGCGCGGTGTTGTCGGACAAGCGCTGCGTTGTGTCTCTCGATGCCTGGTCGCCAGGCGCGAATCTGTCCGCCGAACTTGAATCGCTGCAAGACCGCGCGCAGCATGCGCTGATCGCGATCGCGGGCGCGTCCTCGCAAGGCGATGCATCGCTCGTGCGCTTCGAGTCCACGCATTCCCTTCAGCGGTATGCGAACGATCCTGGTTTCACCGTCCTCTGGTCGCGCGCGTGGGGCGATGCGCAATATCTCGCGAACGTGCCGACCGGCTGTTTCGATTTCGTCTATTCGTCGCACTGTCTGGAGCACATGGTCGATCCGCGCATCGCCCTGCGTTACTGGCTGCGCGTGCTCAAGCTGGGCGGGCATCTGGTCGTCACCGTTCCGGACGAGGACATGTACGAGCAGGGCGCATGGCCGTCGACTTTCAACGACGACCACAAGCACACGTTCGCCATGTTCAAGCGCACGAGCTGGTTGCCGGTGTCGATCAACGTGCTCGATTTGCTGCGCGAGTTCGAACAGGAAGTCGAGATCGCCAGGGTCGAGCGGCTCGACCATAGCTTCCTGCCGCACATGCCGCGTTTCGATCAGACGCGCACGGCTTTCGCGGAATGCGGCATCGAGTTCGTGCTCAGGAAGATCTGAACGTAAGTCCCCGCCTCAGGCCGCGCCGAACTCGTCGCCCATTTCTTTCGCGCGCGCCTGTGCCGCCAATGCGCCGCGCACGATGGCATCCTTGACGTTCTGCGCCTCGAAGGACGCCAGCGCGGCCGCCGTCGTGCCGCCCTTCGACGTCACGCGTTCGCGCAGCACGCTCGCCGGTTCGTCCGATTGCGCCGCGAGCTGCGCCGCGCCGGTGAAGGTCGCGACCGCGAGCGCGCGGCCCTGCGCTTCGTCCATGCCGAGTTGGCGCGCGGCTTCCTGTATCGCTTCGATGAAATAGAACACGTAGGCCGGGCCGCTGCCGGAGATCGCGGTGACGGCGTCGAGCTTCGCTTCGTCGTCGAACCACATGGCTTCGCTGACCGCTTCGAGCACCTTCGAGGCGAGCGCTTTCGCGTCGTCGCGCACGCCGGGAAGCGCCGCAAGACCCGTCACGCCCATGCTGACCAGCGCGGGCGTGTTCGGCATCGTGCGCACGATCTGCGTATAGCTGTTCAGCCAGCGCGAGAGATCCGTCGCGCGGATGCCCGCGGCAATGCTGATGATGGTCTGCCGGCCGACGTGCGGCGCGAGCGATTGCGCGACGCTCTTCATCACCTGCGGCTTGACCGCGAGCACGATCGCGTCGAAGTCGGCGAGCGTCGCGTCGATGCCCGTGCCGGTCGCGATGCCGAATTGCTGTGCGGTGCGCGCACGCGCCGCGTCGTCGATGTCGACGGCATACAGGTCCGCCGCCGGCGTGCCGCGTTTAATCAGGCCGCCGATGAGCGCCGCGGCCATGTTGCCGCCGCCGATGAATGCGATTTTCATAGCTTGGAGATTGAGGTTAGTGGGAATAGTCGCGCGCGCCGAAGATGGCGGTGCCGATGCGCACCATCGTCGCGCCTTCGAGCACGGCGGCCTCGAGATCGGCGGACATGCCCATCGACAGCGTGTCGAGATTGAGTCCGCCGGCGCGCAGTGCGTCCATCAGTTCGCGCAGGCGCGCGTGCGGCGCGCGCTGGGCATTGAGCGTATCGGCTGGTCCGGGGATCGACATCAGGCCGCGCAGCCTGAGGCCGGGCAATGCCGCGACTGCATGCGCGAGCGCGGCGGCATCGGCCGGTTCGACGCCGCTCTTCGATGCCTCGCCGCTCACGTTCACCTGAATGCAGACATTGAGCGCGCTGAGCGCGCAGCTTCCTTCCGGACGCTGCGCCGACAGCCGCTCGGCGATCTTCAGACGATCGATCGAATGCACCCAGTCGAACTGCGCGGCGACGACGCGAGTCTTGTTCGATTGCAGCGGCCCGATGAAGTGCCATTCGATGTCCGCGCGCAGGTCGCCCAGTTCCGCGATTTTCGCGATGCCTTCCTGCACGTAGTTTTCGCTGAACGCGCGTTGCCCGGCGTCGAACGCCACGCGCACGTCATCGGCGGGAAAGGTCTTGGACACGGCGAGCAACTGCACGGAAGACGCATCGCGCGACGCGTCGTGCGCCGCCTTCGCGATGCGTTGCCGGACTTCTTCGAGATGGTGAGCGATCGACATGAGGCGGCCTTCAGAACGATCCGCCCATTATACGAAGCGCGTCATCCGTTGATCAGATGCTCGACGAGCTGGATCCAGTGGGTGACCGGCGTCGACGTGCCGCTTTGCAAATGCGCGATGCAGCCGACGTTGGCCGAGACGATCATCTGCGGCTCGGTCTTTTCCAGACGATCGAGCTTCTGGTTGCGCAGCGTGTACGAAAGCTTGGGCTGCAGCACCGAATACGTGCCCGCCGATCCGCAGCACAGGTGGCTGTAGGCGGGCAGGCATACTTCGAGCCCGAGCGCGGTCAGCAACTGCTCGACGCGTCCGCGAATCTGCTGGCCGTGCTGCAAGATGATAAGCGACCGTATGCACGGCGCGCCGCCGCACGAGCGCGGCGAGTTCTTCCTCGTACATCGGCAAGATTTCGGCGAGATCACGCGTCAGATCGACGATGCGCCGCGCCTTTTCCGCGTACTTCGGATCGTGCCGCAGCAGATGCGCGTATTCCTTGACGGTCGCGCCGCAGCCCGACGCGTTCATCACGATGGGCTTCGACGCCTTTCTCGACATACGGCCACTACGCGTCGATGTTGTTGCGCACGTCGTCGAGCGCGTCGTCGTTGTAGCCGAGATGGAGGCGGATGGCGTCGCAGCAGCCCGCGTCCGGCGCGGTGACGATCTCGATGCCGAGCACATCGAACACCCGCGCGGTCGCCGTGTTGACGTTGGGCATCATCGCGGGTTGCACGCAGCCGGCGAGCATCAGCATCTTGCGCGCGTGCTTGCCCGTCGCGGGCGCGAGCGGTTTTTCCGGCACCGGAATCTTCGCGCGCAGCTTGCGCGGCAGAAAGCCACGAACCTGCTGGCCGAGCTTTATCGCGGGCGTGAAGAGGGTGCTGTTCGGCAGAAGGCTCGCGAGCAGACGGCATTGCAGGCGCTGCGTCATCGGCCGCTCGACCTTGTCTTCTACCACCTTGCGACCGATCTCAACGAGCCGGCCATATTGCATGCCCGATGGGCAGGTGCTTTCGCAGTTGCGGCAGGTGAGACAGCGGTCCAGATGCGTCTGCGTGCTGCGCGTGACCGGCGCGCCTTCGAGCATCTGCTTCATCAGATAGATGCGTTCGCGCGGGCCGTCCAGTTCGTCGTCGAGCAGTTGGTAGGTCGGACAGGTCGCCGTGCAGAAGCCGCAGTGCACGCACTTGCGCAGGATCGAATCGGCTTCATCGCCGTCTGCGGTCCCGCGGATGAATTCGGCCAGATTGGTTTGCATCGCTTGAATGTGCCGGTTCGTGGGTGCGCCTAGAACCGGATACAGCCGCGCGCGATTGAAGATGCGCGCCGGATCGAATGCCTCTTTGAGGCCGCGATGCATCTTCATCAGCGGCGCGGGCAGCGGCGTGAACACGCCTGCGTTGCGGTCGTAGGCGGAGCCCGCGCGGAAGATCGTCGCGTGGCCGCCTGCCTGCTTCGCGCTGATGCGCACGGTCTGCGGATCGGTTGTTGGTGATCCACCAGCGTTGCGCGCCGCCCCATTCCATCAGTTGCGCGCCCGGCAGATGCAGCGGCTCCGTGATCGACGGCAGCGCGAGTCGCCACAACGCCGCGCGCGGCTCGATCACCGCGAAGAACGGATCGGTTTGTTCGCGCATGCCGATCCAGAAGCGGTCGGCATCGACGGCATCGACGACTTCGCCGCCGAGCATGTTGCGCGCGGTCTTCACGGCGGCTTCCGCGCCCGCGAGACGCAGCGCGAGCGTGCCGTCGCGCTATGTGCTGCCGGTAATCGGCAACGGATGGCCGTCCCACTCATTGAGCTTGCGCATGTCGTCGGTCGCGTGCATGTCGAATTTGAGCGTGGCTTCCACGACCGGGCGCGGAAGCACCTTGATGGAGAGTTGAAGGATGAGCCCGAGCGTGCCGAGCGAACCCGCGAGCAGCCGCGATACGTCGTAACCCGCGACGTTCTTCACCACCTGTCCGCCGAAATGCAGCACCTTGCCGTGCCCGTTCATGACCACCGCGCCGAGCACGAAGTCGCGCAGGGCGCCGGTCCATGCGCGTCGCGGACCCGCGAGACCCGCTGCGATGCAGCCGCCGAGCGTCGCGCTGCGCCCGAAGTGCGGCGGCTCGAAGGGGAGGCACTGATCGTGTTCGCGCAGCTTCGCTTCGATGTCCGCGAGCGGCGTGCCGCTTTTCGCGGTGGTGACGAGTTCCGCCGGATCGTAGGCGACGATGCCGCGATGCGCGCGCGTATCGAGGATATCGCCTTGCAGCGTCTGAGACCGTACCAGTCCTTGGTGCCGCCGCCGCGAACGCGCAGCGGCGTGCCGCTTTCAGTGGCTCGGGCGATTCTCTCCGACCAGCGGCGACGATGTCGTCCTGTTCCATGAGTGTCCCGCTCTCGTATTCGTCTTCTGTTGTCTCGGCTGCCCTGTTGTCTCGGCTGCCCGATCGATTGTACCGATCGCTCGACGACGCCACACGCGGGGAAACGTGTATAGTGAGGCTCAGAAGCGCGGGATCTCCGGATGCGGCAGCAGGCCGCCGCGCACATGCATCTTGCCGTATTCGGCGCAGCGGGCGCGCGTCGGAATGCCCTTGTCGGGATTGAGCAGGCCCGGCGGATCGAACACGCGCTTGACGGCGAAGAAGATGTCGCGCTCCTCGGGCGAGAACTGCACGCGCATCGAATTGATCTTCTCGATGCCCACGCCGTGCTCGCCCATCACCGTGCCGCCGAGTTCGACGCACGCCTCGAGGATGTCGCAGCCGAACGCTTCCGCGCGGTGCCATTCGTCGAGGTCGTTGCTGTTGAACAGAATGAGCGGATGCATGTTGCCGTCGCCCGCATGGAACACGTTGATGCAGCGAAGCGCGTACTTCTTCTCCATCTCTTCGATGCGCGCGAGCAGCGGCCCGATCGAGCGGCGCGGCACCGTGCCGTCCATGCAGTCAGTAATAGTTGGGCGAAATGCGGCCGGCGGCCAGGAACGCATTCTTGCGGCCCGACCAGAACTCGAGCCGCTCCGCTTCCGAACGCGAAATCTGAATGCGTGCCGCGCCGTGCTCGCGTAGCACGGCCGTCATGCGGACGATTTCCTCGGCGACTCCGTCGTGCGTGCCGTCGGATTCGCACAGCAGGATCGCGGCGGCGTCGAGGTTGTAGCCCGCTTTGACGAATTCTTCGACCGCGCGCGTCACGGGCCGGTCCATCATTTCGAGCCCGGCCGGAATGATGCCCGCCGCGATGATCGCCGCGCCGCGACCGCGTTGCCGCCTTTCTCCACGTCGTCGAAGCTTGCCATGATGACCTGCGCGGTCTGCGGCTTCGGAATCAGTTTGACGGTGATTTCGGTGATGACGCCGAGCGTGCCTTCCGAGCCGACGAACAGGCGCGTGAGGTCGTAGCCCGCCGCCGACTTGCGCGCGCGTGCCGGTCCTGATGATGCGGCCGTCGGCGAGCACGACCGTCAGCGCGAGGACGTTTTCGCGCATCGAGCCGTAGCGCACGGCATTGGTGCCGGAGGCGCGCGTCGTGGACATGTCGCCGATGCTCGCATCCGCGCCGGGATCGATCGGGAAGAAGAGGCCCGGTGTCCTTCAGCGCTTCGTTGAGCTGCTTGCGCGAGATGCCGGGCTGCACGGTGACGGTGAGATCTTCGGCGTTGATCGAGATGACCTCTTTCATCTCCGACAAGTCGATCGACACGCCGCCCTGCACGGCGAGCAAGTGCCCTTCGAGCGAGGAACCGTTGCCGTAAGGGATGATCGGCACGCCATGCTGCGCGCACATCCTGACGATCGCCTGCACTTCCTCCGTGCTGCGCGCGAATACGACCGCATCGGGCAATTGCGGATCGAACGGCGATTCGTCGCGGCCGTGATGCTCGCGCACGGCCTGGGACGTGCTGACGCGCTCGGCGAATCGCGCCTTCAGCGCATCGAGCAGCGTCGGCGGAAAGGGACGGCGCGTCTGCAGCGCCTGATGTTCTGCGGGGTGATCCACGAAGTGTCTCCGGGCGGTGTGCGTATGCGCTGCGTTTTTCGTCGATGCGCGGAACATCGGACGCGGCTCGACGGGTACGACGGTTGCGTGCCGTCTGCGAGCGTTTGTAACAAAGTTATCTCATTTTACGCCGATGCCGCGACGCCCGGCGGCTGCGGGTTTCCACGGCTTTGCGGCGATGGCCATGCGCTTTTGCGGCGATCGGGCGTGCCTATAAATGAGATGAGCCGCAATTTTTCGCTTCGGGGCAGGGAGGAACGATGGGCAATCGATTAAGCAAGATCGCGACGCGCACCGGCGACGACGGCACGACCGGTCTCGGCGACGGCCGCCGCGTGTCGAAGGACGATGCGCGCATCGCCGCGATCGGCGACGTGGACGAGTTGAACTCCTGCATCGGCGTGCTGTTGTGCGAACCGATGCCGTCGGACGTGCGCAGCGTGCTGCTGCAGGTTCAGAACGATCTCTTCGATCTGGGCGGCGAGTTGTCGATTCCCGGGCATTCGATGATTCAGGAGTCGCATCTGGCGCAACTCGATAGGTGGCTCGCGGAATACAACGGCACGCTGCCCGCGCTGAAGGAATTCATTCTGTCGGGCGGATCGCGGTCGGCGGCGCTGGCGCACGTCGCGCGCACGGTATGCCGGCGCGCAGAGCGGGCGATCGTCGCGCTGGGGAAGGTGGAATCGGCCGGGGTGAACGATGCGCCGCGACGTTATGTGAATCGTCTGTCGGATCTGATGTTCGTGCTCGCGAGGGTGCTGAATCGGGCGGACGGGGGAGAGGATGTGCTGTGGAAGCATGAACGCACTTGAGTGAGGCGGTCGTCGCGATGACCGCCTCGCTTGGCTGACTCAATTTCCCGAACGCCGCGCCACGGCGCCGCTGCTTCACCGCTTCCGCCATCCCTTCGAGCACCTTCACGCTCTCGTCCCATCCGATGCACGCATCGGTGACGCTCTGCCCGTAGGTCAGCTCGCACCCTTCCTTCAGGTCCTGCCGTCCGGCGACGAGATGCGACTCGACCATCACGCCGACGATCCGTTCGTCGCCGGCCGCGAGTTGCCGGCCGATGTCTTCGCAGATCGGAATCTGGTTCTCGTGCTTCTTCGAGCTGTTGGCGTGGCTCGCGTCGATCATCAGACGCGCGGCCAGTCCCGCCTTGCCGATATCGCTGCACGCCGTATCGACGCTGGTCGCGTCGTAGTTCGGCGTCTTGCTGCCGCGCAGGATGATGTGGCAGTCCTCGTTGCCCGCGGTCGAGACGATCGCCGAATGGCCGCCTTTGGTCACCGACAGGAAATGATGCGGCTGCGACGACGCCTTGATCGCATCGACGGCGATCTTCACGTTGCCGTCGGTGCCGTTCTTGAATCCGACCGGACATGACAACCCCGACGCCAGCTCGTGATGCACCTGCGATTTCGTCGTCCGCGCGCCGATTGCGCCCCACGAAATCAGATCGGCGATGTACTGCGGGCTGATCATGTTGAGGTACTCGGTGCCGGCGGGCAGCCCCATCTCGTTGATGTTCATCAGCAATTCGCGCGCGGTGCGCAGGCCGTCGTTGATCTTGAAGCTGTTGTCTATGTGCGGATCGTTGATCAGCCTTTTCCAGCTGACCGTCGTGCGCGGTTTTTTCGAAGTACACGCGCATCACGATTTCGAGTTCGCTCGCGAAGCGTTTGTGTTGTTCGAGCAGGCGGCGGGCGTAGTCGAGCGTGGCCTTCGGATCGTGAATCGAGTATGGCCCAATGATGACGATGAGCCGGTCGTCCATGCCGTGAAGGATCCGGTGCATTGCCTGACGCGCGTGATAGATGAAGTCGGAGACCGGCTCGGCGCAAGGGAATTCGCGGATCAGATGCGCGGGCGGCGTCAGTCCTTTCAGTTCGCGGATGCGGACGTCGTCGGTATTGTGCGGGAGCATGTTTGTTCTTCACGGCAGCGTTTGATTCAAAATCAGCGATGCAGGGGCGAAAAAAACCGCCAGACTCGCTGGCGGTTTTTTTCGGGAATTCGGTTCGTTCAACCTTCGATACGACTCACCCCTCTCGATCCGCCAGCGGCCTGAGATGCCAAAAGAAATAAAAATAAAACTTGGCGGACATGCTGGATCGACGGTGGGCGAAAAAGTGTTGACTGTTTTTATAACCGCAAAGACAAGGGGCTGACAAGCCCGGCTAATTTAAAACGCAGAGAATCCGCATCGATCGGCGCACAAAACCTGCAATCCGGCGCGATCGGTGCGGAATTCCCGCACGCTCGATGCATCAGGCGGTGCCGCCGACCGTCATCCGTTCGATGCGCAGCGTCGGCTGACCGACGCCCACCGGCACGCTCTGCCCTTCCTTGCCGCATACGCCGACGCCGCTGTCGAGCTTCATGTCGTTGCCGATCATCGTCACGTACTTGAGCGACTCCGGACCGCTGCCGATTAGCGTTGCGCCCTTCACCGGATAAGTGATTTTGCCGTTCTCGATCATGTACACCTCGGACGCCGAGAATACGAACTTGCCGTTGGTGATGTCGACCTGGCCGCCGCCGAAGTTCACTGCGTACAGGCCGTTCTTCACGGACGCGAGAATCTCCTGCGGGTCCTTGTCGCCGTTGAGCATGTACGTGTTGGTCATGCGCGGCATCGGCAGCGCGGCGTACGATTCGCGGCGCGCGTTGCCGGTCACCGGCATCTTCATCAGGCGCGCGTTGAGCGAATCCTGAATGTAGCCCTTGAGGATGCCGTCTTCGATCAGTGTCGTGCACTGCGTCGGATTGCCCTCGTCGTCGATGTTGAGCGAGCCGCGCCGGTTCGGCAGCGTGCCGTCGTCGACCACGGTGACGCCCTTCGCCGCGACCTGCTCGCCGATGCGTCCCGCAAACGCTGACGAGCCCTTGCGGTTGAAATCGCCTTCGAGCCCGTGGCCGACGGCTTCATGCAGCAGCACGCCCGGCCAACCCGGCCCGAGCACGACGGTCATCGCGCCGGCCGGAACAGGGCGCGCTTCGAGATTGACGAGCGCTGCGTGCACGGCGTCGTCGACGTACTTCATCAGGATGTCGTCGGTGAAATAGCCGTAATCGAAGCGTCCGCCGCCGCCGCCGGTGCCGATCTCGCGCCGCCCGTTCTGCTCGGCGATCATCGTCACCGACACGCGCACGAGCGGCCGCACGTCCGCCGCCAGCGCGCCGTCGCTGCGCGCGACCAGCACGACGTCGTATTCGCCGGCCATGCTCGCCATCACCTGCGTGATGCGCGGATCCTTGCCGCGCACCATCTGTTCGACGCGTTCGAGCAGTTTGACCTTGGCGTTCGCATCGAGCGAATTGAGCGGATCGGCGGGCAGATACAGATCGCGACCGGAGACGCCCGTCAGCACGCTGGCCGGCTTGACCTTGTGTTTGCCGCTGCCCGCCTTGGCGATCGCGCGCGTCGCGAGCGCGGCCTGACGGATCGATTCGGCCGACAGATCGTCGGAATACGCAAACGCGGTGCGCTCGCCCGACACGGCGCGCACGCCGACGCCCTGATCGATGCTGAAACTGCCGGATTTGACGATGCCTTCCTCAAGACTCCACGCTTCACTGCGCGTGAGCTGGAAGTAGAGATCCGCGTAATCGACGCGATGTGTGAAGATGTCCGCGAGCGTGCGCGTGATCAGTCCTTCGTCGAGACCGTAGGGCGTGAGCAGGACGTCCTTCGCGGTCGCGAGATTGTGAATGCCGGGTTCGATGATGTTCATTCGGTGTTTGTTACGTGTTCGGTGTTCGATACGAGTTCGGATGATTCTACTGTCTGGGGTCACGCACGTTCGTTCATTCGATGACGCGATGCCGGTACGCCGGCAGGCTCTGTCGCACCGACGCGATGCGCGCCGGATCGATCGCGCTCGCGGCGATACCCGCGCCTTCCTCCCTGAGCGCGACGATCTTGCCCCACGGGTCGATCAGCATGCTGTGGCCCCAGGTGCGGCGTCCGTTCTCGTGTTTGCCGTCTTGCGCCGCCGCCAGCACGTAGCACTGGTTTTCGATCGCGCGCGCCTTGAGCAGGGTTTCCCAGTGCGCCTTGCCGGTCGTGTAGGTGAAGGCCGACGGCACGACGATCAGCGCGCAATCGCCGAGCCGGCGATACAACTCCGGAAAGCGCAGGTCGTAGCAGACCGATAGGCCGACGCGTCCGAACGGCGCATCGAAGGCGCACGTCTTGTTGCCGGGCCGGATGGTGCGTGCTTCGTCGAACTTGTCCTCGTCCTTCTCGAAATTGAACAGGTGGATCTTGTCGTAGCGCGCGACCTGCGCGCCCGAGGGATCGAAGACGAGCGTCGTATTGAGCACGCGTTCCGGCTCGGGCGACGCCATCGGCATGGTTCCGCCGATGATCCACACGCGATGCTTGCGCGCGCTGTCGGCGAGAAAGCGCTGAATCGGACCGTCGCCGGGCGTTTCGCGGATCGCGAGCTTGTCCGTGTCCTTGAAGCCCATGAAGCAAAAATACTCGGGCAGCAGCACGAGCTTCGCGCCGCCGCGCGTGGCTTCGGCGATCAGACGGCCCGCATCGGCGAGATTGCGGTCGCGGTCCGGCGTGCTGACCATCTGGAGCGCGGCGACCTCGAACGGCTGGCCCGTAGCGCTTTTGCTCGATTTTTCGCTCATGGCTGGTGCCGTGAATGCCAAAGAGTTGACGAAAATAGGGCGGAAACCTGCCAACGCGCATTAATTGACTACTGAAGGCAGCGCGGCGGCAGCGGGTGTTTCGATCTTACCCTGATCGCCCCGCAGTCGCTGGACGACCGGTTTCTGCCACGAGCCGGTGATCGCATAGTCGAGTTCGAACGCGCGCCGGATCGATTGCGACAGCGCGATGTCCGCCGCCAGCACGCCGAGCCCGAGCAGCGGATTGATGACCGCCACGCCGATCGCCGCCGTGCCCGCGCCGACGGTCGGAATCACCTTCACGTTGAGATCCTGCGTCTGCTTAGGCAGATCGACGCGGCCCCGCATCTGCACGCGCGCGGGCGAAGTGATCATCAGGAAGTCGTCGGTGCGGCCGATGCCGTCGTCGATCTTCGCGTTGCCGGTGATCTTCTCGAACGGCAGCCCTTTGCCGACCACGTCCTCGAAATGCAGCGTCAGCAGGTTGGCAAGGCTGCGCAGGCTGAAGATGCCGAGCCACTTCGCCGCGCCCAGCGCGCGCAGGATCTGGCCGTGCCGCAAATCGACGTTCAGATTGCCGTCGAGCGTCTTCATGTCGATGGTCGTCGGCCCGCCGTTCCACGCGGCGTGGCCGGAAACGGAACCGTCGCCCTTGTTGACCGTGCGCGGCAGGCCGAAGCGATCGAGCAACTGACCGCCGTTTTTCACGTCGAGCCGGAAATCGAGCGCGGTGCTGCGAGGAATGCGATCGTCGCCGTCGCCGCTATCGATGACCTCGCCGGGCGCGGGCGCCGCCGCCTGCGCGATGCCGCCCGGCAGCGTGCGCCAGGTGCCGCTCGCGGCGAGCGTCGCATCGGCGTTCGCGAGTTCGAAGCGATCGAGCGTCCATACCGGATCGTCGGTGACGAAGTCGTTGTGCGCGTCGACTTCGAGGCGACCGAGATCGTGATTGCGGAACACGAGTTCGTTGACGATCAGATCGATCGACGGCATGTTGCGCGGCGGCTTCGCGATCACCTTGCCGAGCCGGTCGGTCTCGGTCTTCTCCGGAATCACGACCTTCGCGAAGCGCGCCTGCAACGCGCCGGGGCTTTCGCGCGTCAGGCCGGGCGTCCACGCGAGATTGCCGGAGACCTGATTCGACGCGATGTTCGCCTGCCATTTGCGGCCCGTCTCGCTCGCGCCGATGTCGACGTTTTCCCAGCGGCGATTGAGCAGCTGGAGCGTCGTGAAGTGGACGGCCGCGCGCTTCGGGATGAACTGGCGCACGGCGTCGCTCATCGGCGGACGCGGCGCGTTGGCCTGTGCGGGCGATTCGGCCTGCGCCGATGCGCCGATATCCGCGAAGGCCTTGCGCCACGCGTCGGCGTCGAGTTCGTCGAGATCGACGGCGGCGCTCACGCCTTGCGAGGGCAGATCCGCCGGCTTGTTCACGTCGATCGCGCCACGCACGACATGCAGCCGCGCGCGCATGTTCATCGGCTCGGCGGGGTTTTCGGGATCGACGCTCACCTGCGCGCGGCCCAGTTGCTGGAGCAGATAGTGCGCTTGCAGCGGGCCGAGCGTGAGCTGCGCATCGTGCAGATTGTCCTGATCGTTCGGCGCATTGGGATCGTCGGAACCCTGCGGCAGCGGCGCGAAGGTGAAGGCGAACGGCATCGGCGCGCCCTGTGCCTTGCCGAATGGCGCGGGCAGATCGATGCCCAGACCGGTCAGATCGGACTTCGCCTGCACGACCGGCAGCGCGTTCTTGATGCCATGGACGTGCATCTCGTAAGGCGCAGTGCCGGTGATGCGCTTCAGGAACTGCGCCGCCTGCGGACTCATGCGCGTCTTGAAGCGCTGCGCGGACTCGTCGCCGATGCGCCCGTTCACGTCGAACGCATAACTGCCGTCCGGCTTCACGCCGCCTTTTGCACGGACGTCGCCGCCCAGCAATTGCGCGGTCAGATCGTCGAGCGTCACGGTCTTTGCCGCGAACCTCGCGCTGCCGCGCAGATGTTCGAGCGGCGGCAGCGCGCCGTAGCTCACTTCGTTGTCCGCGAAGCTCAGCATGCCCTTGTATTCGGCGCGGATCGGCGGCTGCGGCGCGGGCGGGCGAAAGCGCGGAATGCCGAGCGTCAGCGCGAGCCAGGCGTCGCCTTTCGCATCGATCTTGCGCGTCGCGTGATTCGCCATCAGGCCGAGCGAACTGTCGTCGACGTACTGCAGCATG
>JAQFVI010000418.1:18922-47170 GCA_029439495.1 Caballeronia sp. BR6202001590007
TGCCGTCGATGCCGGGCCAGATTTGCGGCAGGCCGTTTTGCAGCGTGCGCGGCGGATAGGGCGTCGGATCGAACTTACCGCCCGAAAACGGCGCGACGATCCGGAACGTGCCCGCATCGGGAAACTTGGAATACGGAAAGCGCGTGAGATCGCCGTGGACTTCGATGATGCCATTGCGCGCCGTGCCCGCCTGCAGCGCGTGATCGAGATAGACGCGCACGCGCTCGTTCAGGCTGGTCGGCAAATAGCGCACGAGGCGCGTGACCTTTAGATGATCGACCTTCGCCTTCAGATCGAGATTGCCGCGCCCGCTGCCTTCGTTCCAGTAGGTCGCGGTGACTTCGCCTTCGGTGTCGGGGTTCTTGATGTGCAGCGTATCGAGTTGAATGCGGAACGCGCGCCGCAACTGGCCGGGCGCGATCGCGTCCGCGATGGTCCAGCTTGCGTGGCCCTTGAGCGAATCGAAGGTCAGGCGCGGATCGTCGAATGCGCCGGGGATCGTTGCGGCCGCGTTCTTCGTATCGATATCGACGGTGCCTTGCGCTTCGTTCGCATCGACGGAACCCCACAGATTCTCGACGCCCGGAATCCCCGCGCGCGGATGATTGTTCGCCGTCAGGCCCGGCGGCGGTTCCTGAGCCTGCACGCTGATGCCCTGCAACGCGCCCTTGACCGTGTAGTGCAGCAAGGGCGCATCGCCTTTCTCGCGCTGATGCTTCGCCTCGTCTTCGTTCTTCGGCGCCGCGCGTTCGATGTAGATCGAATAGTCAGCGACCTGGCCGCGCGGGTTGTAGCGTACCAGTTCGTTGAGCGCACGGCTCGGCAGCGGCAGCGCGCGCAGAAAGTCCGCGAGGATGCCCAGATCGACGCGATCGCCGGCGAGACGCATCATCTGGCCTTGGCCCGGCGCGGCCTGCCGGTATTCGCCGCTCAGCGTTTTGAATGCGAGCAGACGCGACACCGGCGTGCCGTCGTCGAGCGCAGGCTGGCCGAGTTCAGCGTGCAGATCGGACAGATCGAGCTTGTAGGTGCCGTCGTTCTTCGCCAGCGTCCAGTCGAAGCGACCGACTGGCAGATCGAGACGCGGCTGCGTCGCACGCACGCGCAGGCCAATGTCGTTGCCGTTCAGTTCGCCCGACGCGCTTTGCAATTGCCCACGCGCGAAGTCCAGCCAGATGCGGTTGTCGACGCGTCCGCCATACATCGTGAACGGCATCTTCACGTAGCGCGCGAGCATCGGCAGATCGACCGGGCCGGTCGACAGATAAAGCCGTCCGGTCCAGTTCGCGGGCGCGCCCATCGCGCTGAACGGCTTGTGGCGAAAATCAGCGCGAAAGTCGAGCGAACCGTGCAGCACGTCGCCGTCGGCGGGCGCCTTGAGTGCGAGCCGATGCCGCGTGCCGTCGTTGTCGATCGCGAGTTGCAGGCGCTTGAAGGCGATCTCGGGCACGCTGCGCTGGGCATCGCGCCAGCGCAGCGTGCCGTCGCGCAGAAGAATGCGGTCCTGGCCGAGCAGCCAGGTCATGAACGCGTTCGATCCCGTGCGATGCTGCGGAATCGGCACGCCCGCGACGCTCAGTTGTCCGGCAGCGTTGCGCGCGACGATCACGTCCGGACCATCGACGGTCAGATCGGCGAGCTTCGGCCGCAGATGCAGCAGCGATCCCCAGGCGATGCTCGCGCTCGCATGCGGCACCGTGAGGCCGGGCGAACTGTCGGCGGCATCGATGCGCAGATTGTCGATGTCGAGCGTCGGCGTGAGTCCCGACCATCGCGCCGACAGCCGGCCGATATGCAGTTGCGCGTGGATCCTCGACGACACGATCTGCTCGATGCGCGGCCGGAACGTATCGATCTGCGGCAATACGAGATAGCGCAGGCCGAGATAGATGCCCGCGACCGCGAAGTAGGTGACCGCGACGATGACGAGCAGAACCTTGAGGACACGCGACAGGACGCACTCGGCGTTGCCGCTAGGCTGGGCTTGTCCAACTTCGTTCGGTTCGACGGATCGTCTGCTGTCGGACATGCTGCGGTTGTCGGGCGATATGGTAGTTTTGTGTGATTGTCGTTGCAATGTAACACGGTGTCACAAGCGGGGCGGCGCTTTGCGCGCTTCTATGCCCGGTGCGCCAACGCGTCGAGCAAGGACCAGAAGCAATGAGCAAGCCAAACCTTTCATGACCGACACAAGTCTTCACAGTTCCGACTATTCCAACTACGCGGCGCGTGCTTATTCGGCGCGTCCCGAACTGGCGGCGAACGTCGCGCAATGGGCGCGGCAGCCGGTAACACGCGCGTGGATCGAAGCGCGTTTCGATGCGCTGTGCGGCGCGTGCGCTCAATCGGTACGCTCGATGAAGCGGCGCTCAAGACCGCGTTGCGCCGTCTGCGCATGGACACGTTTTGCACGGTGATGGAGCGCGATCTCGCGGGCGTCGCAAGCGTGGCCGAAGTCACGGGCGCGATGACCGATCTCGCCGAGGTGACGATCCAGCGCGCGCTCGCGGTGTTGTCGGCGGATCTCGAAGCGCTCTTCGGCGAGCCGCGCGGACCGAACGGCGAACGGCTGACGCTCGGCGTCGTCGGCATGGGCAAGCTGGGCGGGCGCGAACTGAACGCGTCATCGGATATCGATCTGATCTTTCTCTACGAAGACGACGGCGAGACCGCCGGCGGCACGCGTTCCGCGCTGACCACGCAGGAATTCTTTACGCGGCTGGGCCGGCGGCTGATCGGCGCGCTCGCGGAAATCACCCAGGACGGCTATGTGTTCCGCGTCGACATGCGGCTGCGCCCGAACGGCGATTCCGGCCCGCTCGTGTGCAGCCTCGGCATGCTCGAAGAGTATTTCTATGTGCAGGGCCGCGAGTGGGAACGCTATGCGTGGATCAAGGGTCGCGTCGTGTCGGAGACGGAATCGGACTCGGGCAAGCGGCTCGTCCGGCAACTCGAATCAATCGCGACGCCGTTCATCTATCGCCGCTATCTCGATTACGGCGTGATCGCCGCGATCCGCTCGCTGCATCAGCAGATTCGGCAGGAAGCGCGCCGCCGCGCGTCGATGCGTTCCGACAAGGCCGACGACATCAAGCTCGAGCGCGGCGGTATCCGCGAGATCGAATTCATCGCGCAAGTCTTCCAACTGATTCGCGGCGGACAGGCAGCGGACTTCCGCATTCGTCCGACGCTCGCCGTGCTCGAACGCGCGGCCTCGCACGGTTTGCTCGCGTCGAATGTCTGCGAGGCGCTCGCCGAGGTGTATCTGTTTCTGCGCACGGTCGAGCATCGGCTGCAGTATCGCAACGACGCGCAGACACACGCGATGCCCGTCCACGACGTCGAGCGCCTGCTGCTCGCACGCTCGCTCGGTTTCTCGGACTACGCGGCGCTGATGGAGAAACTCGACGCGCACCGCGAGTTCGTCGAACAGCAGTTCGATGCGATCTTCGCGGACAAGATCGGCGGCGAAAACGGCTGCGGCGTGGCCGACGATTCCGCTGCATCGCTGATCTGGAGCAGCGCGCTCGCCGACGATTCCGCGAAGGAGGATCTACACGCGCATCTCGCCGAGCTCGGCTTCGCCGATCCCGCGCCGGTGCTCGCACGCCTGTCGGGCGTGTGGAAGTCGTCGCGCTACGCGAGCCTGCCGGAAAAGAGCCGCGAGCGTTTCGACATCGTCGCGCAGCGCGCGCTCGAAGCGGTCGGCTCCGTCGATGCCGCGCGTCGCGGCGATACCATCGCGCGGCTCTTCGACCTGCTCGAAACCGTCGGCCGGCGCGGCGCGTATCTCGCGCTGCTGACGGAGTATCCGGCGGCGCTGGAGCGCGTGCTATCGGTGCTGTCGGGATCGCGCTGGGCGTCGGGCTATCTGATCCGCTATCCGCAACTGCTCGACGAACTGCTCGACGAACTGCTCGACGACGAAGCCATCTCCAGCCCGTTCGACTGGCCGGAGTTCAGGCGTTCGCTGACCGCGTGCCTCGATGCTGCCGAGGACGCCGAGCATCAGATGGATCTGCTGCGGCACGCGCACCAGGCCGAAGTGTTCCGCATCCTGCTGATCGATCTTGCCGAGCGGCTGACGGTCGAGCATGTGAGCGACCGGTTGTCCGAACTCGCGGATGCCGTGTTCGACGTCACCGTGCAGACGGTGTGGAAGCAGTTCCCGAAGCGTCATCGCAAGCTGCCGCGTTTTGCGGTGATCGCGTACGGCAAGCTCGGCGGCAAGGAACTGGGCTACGCGTCCGATCTCGATCTGATCTTTCTCTACGACGATCCCGACGATGCCGCGCCCGACATCTACACTTCGTTCACGCGGCGCCTGATCATCTGGCTCACGGCGGCGACCGGCGCGGGCACGCTGTTCGACGTCGATCTGCGGCTACGTCCGAACGGCGAGTCGGGCCTGCTCGTGACGGACCTCGAAACCTTCCGCCGCTATCAAATCCGCGAGGGCGATTCGGCGGCGAATACCGCGTGGGTCTGGGAGCATCAGGCCTTGTCGCGCGCACGTTACAGCGCGGGCGATGCCGATATCGGCGCGCAATTCGAGGCGATTCGCGCCGATGTCCTTGTCACCGAACGCGATCCGGCGGCGCTCGCCCGCGAGATCGTCGCGATGCGCGAACGCGTGTACGCCGGTCATCCGAACCGCAGCGAATTGTTCGACCTGAAGCACGATCGCGGCGGCATGGTCGATATCGAGTTCATCGTGCAGTACTGGGTGCTGCTGCATTCGCGCGAGCATCGCGAATTCGTGCGCAACGCGGGCAACATCACGCTGCTGAAGATCGCGGCGAAAAGCGGTCTGATCGCGGAAGCGGACGCCGATGCGATCGGCGCGGTGTACCGGCATTACCGCAAGCTGCAGCACACCTTGCGGCTCGACGGCGTGGAGAAGGCGCGCATCGAGCCGTCGCAGGTGCAGGGCGAGCGCGAAGCGGTGACGGCGCTGTGGGATCGCGTGTTCGCCGTCGCGACCGAGTGAGTGAAAAAGCGGCGCGCCGGCTTGCCCGATACGCGCCGCCTGCTGTACGCCAGCGGCTCAGGCCGCCAGCATTTCCTTCGCGTGCTTGCGGGTCGTCGCGGTGATTTCGATTCCGCCGAGCATGCGCGCGACTTCCTCGATGCGTCTCGTCTTGTCCAGCGGCGTAACCGTGCTGAGCGTGCCGCCTTTGTCGTCCGAGGATTTCGCGACCTGAAAGTGCTGATCGCCGCGCGCCGCGACTTGCGGCAAGTGCGTGACGCACAACACTTGGCGATCGCGTCCGAGCTGATGCAGCAGCCTGCCGACGACTTCCGCGACGCCGCCGCCGATGCCCGTATCCACTTCGTCGAAGATCAGCGTCGGCGTCGGGCTCGCGGTGCTCGCGATCACCGCGAGCGCGAGGCTGATGCGCGCGAGTTCGCCGCCCGACGCGACTTTCGCGAGCGGCCGCAAGGCGACGCCCGCGTGTCCGGCGACGCGGAATTCGATCTGTTCGAGGCCGTTCGCGCCGCCATCCGCGAGCGGCACCAGCGCCACGTCGAAGCTGCCGCCCGCCATCGACAATTCCTGCATGCCCTCGGTCACGGCTTTCGACAGCGATTTCGCCGCCTTGGCGCGCGTCTTCGACAACGTCTTCGCCTGTGTCATATACGCGGCCTGCGCCTTTTCGGCGGCTGCGTTCAGCGCATCGAGATCGGCGGCGGCATCGAGTTCGGCCAACTGGCGGCGGCGCGTTTCGTGTTCTTCGGGCAGCGTCTCCGGCTGCAGACGGAACTTGCGCGCCGTCGAATGCAACTGGTCCATGCGCCGTTCGACCTGCGCGAGCCGGTCCGGATCGAGTTCGAGCCGCTGCGCGTAGTGCGACAGCGAATACGACGCTTCCTGCAGCTGGATTTCGGCGGGTTCGAGCGCGGCGAGCACGTCGTTCAGTTCGGGATCGATATCGGCGAGGCCGCGCAGCTTCGAGATGATCGACGCGAGTTGCGAGATCATCGCGTCGTCGGATTCGGAGAGCGCACCGAGCGCGCCCTGCACGCCGTCGATCAGACTCGCCGAATGCGACAGCCGATGATGCTCCGCGCTTACTTCTTCCCATTCGCCCGGCTGCGGCGCGAGCTTGTCGAATTCGCTCAACTGCCACGCGAGACGTGCGCGTTCGAGTTGCAGTTCGCGGTCGCGGTTTTGCGCTTCCTCGACGGCGTGTTGCGCATCGCACCACGCGCGCCACGCGCGATTGACCGACGCCGCCGGTTCCAGCAGCCCCGCGTGCGTGTCGAACAGTTCGCGCTGCGCGTCGGGGCGCATCAGCAACTGATGCGCGTGCTGTCCGTGGATATCGACGAGCATTTTGCCGACTTCGAGCAACTGTGTGAGCGTCGCCGGCGTGCCGTTGATGAACGCGCGCGAGCGGCCGCTCGAATCGATGACTCGACGCAGCATCACGCTGTCCGAGTCTTGCGACAAGGCATGTTCTTCGAGCCATCGCGCGACTTGCGGATGCGTGCCGAAGTCGGCGGTGATATCGGCTCGTGCCTCGCCGGTGCGCACCACGCTCGCGTCGGCGCGGGCGCCGAGCGTGAGCGCGAGGGCGTCGATGAGGATCGACTTGCCCGCGCCGGTTTCACCCGAAAAGACCGTGAAGCCCTCATCGAATTCGATGTCGAGCGTGGCGACGATAATGAAATCCCGAATGGAAAGATGACGGAGCATGGACGCTTCGAAGAAGGGCGGAAGTTCGGTTGCGGATATCGGGAAGGGAATCAGACGGACGAATCTTGCGACGGATGCTCGTTCCAGTGCAGCTTCTTGCGCAGCGTCGCGTAGGTGCTGTAGCCGGCCGGATGCAGCACGGGCACCGTATGTTTGGAGCGCTGCACCTCGATGGCGTCGTTCAGTTCGACGGCGGTAAACGACTGCATGTCGAAGTTCACGTTGACGTCGCGCCCGCCGATGATCTGAATGGTGATCTTGGCGTCGTCGGGTAGCACGATCGGTCGGTTCGACAGCGAATGCGGCGCGATCGGCACGAGCACGATGCCTTGCAGCTGCGGATGCAGGATCGGCCCGGCCGACGACAGCGCGTAGGCGGTGGATCCCGTCGGCGTCGCGACGATAAGCCCGTCCGAACGCTGGTTGTACATGAAGTGACCGTCGACCGAGACGCGCAGTTCGGCCATGCCCGAAAAGCCGCTGCGATTGACCACGACGTCGTTGAAGGCGAGCGCGTGGTAGATCGGTTTGTCGTTGCGGACGATGCGCGCTTCCAGCAGCGTGCGTTCCTCGCGCTCGAATTCGTCGCGCAGCAGTTGCGGCACGACTTCCTGCATCGCCTTAAGCGGAATGTCGGTGATGAAGCCGAGCTGCCCGTGATTCACGCCGATGAGCGGCGTCTTGTACGGCGCGAGCTGCCGGCCGACGCCGAGCATGGTGCCGTCGCCGCCGAGCACGACGGCAACGTCCGCGCGCGCGCCGATTTCGGCGATCGAGAGCGCCGGATAGCCGGTGACGCCGACTTCCTCGGCGGTGCCTTCCTCGAATACGACATCGAAGCCCTGCTTCGCGACGAGATCGGCGAGCGATCGCAACGGCGTTTCGATGCCGGGTGTATTGGTGCGTCCCACGAGGGCGACGGTTTTGAATTGGCCGATTTCCATGCCGGCATTACACCATAGGTGAAAGGCGAAAAGAACCTTGCGTGCCGCCCGGACGGCGGGCGTCGAATGCGCGCACGGACGCGCCGGTGGTTTGTCGCTAGAATGATGGAGCGAACACAGAACATGGAGCGAACACAGAACTGGCGCGCCTCATGCGAACGGCTGACTGGCACGCCGATTTCCGGTCCCTTGCGCTAAAATTTGCCATGTTAGGCCCTCGTGCCCAAACCCTCTTCAAGACGTCAAGACGTTGATCGAGCGCTACATCGCCGAAGGTCAGCCGGTCGGTTCGCGCACGTTATCACGTCACTCCGGTCTCGAATTGAGTCCCGCGACTATCCGCAACGTGATGTCGGATCTCGAAGACCTCGACCTGGTTGCAAGCCCTCGCACCTTGGCCGGACGCATTCCCACGCCACGCGGCTACCGGCTCTTCGTCGACACCATGCTGACGGTTGAAGCGCCGCAGGACGAGGCCATGACGAGCGCCGTCAAGACCCGCCTGCAGGGCGAGGAGCCGCAAGAAGATCGTCGCGGCGGCGGCCAGCGTGCTGTCTAGCCTGTCGTCCTTCGCCGGCGTCATCCTGACGCCGCGCCGCAGTCACATGTTCAAGCAGATCGAATTCATGCGCTTGTCGGACAAGCGCATCCTGCTGATCATCGTGATGCCCGAAGGCGACGTGCAGAACCGCATGATGGCCATGCAGCGCGACTACACGCCCGCCCAGCTCACCGAGGCGTCCAATTACATCAACGCGCACTTCGCGGGCCTGTCCTTCGACGAAGTGCGCCGCCGCCTGCGCGAGGAAATCGACCAGTTGCGCGGCGACATGACCGCGCTGATGCAGGCCGCCGTCGTCGCGAGCACGGCTGAAGTCGATCCCGGCAACACCGTGCTGATCTCCGGCGAGCGCAATCTGCTCGAAGTCGCGGACCTGTCATCCGACATGGCGCGCCTGCGCCGCCTGTTCGATTTGTTCGATCAAAAGACGAGTCTCCTGCAGTTGCTGGATGTGTCGAGTCACGCGCAGGGCTTGCAGATTTTCATCGGCGGCGGGTCGAATCTCGTGCCGATCGAGGAAATGAGCGTCGTCACCGCGCCTTACGAGGTGAACGGCAAGATCGTCGGCACGCTCGGCGTCATCGGCCCGACGCGCATGGCCTACAACCGCGTGATCCCGATCGTCGACATCACCGCGCGCCTGTTGTCGATGTCGCTCAGCCAGTAATGAGCAGCACGCTCGTCCCCTTCGCCGCCATCTTGACTGCCCGCGTTGCGCGCCGCCATTAGGCCGTTCGGCCTGTTTCTTGCGCCAAAACGCCCGCGGACCCGGCCATTCGGCCGATGATGCCAGCCAAAGCGCGCCGCTATCGCCGCTATTATAATGGGCCGCATCACTTTCGAATGACCTACATCGGCGGCCTTGCCTTATGCGTTTCGACCTCGAGTTGCCTTCGCAGCCCAGCGCTTCGCATCGTGTCGCGGTGCTCCTGATCAATCTCGGCACGCCGGACGCGCCCACGCCGCGCGCGGTGCGCAAATATCTCGCGCAATTCCTGTCCGATCCGCGCGTCGTCGAAATTCCGGCGCTGGCCTGGCAGGTCATCCTGCGCGGCGCGATTCTGCCGTTTCGTAGCCACGCATCGGCCAGGAAATACGCTCAGGTCTGGATGCCCGAAGGTTCGCCGCTGCGCGTGTACACGGAAAAACAGGTTGACGGCCTGCGGCGGCTTTTCGCGGCGAACGACTATCAGGTGATCGTCGAATACGCGATGCGCTACGGCACGCCGGGCATCGGCGCGATGCTCAATCAACTGAAGCTCGAAGGCGCGGACCGCATCCTGCTGTTGCCGATGTATCCGCAATATTCGTCGTCGACGACCGCGACCGTTTTCGACGATGCCTTCACGGCGCTCAAGCGTGTGCGCAATCAGCCGGAAATTCGCGCGGTGCGCCATTTCGCGGATCACCCGGCGTACATCGCCGCGCTGGCTGAACAGGTACGCGATTACTGGCGGCATCACGGCGCGCCGGATTTCGCTTCGGGCGACAAACTGGTGCTGAGCTTCCACGGCGTGCCGAAACGGACCATGGATCTCGGCGATCCCTATCACGATCAGTGTCAGTTGACTGGATCCCTGCTCGCGCAGGCGCTTGGGCTCAAACCGGTCGAATGCCGCTTGACGTTCCAGTCGCGTTTCGGACGCGCCGAATGGCTGCAGCCTTACACCGCGCCGACCGTCGCGGAACTCGGCGCGGGCGGCGTGTCGCGCGTCGATGTGTTTTGCCCGGGCTTTCCGGCGGATTGCCTGGAGACGATCGAGGAAATCGGCATCGAGGTACGCGACGAATTCCTGAAGGCGGGCGGCAAGCATTTCCACCGGATTCCCTGTTTGAATGCGTCGCCGGCGTGGATCAAGGCCATCGGCGAAATCGCCGCGCAGCATTTGCAGGGCTGGCCAATCCAGATTCAACAACCGCTCACGGCGGTCGCGTGAGACGTATCAGTGAGACGTATCAACAAGCATTGACGGATGAACTACAAGATTTCGACGGAACCCGGCGCGCGCTTGCGCATCAATATAAATAAATGGCTGTGGGCGACGCGCTTCTTCAAGACGCGTTCGCNGCAGGTCGAAGTGCTGAGCGTGTGCGACGTGCGCGGGCCCNCGCGGGCATCCAGGGCAGGTCGACCAAGCGCGACCGGCGAATCATCGACAAACTTTCAGGTTCGGACTGAAGAAGTGTTCCATGGTCGCGTGGACGCCGCCGTATTCGGTATTACGGTCGGTCACGGCGCCGGACATGCAGATGGTGGTCGTTCCCGCAACGAGTACCAGGGCGACCACCGCGATAGCAAAGGTCAGTTTCATGGCACCCCCAGAAACGGGTCGATTCGCCGCGTGGCGAAGTCAGGAAACGGGCAAAGGCTTAGCGGTATTCAGCATTCGTAGGATTAGGGTATACGATACGTGCTCCTGTGACGCTTGTTCGAAGTGTAGGCGAGCGTATCAATCCGCTCAATCTGAATTTCGGCGCTGCGTCAAAATGCGCGTTACCGATCGTTAATGGACCGCCGGCCGGCGTACGGTCAGCGCTACTCCGTCGACTCCATCGAACGGCGCGCGCGTGCGGCGGCGCACGTCGTTGGAAGATTCTTCACAAAAACCACTGAATTTCGTCCGAAATATCGCCTCGGAAGCCTTGAAAATGCTTCCGGCGTCCCCAATTCCGCCGTTAGTGCGAAACCGGCGACGCTCGCGAGGCATGACGGGCAGTGTCGTTTCGCATCCGATTCATTCACCCTCAGCACTAAACATTCAGCGACATGGAAAACACGCAAGAGAATTCAGCGAGCCAGAACCCGACGCCCGCGGACGAAAACGCGCGCCAGGCCGCCGATCCGACTCAGGCCGGCGCAGCACAAGGCGCTCAGGGCGTGCCCGATGCGCAGGCAACGCCGGCAGACGCGGCGCAAGCCGCGGCGAATCCCGCCGATGCCGCGCTGGCCGAGGCTCAGGCCAAGATCGCTGCACTCCAGGAAGACTTTCTGCGCGCGAAGGCCGACACGGAAAATGTCCGCCGCCGTAGCCAGGAAGACGTGCAGAAGGCCCATAAATTCGCCATCGAAAACTTCGCGGAAAATCTGCTGCCGGTGCTCGACAGCCTCGAAGCCGCGCTGGCCGATCAGTCGAGCGACCTCGCCAAGGTGCGCGAAGGGGTCGAACTGACGTTGCGCCAGTTGACCGGCGCGCTCGAAAAAGGCCGGGTTGTTGCGCTGAATCCGGTGGGCGAGAAGTTCGACCCGCATCGTCATCAGGCCATCTCGATGGTGCCGGCCGAGCAGAATCCGAACACCGTCGTCACGGTGCTGCAGAAGGGCTACGTCATCGCCGACCGCGTGCTGCGTCCGGCGCTCGTGACCGTTGCCGCGCCGAAGTAAGCGCGCACTGCCGTCGATGCCGCCATGACTAGCGTTCCCGTCGATTCGACCGCCTTCGCCGTCTTCGACATGCAGGCGCTCGACGCCGCCGGGTTCGATGCGGGCGTGGCGTCGGCGGGCGACGAACTGGCCATGGTGTTTTTCTGGGACGTCGACTGCTTCAACTGCGAAATCGCCAAGAAGGCGATGCTCGCTCAGCCCGACGCCATCCGCGTGCTCGGGCTGAGATGGTTTCACAGCAACGTGTACGAGCATCGCGAACTGGGAAAGCGCTTCGGTCTGCATGGCGTGCCGACGTGGTTTTTCTTCCATCGAGGCAAGCGTCTCGGGCGCGCGACCGGCTGGCACGGACTGCAGCAGTTCGAGGCGGCGGTGAAGGCGGCGCGGGAGAAGATTCGCGCGGTGTGAATTTCGACGGTTTCGGGGCGAAAACGGCTTGAAAACCGCAAAAAAGATAGTGTCCGCACCCTTTTCAGAGTCTTGAAAACGGAATCGTCGAGCCTATCTTGCATACAGGTATGAATTTTGGGCGTTCGGCCCGGTAATCGGCGGTACCAGACGGCATCAGGCTGCATCGGCATTCCGCCGCCGCAACGCCACTGCTATCAAAAGCTAGGAGAGTGATAAAATGAACAAAATCATCGGCATCGACCTCGGCACCACGAACTCGTGCGTGGCGTTGATGGAAGGTAGTTCGGTCAAGGTTATCGAGAATTCGGAAGGCGCGCGCACCACGCCGTCGATCATCGCGTACATGGACGACAACGAAATTCTCGTCGGCGCACCGGCGAAGCGTCAGTCGGTCACCAATCCGACCAACACGCTGTACGCGGTTAAGCGCCTGATCGGTCGCCGCTTCGACGAAAAGGAAGTGCAGAAGGACATCAACCTGATGCCCTACAAGATCGTCAAGCACGACAACGGCGACGCGTGGGTGGAAGCGCACGGCAAGAACCTCGCGCCGTCGCAAGTGTCCGCGGAAGTGCTCCGCAAGATGAAGAAGACCGCTGAAGACTACCTCGGCGAGCCGATG
Source organism: Caballeronia sp. BR6202001590007 (assembly GCA_029439495.1). GTDB lineage: Bacteria > Pseudomonadota > Gammaproteobacteria > Burkholderiales > Burkholderiaceae > Caballeronia. Next base: position 31,544 of record JAQFVI010000418.1, read on the forward strand.
ACGGAAGCCGTCATCACGGTTCCGGCGTACTTCAACGACAGCCAGCGTCAGGCCACCAAGGACGCGGGCCGCATCGCCGGCCTGGAAGTCAAGCGCATCATCAACGAGCCGACGGCGGCAGCGCTCGCGTTCGGTCTCGACAAGGCCGAAAAGGGCGACCGCAAGATCGCGGTGTTCGACCTGGGCGGCGGCACGTTCGATATCTCGATCATCGAAATCGCGGACGTGGACGGCGAAAAGCAGTTCGAAGTGCTCTCGACTAACGGCGACACGTTCCTCGGCGGTGAAGATTTCGACCAGCGCATCATCGATTACATCATCGGCGAGTTCAAGAAGGAGCAGGGCGTCGACCTGTCGAAGGACGTGCTCGCGCTGCAGCGCCTGAAGGAAGCCGCCGAAAAGGCGAAGATCGAACTGTCGTCGACGGCTCAGACCGACATCAACCTGCCGTACATCACGGCGGACGCGACCGGTCCGAAGCACTTGAACCTCAAGTTCACCCGCGCGAAGCTCGAAGTGCTCGTCGAAGAACTGATCGAACGCACGATCGAACCGTGTCGCACCGCCATCAAGGATGCGGGCGTGAAGGTCGGCGACATCGACGACGTGATCTTGGTCGGCGGTATGACGCGCATGCCGAAGGTGCAGGAAAAGGTGAAGGAGTTCTTCGGCAAGGATCCGCGCCGTGACGTGAACCCGGACGAAGCCGTGGCCGTGGGCGCCGCGATTCAAGGCCAGGTTCTGTCGGGCGACCGCAAGGACGTGCTGCTGCTCGACGTGACGCCTTTGTCGCTCGGCATCGAGACGCTCGGCGGCGTGATGACGAAGATGATCAACAAGAACACGACCATCCCGACGAAGCACGCGCAAGTGTATTCGACGGCGGACGACAACCAGGGCGCCGTGACCATCAAGGTGTTCCAGGGCGAGCGCGAAATGGCCGCGGGCAACAAGCTGCTCGGCGAATTCAACCTCGAAGGCATTCCGCCGGCACCGCGCGGCACGCCGCAGATCGAAGTGACTTTCGACATCGACGCGAACGGCATTCTGCACGTCGGCGCAAAGGATAAGGCGACGGGCAAGGAAAACAAGATCACCATCAAGGCGAACTCGGGTCTGACGGACGCGGAAATCGACAAGATGGTGAAGGACGCCGAAGCCAACGCCGAGGAAGATCACAAGCTGCGTGAGCGGGCCGACGCGCGCAACCAGGGCGATGCACTGGTTCACAGCACGAAGAAGGCGGTCGCGGAATACGGCGACAAGGTCGATGCTTCGGAGAAGGAAAAGATCGAAGCGGCGCTGAAGGAACTGGAAGACGCGCTCAAGGACAACGCGAGCGACAAGGCGACCATCGAGGCGAAGGTCGAAGCGCTGGCCACGGCATCGCAAAAGCTCGGCGAAAAGATGTACGCTGACATGCGGGCCCAGCAAGGCGCGGCCGGCGCGGCTGCCGCGGGCGCGGGTGCGGCGGAGGCGGGCGCGAGCCAGCATCATGACGACGTCGTCGACGCCGACTTCAAGGAAGTGAAGAAGGACTAAGGCCGGATCGGGCGCGCGAGTGTCGCCACTCGCGCGCTTTTTTCGGTGGCATCACCGGGACGCGTGGGCGTCTGACATGAACGCGCCTGGCGAGCCGAACGGTTCTCCGGGCACGTTGTTTTTGGAGGCGCGCCACTTCGAAGCGATCGAAATGGTCGAAGCGACGCGCAACAGGTTTTACGCGCGGGCCGCTAGGCTTGTCCGCAGCATCTGACAGGAACCGTCGTTTAAAGCGCGGCGGCATCGAACCGACATGGCGAAACGGGATTACTACGAGGTTCTGGGCGTCGCGAAAAACGCGAGCGACGACGAAATCAAGAAGGCGTATCGCAAGCTCGCGATGAAGTATCACCCTGACCGCAATCCGGACAACAAGAAGGCCGAAGAGAATTTCAAGGAGGCGAAGGAAGCCTACGAAATGCTCTCCGACCAGCAAAAGCGTGCCGCCTACGATCAGTACGGTCATGCGGGCGTCGATCCGAACATGGGCGGCGCGGGCGCGCAGGGCTTCGGCGGTTTCGCCGACGCATTCGGCGATATCTTCGGCGACATCTTCGGTCAGGCAGCCGGCGGCGGCGCGGGTGCCGGTCGTGGTGGCCCGCAGGTCTATCGCGGCGCCGATCTGCGCTACAGCATGGAGATCAAGCTGGAACAGGCGGCGCACGGCTACGACACGCAGATTCGCGTGCCGAGCTGGGTCAACTGCAACGTCTGTCACGGTTCGGGCGCGAAGCCCGGCACCAAGCCTGAAACCTGCCCGACGTGTCATGGCCAGGGCCAGGTGCGCATGTCGCAGGGCTTTTTCAGCATCCAGCAGACGTGCCCGAAGTGCCACGGTACCGGCATCTACGTCCCCGATCCGTGCACGAACTGTCACGGTCAGGGCAAGGTGAAGGAAACCAAGACGCTGGAAGTGAAGATTCCGGCGGGCATCGACGACGGCATGCGCATCCGCTCGGCGGGCAACGGCGAGCCAGGCATCAACGGCGGACCGAGCGGCGACCTGTATGTGGAAATCCACATCAAGCAGCATTCGGTGTTCGAGCGCGACGGCGACGACCTGCATTGCCAGATGCCGATTCCGTTCACGACGGCGGCGCTCGGCGGCGAAATCGAAGTGCCAACGCTCGCGGGGCGCGCGAGCTTCACCGTGCCGGAAGGCACGCAGTCGGGCAAGATCTTCCGCTTGCGCGGCAAGGGCATCAAGGGTTTGCGGTCGAGTATCGCAGGCGATCTGTACGTGCACGTTCAGGTCGAGACGCCGGTCAAGCTCACCGACTCGCAACGCGATCTGCTCAAGCAGTTCGAGAAGTCGCTGAGCGAAGGCGGCGCGCGTCACAGCCCGCAAAGCAAAAGCTGGTTCGACCGCGTGAAGAGCTTTTTTGATTGATGAAGCGGTTGCACTCCGTCGTGCGAGCATGACGATGAAACTGAGCAAGCGCGGCGCGATCTTTGCGTTGCTCGACGATTGCGATGCGGCCGCCGAAAGGCGGTCGAGTCGTTTGTACACCGACTTCGCGCACGAACGCGTGTGCGTCGATGCGCAATCGCTCGATGCGGTCTGCGCCGACTATGAATTCGGCCGCAATCTGCAACTGGGTGTCCGGGCGCGGACGCGATCACGCATTGCGCGTGTTGATGTTCCGCGACTGCGCCTTGCTCTCGCGCGACGAAGCAAGCGCGTGGTTTGCCTCGACGAGCGAGGACGGCGGAAGGTCCGGGCATCGCCAGTGTGGCGGGCATCGCGCCGAGCGTCACGCACGACGAGTTTGATCGCGCCATCGCGGCCGTGCACGATGCGTTGCGCGAAGGCGAGTCGTATCAGATTAACTACACGTTCTGGCTGAATGTCGACGTGTTCGGCGCACCGATCGAGCTGTACCGCCGCCTGCGCGAACGTCAGACCGTGCGCTACGGCGCGTTCATCGCGATGCCCGACGGCCGCGCGGTCGTGTCGTGCTCGCCGGAACTATTCATCCAGAAGCACGGCGATGTACTACGTACTGCGCGCGCGTCCGATGAAAGGCACCGCGCCGCGCGAGGCCAATCCGCGCTCGCTCAGCGGCGATCCGAAGAACCGCGCCGAAAACGTGATGAGATCGTCGACCTGTTGCGCAACGACATGTCGCGCGTCGCGGTCACGGGCTCGGTGCATCGGAGCGCGCGCTCACACGCGGCGACCTCGAACGCGCCGACGAACTGCTCGTTAGCAATGCCTTGCGCGGCGGCGTGAAGGCGCGCCTCGCGCACTGATTCTTACCACTCGGCGACGCTGCCGTCCGCGTGGCGCCAGACCGGATTGCGCCAGCGATGCCCGACCTTCGCCATCTCGCGCACTTTCTCTTCGTTCACTTCGATGCCGAGGCCGGGACCGGACGGAATCGACACCATGCCGTCTTCGTACTTGAACACTTCCGGATTCCTGATGTAGTCGAGCAGGTCGTTGCCCTTGTTGTAGTGAATGCCGAGGCTCTGCTCCTGAATGAACGCGTGCGTCGATCTGCAGGCAGGTCGCGAGCGCGATCGGACCGAGCGGACAATGCAGCGTGAGCGCGACGTCGTAGGCTTCCGCCATCGACGCGATCTTGCGGCACTCAGTCAGGCCGCCCGCATGCGACGCGTCCGGCTGAATGATGTCCACGTAGCCGCCCGCGAGAATGTGCTTGAAATCCCAGCGCGAATAGAGACGCTCGCCGAGCGCGATCGGCGTGCTCGTCTGATTGACGATGTCGCGCAACGCCTCGACGTTCTCCGAGAGCACGGGCTCCTCGATGAACATCAGCTTGAACGGATCGAGTTCCTTAGCGAGGACCTTCGCCATCGGCTTGTGCACGTGGCCATGAAAATCCATGCCGATGCCCACGTTCGGACCGACCACCTCGCGCACGTTGTCGATCACGCCCTGCACCTTGTCGAAGGTATCGATGATCTGCAGCTCTTCCGAGCCGTTCATCTTCACGACCTTGAAGCCAAGTTCGACCACCGCGCGCGTTGTTCGCGACGTCGCTCGGCTGGTCGCCTCCGATCCACGAATACACCTTGATCTTGTCGCGCACCTTGCCACCGAGCAGCGCGTGAACCGGCACGCCGTGATGCTTGCCGAGAATGTCCCACAAGGCCTGATCGACGCCCGCGATCGCGCTCATGCCGATCGGCCCACCGCGATAGAAGCCGGCGCGGTACATCACTTGCCACAGATCTTCGATGTTGCGCGGATCCTTGCCGACGAGATAGTCGGCGAGTTCGTCGACGGCGGCGGCCACCGTATGCGCGCGGCCTTCGACGACCGGTTCGCCCCAGAGCCGGTAATGCCTTCGTCGGTCTCGATCTTGAGGAAGCACCAGCGCGGCGGAACGATGAAGGTTTCGAGCTTCGTGATTTTCATGCGTGTCTCCTGATGAATGCTGCCATACGTAGCAAAAAGCGGTTTTCTAGTGCTATTAATAGTATTATTCTAGGCGGCTCAGGCGCGATCCAATGCCGCAAACATGGCCTTCGCCATCATAAACCGATAGCGGATTCGCCATCATAAACCGATAGCGGATAATTCGGGCGAACGTAGAAAGGAGACGGATCATTTACCGCGATCTGCACGGCCGAGTAGCCTATGAACTGGGCACCGCCATCCTGCGCGGGGATTTCGCGCCGCAATCGCCGCTGCCGCGCGAGGCTGAACTGATGGAGCGCTTCGGCGTCAGCCGCACGGTATTGCGCGAAGCGCTGCGCACCCTGACCTCGAAGGGGCTGATCGAATCGCGTCCGAAGGTCGGCACGCGCGTGCGCGCGAAGGACGCGTGGAATCTGCTCGATGCCGACGTCCTCGAATGATATTCGCGCGTCGCGCCGCCGATGCAATTCGCGCTCAAGCTCCAGGAAATGCGCGAGATGATCGAGCCTTATGCGGCTGCGCTCACCGCCGGCAATCACGATCCGCGCACGCTCGACGCCGCGCATGCCGCGATGGTCACCGCGCAGAACGTCGACGAATGGGTGCGCGCGGACCTCGACTTCCATCTTTGCGTGCTCGCCGCGTGCAGCAACGAATTGCTGATTCCGCTCGGCGCGCTGATCGAGCGCACGCTGGAAGAGCAGCTTCGTCTCAATGTGCGCCGCGCCGATGTTTTCAACGCGTCGCTCGCGGAACACACCGCCGTGTTCGATGCCATCGTCGGGCGCGATGCGCCGTGCGCGCGCCGTGCGATGGCATGACGCGGCATCGGATCGAAAGCTAGCGTCGCGCGTTTACAGCCGGTCGAGCGGAATCTTCAGATAGGTCGTGCCGTTGTCCGACGCAGCCGGGAAGCGGCCCGTGCGAATATTCACCTGGATCGCTGGAATGATCAGCGTTGGCATGCCGAGCGTCTTGTCACGGGCTTCGCGCATCGCGACGAATTCGGCTTCTCCGATGCTGCCGCCCACATGCACGTTGTGCTCGCGCTGGGCGCGCACCGTGCTTTGCCACTGCGGTTCGCGCGTGTCGGGTGGATAGTCGTGGCAGACGAAGACGCGCGTGTCGTCATCGAGCGCGAGCAGGCGCTGGATGGAGCAGTACATCGCGTGCGCATCGCCGCCGGGGAAGTCGCAGCGCGCGGTGCCGAGATCGGGCATGAAAAGCGTATCGCCGACGAACACCGCATCGCCGACGCGATATGCCATGTCGGCCGGCGTGTGGCCGGGCACTTAGAGCGCGTCGGCTTCGAGCGCGCCGATCGCGAAGCGCTCGCCGTCGGCGAACAGGTGATCGAACTGCGAGCCGTCGAGCGCGAAGTCCGCTTCGAGATCGAAGAGGCGCTTGAACTCACCCTGCACGCGACGGATCGATTCGCCGATCGCGATCCGCCCGCCGAGCGCGCGCTTCAGATACGGCGCGGCGGAAAGATGATCGGCGTGCGCGTGCGTCTCCAGGATCCACTCGATTTGCAGGCGTTCGGCGCGCACGAACGCGATGACGGCGTCGGCGGATGCGGTCGAGGTTCGCGCGGCCTTGGGATCGTAGTCGAGCACTGGATCGACGATGGCGGCGGCCGAACCGGCGCGTTCGTAGACGACATAGGTAAGCGTGCCGGTCTGGAGATCGAAAAACGGCTGAACGTTGGGCGACACGAGCGGCTCCTTCGATAACACGGGATCTGCTTCGTTGGATCGATGCCCGCGCCGCGCGTTCGCAGCACTTCCCGCCAGGCGCACGCGCGGCGCCGATTCACACGATTTCCGCAAGTTAGCGATACAGTGTCAATCTTGTGTCCGCACGCGCGGGTCAGGCCGTCGCGAACGACGAAAGCCAAAAGGAAAACGAATGCCGCACGTCCCGACCGCGTTCGCGTCGTCGTGGGGCGCGTGGGCCGTGTTCGTCAGCGTCCTCGCGACACAGCTCGGCGTTCCGGTCCCCGCCGCGCCGATGCTCATCCTCGCCGGCACGCTCGTCGCGCAGGGCGCGCCGCCGTTCTGGCAGATGCTCGTCGCCGCCGTGCTGGCCGTGCTCATCGCCGATTCGTTGTGGTTCACCGCCGGACGGTTCTACGGTCGGCGTTTTCTTACCTCGCTCGTGCGCTTTTCGCTGTCGATCGACTCGACGCAGATCGAAGTGCGCATGTTCGTCCTGTGGGATCTGATCGGTGTGACCGCGTGGGCGAGTTTCTGGATGCTCGGCGGCGCGGCCTTGCAGAATCAGATCGGGCATATGTTCGCTTATGTGCGCGGCAACGGCGCGACGGTCATCGATGTGCTCGTGCTCGCGGCGCTCGGTTTCGTCTTGTATCGATGGATCCGCCGCGTGCAGTTCCAGCAATGGCTGGAGAAGTACCGCATCACGCCCGACCAGCTCGACGCAATGATACATTCCGACACGCTACCCGTCATCTACGACGCGTGTCCGGCCGAGGTGCGGCGCAAGGAGCCGTATCGCATCGCGGGGGCGATCGGGCTTGATCCTGGATTCGCCCGACCGCATCGATCAGATGTTGTCGGAGCATGAAGTCGTCGTGTATTGCGTGTGTCCGAACGAGGCGACGGCGAAGGTCATCGCCAGGCACCTGCATGCGAAGGGCTTCCGGCACGTCCGGCCGCTCAAGGGCGGACTCGACGCATGGGAGAAACACGGCTATCCGGTCGAGGCGATTCCGCCGGAACATCTGCCGGCGCCGCGCGATCACGACGACACCGGCGAAGACATGATCACGATCCGCGCGCCCGCGCCTGAATAAGCGCGCCGCGCCGATGTGTCAGTGCGTCAGTGGGTTTTACGCGCGGGCCGGTTCACGAGAGCGATGCCCGCGAGCACCATCGTCGCGGCGATCATGAAGCGCGCGGTGAAGTGTTCGCCGAGCAGCAGCACGCCGAAGGTGACGCCGAAAATCGGCGTGAGAAACGAAAACACCGATAGTCGCGACGCCATATAGCGCGTCAGCAGCCAGAACCACGTCAGATAGCTGACGAAGGCGACCATCACGGCCTGATACGCGAGGCTCGCGAGCGTGAGCGGCGGCAGCGCATCGACGTGCGTCTGTCCCGCGCCGACCGCAAGCGCGAGCAGCACGACCGCCGACACCGCGAGCTGATAGAAGAGCGTCTTGCTGGCGCTCGCATGCGCAAGCGACGACGCGCGCACGACGATCGTCGTCGATGCCCAGAACAATCCGGCCAGCACACCGAGTGCGTCGCCCGCGACGCCGCGCATCGTCGAGCCGCTGTTCGGATTGCCGTGCAGGAAGCCATCCGCGAACGCCAGCGCTATCCCGCAAAACGCCAGTGCGATGCCGCACCACTGCACGCGCGAGAGCCGCTCACCCGCGACGAACCAGTGCAGGCCGAGCGCGGTGAAGCACGGCGCGGTTTAGAGAAAGACCGCCATCCGCGTGAGATCGCCATCCGCGTGGCCGTCGTGAGACTCAGGCCGAAGAAAATGCAGACGAATTCGCCGCCTAAGAGAAGAACGCCCGCGAGCAGCCCGGCGGGCAGGGTATCGTCGCACTGGAAGAGCGACACGCCGCGTGTGCGCGTCCAGATCCAGACGAGCACCGTCGCGATCAGCGAACGGATGCCGGCCTGGAGCATCGGCGGAATGGAGGCGTTGGCTTCCTTGATCGCGACCTGCTGAAAGCCCCACGCGCCGCACAACAGCACCATCACGATGATGGCGGTGGCATCGGGGGCGCGGCGGACGGAGAGGAAGGGCGTGCTCACTCGGCTCACGATGCACTGTTTTGGAGCGTCGATTGTGCCAGCGAATGAAACGCGTGAGGGAAAAGACAGGCGGGACGTGTGGGGATTCGCGCGCCGCGACGAGCGTGCGGCGCGCGTGACGTCAGCTCAGCGTGAAGCCGGCATCAGACGCGGCTCATGAATGCTTTTCGATCAGTTCGACCTTGTAGCCGTCCGGATCCTCGACGAACGCGATGACCGTCGTGCTGCCCTTGACCGGACCGGCTTCGCGCGTGACCTTGCCGCCCGCCTGACGGATGCGCTCGCAGGCCGCCGCGGCGTCGTCGACTTCCAGCGCGATATGGCCGTAGGCCGTGCCGAGATCGTACTTGTCGGTGCCCCAGTTGTAGGTGAGTTCGAGCACGCTGTTCTCGCTTTCGGGACCGTAGCCGACGAAGGCGAGCGTGTACTTGTACTCGGTGTTTTCGCTTTGACGCAGGACGTGCATGCTGAGGATGCGCGTGTAGAAATCGATGGAACGCTGCAGGTCGCCGACGCGCAGCATCGTATGAAGGAGTCGCATGTTGGGGTCCTTTGGTGGGGAAGGTGGAAAGCGTGATGCGCCCGCGCGTCGTCGTCGCGGGTCGTGGGCAAAATTGTAGCGTCGGCGCGGCTAGCGCGCCGACCGCCGCGTCACAGTACCGGCAGCAGGTCCGGCGGATGATGCTTGAGCGTATGCCGCGCTTCGCGGAATTCCGGAAAGATCGATTCGACCGTCTGCCAGAAGCGCGGGCTGTGATTCATCTCGCGCAGATGCGCGAGTTCGTGCGCGACGACGTAATCGATAATCGACATCGGAAAGTGGATCAGCCGCCAGTTCAGGCGAATCTTGCCGTCGCTCGAACAACTGCCCCAGTGCGTGAGCGCGGACGACAGCGCATAGGCGCGGAACTCGACGCCGAGCTTTTGCGCATACACGGCGAGCTGCTGACCGAAGATGCGTTTCGCTTCGGACTGCAGCCAGCCCTGCACGCGATCCTTGATCTGCTGAACGTCCGCGAGCGCGGGCAGCGTTAGCGACAGCGTGCCGGTCGCGTCGTCGAAGGACAGCGCGCTCGCGCCCGCGACGAGCGTCACACGCACCGTCTTGCCAAGATACGGAAACTCCGCGCCGTCCTTCCATTCGATGCGCGACAGTGCGCGCTGCTCGACGCGCGTCTGCCATTCGGTGAGCTTCTTGAAGATCCAGTTCTGCTTGTTACCGATGGCGCTTTCGATATCGGCGATCGTCACCCAGCGCGGCGCGGTGATCGACAGTCCGGTGCCGTCGATGCAAAAGCCGATGGTCCGCCGCGACGNGAGCCGTCGGGCAAGGTCTTCGGGGAAGGCGCGGGCGGCGCGGGTTCGGCAGGCGGCACATCGCCACGCAAGGGCGCGGGCGGGGACAAGACCGGCGCATGCTCGAACGGAAGATCGAGCTGCATCGTATCGAGCGCGACGGCGGGACGCTGCCGCGAAGGGGGCTTCTGCATCGGTTCGGCTTTGCGCTCACGGCGCAGGAATGACGAGAAGAACGAATAAGGCACGCCGCGGCTCGATCCTTTATCGAAGACGAGACCGCGTCAGCGGCCCGCGCCCGCGGCGCCGGTGCGGCCCGGCTCTGTGTACGGCGCGTCGTAGGAGGCGGGATCGATGCGGCGCATTTCCGTTTCGATCCAGCGCTCGACGCGCGCGTTCACTTCCTCTGGCGTGAGACCAGCGACATCGATCGGCTTGCCGATCGACACCGTGACTATACCCGGATATTTGAGGAACGAATTGCGCGGCCACACGTGCCCGGCGTTATGCGCGATCGGCACCACCGGCGCACCGGTCGCGCACGCGAAGCGCGCGCCGCCCGTCTTGTACTTGCTCTGCGTGCCGACCGGCGTGCGCGTGCCTTCGGGAAACATGATGACCCACGCGCCTTTGTCCATGCGCGCGCGGCCTTGCAGCGTGACGGACGCGAAGGCATCGCGTCCCTGCTTGCGGTCGATGTGCACCATCTTCAATAGCCCGAGCGCCCAGCCGAAGAACGGCACGTACAGCAATTCGCGCTTGAAGACGTAGCATAGCCGACGCGGCATCAGCGCAGGAAACGCGAGCGTCTCCCATGCAGACTGATGCTTTGGCAGCAGCACGGCCGGNTCACGACGATGGTCGACTTGCACCAGCCCGCCGCCATCCAGTAGCGCCTGTTCGCGCGCATGAACGGAAACGCGATGAAGCACGCGATCGCGTAGGGCACCGTGTAGACGATGAAGTAGAGCGTCAGCAATGACGAGCGGACGAAGCGCATGATGGGTCGGTCGGTCCGCGGTCAGTCGTGATGTCGCGCGAGGAAATCGAGCGCGAACGCGCGCAGGTCCTGATGAACCTGCGTGCCTTCGGGTAAATTGCCTTCCGCGAGGGTCTTTTCGCCTTTGCCGGTCAGCACGAGATGCACGGGAAAGCCGAGCGTCGCACCCGCCTGCAGGTCGCGCAGCGAATCGCCGACGACCGGCGTGTCTTCCGGATCGATCTCGAAGCGCTCGACGATCTGCTGCAGCATGCCCGGACGCGGCTTGCGGCATTCGCACTGATCCTCGGCCGTATGCGGACAGAAGAACACCGCGTCGATGCGCCCGCCGACCGCCGCGGCCGCGCGGTTCATCTTCTGATGCATCGCGTTGAGCGCGGCCATGTCGAAGAGACCCCGGCTGATGCCCGACTGATTCGATGCGATCGCCACGCGGTAGCCGGCCTGATTCAGTTGCGCGATGGCTTCGAGACTGCCGGGAATGGCGACCCACTCGTCCGGCGACTTGATGAACGCGTCCGAGTCGACGTTGATGACGCCGTCGCGATCGAGGATGACCAGCTTTCTGTTCGTGACCATGATCGGCGGCGCGTCAGGCGGTGAGCTTGGAGATGTCCGCGACGCAGTTCATCTGCTGATACAGCGCGTTGAGCAGCGCGAGGCGGTTGTTGCGCAGCGCGGGATCTTCCGCGTTCACCATCACGTAGTTGAAGAAGGTATCGACGGCTTCGCGCAACGCGGCGAGCGCGCTCAGCGCTTCCGTGTAGTTGCGCGCAGCAAGCTGGCTCTGCACGCGTGGCGTCACCTGCTCGATCTGCGTGTACAGATTCTTTTCCGCTGCTTCCGCGAGCAGATCCTTGTTCACCGATGTGGGCGCGCCTTGCTCGGACTTTTTCAGAATGTTCGAGATGCGCTTGTTCGCCGCCACGAGCGATGCGGCTTCCGGCAACGCCGCGAATTTGCGCACCGCTTCCAGATGCGCGACGATGTCGTCGAGGCGCGTCGGGTTCAGGCTCAGCACCGCGTCGATCTCGTTGGCTTCGAAACCGCGTTCGCGCAGCAGGCCGCGCAGGCGATCCATGAAGAACGCGTACACGGCTTCCTGCGAATCCGCGACCTGCGGCACATCGGCGAACTGGCGCTGCGCGGCCGCGACGAGTTCGCGCAGATCGACCGGCAGTTTCTTTTCGAGCAGGATGCGCAGCACGCCGAGCGCATGACGGCGCAGCGCGAAGGGATCTTTCTCGCCCGTCGGCGCGAGGCCGATGCCCCAGATGCCGACGATGGTTTCGAGCTTGTCCGCGAGCGCGACCGTCGCGCCGACGCCAGTCGACGGCGTGTCATCGCCCGAAAAGCGCGGCTGATAATGCTCGGAGCACGCGAGCGCGACTTCTTCCGGCTCGCCGTCGTGGCGCGCGTAGTACGTACCCATCGTGCCTTGCAGTTCGGGGAATTCGCCGACCATGTCGGTCAGCAGGTCCGCCTTCGCGAGGCGCCCAGCGCGGCGCGTGAGCGCGGCGTTGACCCCGACCATCGGCGCGATCTCGCCGGCAAGCGCTTCGAGGCGCTCGACGCGTTGCAGGGCCGAGCCGAGCTTGTTGTGATAGACGACGTTCGCGAGCAGCGGCACACGATCTTCGAGGCGCTTCTTTTTGTCCTGCGTGAAGAAGAACTTCGCATCCGCGAAACGCGGACGCACGACGCGCTGATTGCCCTCGACGATTTCGCCGGGCGTCTTCGTATCGATGTTCGACACGATCAGAAAGCGCGAACGCAGCTTGCCGTTCTGGTCGGTCAGCGCGAAATATTTCTGATTAGTCTGCATCGTGAGGATCAGGCATTCCTGCGGAACCTGAAGAAACTCCTCGTCGAAGCGGCATTCGTAGACGACCGGCCATTCGACGAGCGCGTTCACTTCGTCGAGCAGCGCTTCGGGCATCACGACGCGATCTTCGCCGGCAAAGGCCTGCAACTGCGTGCGGATCGATTCGCGGCGATCCTCGAAGCTCGCGACCACGCGGCCCTTGTCGCGCAGCGTTGCGGCGTAATCGTCGGCATGCTGAACGGCAACCAGGCCTTCCGACATGAAGCGATGGCCGACGGTCGTGTCGCCCGAATCGACGCCGAGCGCGCCGACCGGCACCACGTTGCGGCCGTGCAGCGCGATCAGGCGCTGCGCCGGACGCACGAACTGCACGCTGGTGCCGTCCGGCCGCTGATACATCATCACCTTCGGAATCGGCAGCTTTGCGAGCGTTTCGTCGAGCGCGGTCTGCAGGCCTTCGGCAAGCGTCGCGCCGGGCGCGGCGTAGCGCAGGAAGAAGGCTTTGGCCTTGCCGTCCTGCGCGCGTTCGAGTTCGGCGAGCGGAAAGTCGGGGAAGCCGAGCGCGGCGAGCTTCTTTGCGAGCGGCGGCGTGGGATTGCCTTCCTTGTCGAGCGCGACCGTGACCGGCAGCACTTTTTCGCGCACCTGCTTTTCCGGCGCGACATCGCACACGTTGCGGATCAGCACGGCGAGGCGGCGCGGCGTCGCGAACTTTTCGAATTCGGGCGCGCCGTCGATCAGGTCGCGCGCGGCCAGGCGCTCGACGATACCTTCGGCGAAAGCGGTGTCGAGGCGGGCAAGTGCCTTGGGCGGTAGTTCTTCGGTCAGCAGCTCGACGAGCAGCGAAGCGTGATTGGATTGCGTCATTGTTCTGTCGAGCCTCGTCAGACTGGTTCGTTGTTGCCGGTGGGCGAGCTTTCCACCTTCAGCGGCGGCGCCCATGCCGGACGTGCGGCTTCTTCGGCATCGGTGACGAGATCGCGGTCGCCCTTGACCGGATTGCCGAGCATCGGGAAGCCGAGTGCCTCGCGCGACTCGTAATACGCCTGCGCGACCAGCCGCGACAACGCGCGGATGCGGCCGATGTACGCCGCGCGCTCGGTCACGGAAATCGCGCCGCGCGCGTCGAGCAGATTGAAGGTGTGGCCCGCCTTCAGTACGAGTTCGTAGGCGGGCAGCGCGAGCTTCGCCTTGATCATCTTCTTGGCTTCTTCTTCGTAGCTCTTGAAGAAGCTGAACAGCAGATCGACGTTCGCGTGTTCGAAGTTATAGGTCGACTGTTCGACTTCGTTCTGGTGATAGACGTCGCCGTAGCTCAGGCGGCGCAGCACTTTGCCGTTCGGGCCGTTTTCTTCCCACTCGGTCCAGACGAGGTCATAGACGTTCTCGACCTTTTGCAGATACATCGCGAGGCGTTCGAGGCCGTAGGTGATTTCGCCGAGCACCGGCTTGCAATCGAGGCCGCCCGCTTGCTGGAAGTACGTGAACTGCGTCACTTCCATGCCGTTGAGCCAGACTTCCCAGCCGAGTCCCCAAGCGCCGAGCGTCGGATTTTCCCAGTCGTCCTCGACGAAGCGCACGTCGTTCTGCTGCAGATCGAAGCCGAGCGCTTCGAGCGAGCCGAGGTAGAGATCGAAGATGTTTTCTGGCGCCGGCTTGAGCATGACCTGATACTGGTAGTAGTGCTGCAGGCGGTTCGGATTCTCGCCGTAGCGGCCGTCCTTCGGGCGGCGCGACGGCTGTACATAGGCGGCGCGCCACGGCTCGGGACCGATCGCACGCAGGAAGGTGTGGACGTGCGACGTGCCGGCGCCGACTTCCATATCGATCGGCTGAAGGAGCGCGCAGCCCTTCTCGTTCCAGTAGGACTGCAGCGTCAGAATGATTTGCTGGAAAGTGAGCATGATTGCCTTTGATGCGGACCGGACGGGGCGCGCACGGATTCGTTGATGGGCGGTCCGTCACGTTCGAGGACTCGTCGACTGCTTCGTGCCGGCGCCGCGCCGAGGCTCGGCCGAAGTGCTGAAACGTTCGATTTTAGCCGAACGGCGGGTCGCACGCGCCATTTTGGGAAGCGCGTGGGAAGTGCGTGCAAAGCGCGGTCGCCGATGCACGGAGGCTGCATCGCGCCGCGCTGCTTCGGATACTTTGGCTTCAGAGCGTCGTGCGCTTGCCCGACGGCGCGAACGCGAAGCCGACCGCGAGCAGGATCAGCGACACCGCGATCACGGTGAGGTTGCCGCTCGTCACATAAGGCGTGTTGCCCGCCGTGCCCTGGACGTGCGCTTCGAGCACGCCGGTGGTGAAAGTCGGCAGCTTCGACACGACGTCGCCGTTGGCCGCGATCACCGCGGTCATGCCGGTGTTGGTCGCGCGCAGCATCGGGCGGCCGGTTTCGATGGAACGCATGCGCGCGATCTGCAGATGCTGATCGAGCGCGATCGTATTGCCGAACCACGCGAGATTGGTCGAGTTGACGAGGATGCCGGCGGGCGTTTCCTGCTCGCGGATGGTGCGCGCGATTTCCTCGCCGAAGATGTCTTCGTAGCAGATGTCCACGGCGGTCGGCTGGTTCTTCACGAAGAACGCTTTCTGCGCGATCGGGCTGCGTGCGAGATCGCCGAGCGGGATGCCCATCATGCGCACGAACCAGTGGAAGCCGAGCGGCACGAATTCGCCGAACGGCACCAGATGATGTTTGTCGTAGCGATACGCATCGTTGATGCCCGGCGTGATGCCGAAAAGACTGTTGGTGTAATCGGCCGCACCGCCGTCGGGAAGG
>JAQFVI010000418.1:47202-68741 GCA_029439495.1 Caballeronia sp. BR6202001590007
GCTCTGTTCGAACTTCATTTCCTGTTTGACGTTGCCTTGCAGCAGGCGCACGTTGAGCGGCGCGTTCGCGGGCGTCGTCCATTGCACGAGCGACAACAGCATGCCCGCGACGATCAGCGCGAGCGCGGCAACAGCAGGCGCGAGCGGGCGTGCGCGGCGTCGATACGCATGGACGGCCTGCACGGCGAGGGCGGCAAAGAGAGCCAGCACCCACGCGACGCCGTAGACGCCCGCGATCGCGCCGAAGCCCTTGAGCGGGCCGTCGACCTGCGCGTAGCCGCTCGCCAGCCACGGAAAGCCGGTGAACACGAGTCCGCGCAGCCATTCGCCGAGCGCCCAGGCGCTGGCGAACGCGAACGCGCCATGCCAGGTCGGCGCGAAGCGCGGCGAGCCTGCGATGTCGCGTGCCGTGGCGGCGTCTTCGTCGCCGAAACGCGCGCGCCCGGCGACCAGCGCCCAGACCGCGCCGGAGAGCGCCGGATAGAGCGCGAGATAGAGCGAGAACAGCGCGACGACCGCGGCGGCGAGCGGCGCGGCCATGCCGCCGTAGTCGTGCATGCTGACGTAGAGCCACCAGATGCCCGTCACGAAGTTGCCGAAGCCGAAGGCCCAGCCGGTCGCGGCAGCGCTTTTCCAGCCGCTCGTGCGCGACAGCCACGCGAAAAACAACGCGAAGATCGCAAGTTCGAGCCATCCGCCGTGCGGCGTCGGCGCGAAGGAGAACGTGTTCGCCGCGCCGAGCACGGTCGCGACGAGGCAATGCCAGAACGGCAGCGCGCGCGGCGCGGCGGCGGCATCGCGCTGATGCGAAAGAGAGCGGGACGATGAATCGGCCATGAGTCGTGCGATCGGCGTGAAAGAAGCGGGAGAAGGATGCAGCGATTGAATGACTGCGGTCCGCGTCAACGAAAACGCGCCAGTTTTTCAGGCTGGCGCGTCGGAGGGAGGTGATGCGGATCGCGGCGGGCCGGCAGCGGAATCAGTCGCGCAGTTCGTCCTCGTCGTCGCGGCGATGCTGCTGCGTCAGATTCGGCGCACGGTGCACGAGCAGCACATGGATCTGGCGCGCGTCGCCGCGCAGGATCTCGAACACGAAATCGTCGATGCGCACCTTCTCGCCGCGATGCGGCACGCGCCCGAAGCGATGCGTGACGAGGCCGCCGATGGTGTCCACTTCGTCGTCGGAGAAGTCGGCGTGGAATTCCTCGTTGAACTGTTCGATGCCGGTGAGCGCGCGCACCCGATACTTCCCGTCCGGTGTCGCGATGATGTTGCCAGCTTCCTCGTCGAAGTCGTATTCGTCCTCGATGTCGCCGACGATCTGCTCCAGCACGTCCTCGATGGTGATGAGACCCGCGACGCCGCCGTATTCGTCGACCACGATTGCGATGTGATTGCGGTTCACCCGAAAGTCGTGCAGCAGCACGTTCAAGCGTTTCGATTCGGGGATGAAGACCGCGGAGCGCAGCATGCCGCGCACGCCGAACTCTTCGGCGTAGTAGCGCAGCAGGTCTTTCGCGAGCAGCACGCCGATGACGTTGTCGCGATTGCCTTCGTAGACCGGATAGCGCGAGTGCGCCTTTTCGAGCACGAAGGGAATGAATTCGGCGGGCGTATCCGCGATGTTGATGGCGTCCATCTGCGCGCGTGGAATCATGATGTCCCGCGCACAGAGATCGGAGACCTGGAAGACGCCTTCGATCATCGAAAGCGAGTCGGCGTCGAGCAGGTTGCGTTCGTGCGCATCCTGCAGCACTTCGAGCAATTCGTCGCGCGATTCGGGTTCGTGCGAAATGAAATCGGTCAGACGTTCGAGAAGCGAACGCTTTTCCTGTGGTTTTTCGGAGTGGCGTCGACTGGGATAGGGTTCGTTCATAGCGTTGCGCCCAGAATGTCCTGGGCGCGTGTGGATGGAAAGTTAAGCATACACCAAGGCAAAAAACGGACTGCGTGGTGAGGCGCGCATGGCCTGGTGGATAAGAGTTGCGTTTTCGAGGCGGCGAGCCGGTTGGCGACGCGGCGTGTCATTCAGATGAAAACGCTCATGTCCGTGCCGAAACGTTCGGCGAGCGCCCTCGCGACGTTTTTGCTGATTGCACGGCGTCCGGCCAAAATGTCGCTGATCACCGTCGGCGACGCGATATCGGCCAGATCCTTCTGTTTGAGGCCGTGCGCGTCGAGCAGATAGCGCAGCACTTCTTTCGGTTCGGCCACCGGCAAGTCCGCATGATGAGATTCCCATAATTCGATGAGATCCGTCACCACGCCAAAAAAATCCGCGAGCGGGCCTTCGTCGCTTTCGAGGTGATCGGCAAGCTCGTTCGCAAGCGCGACCATCTTGCGATAGTCGTTCTTGCTGCGAATCGGCTTGACGAACACCTGTGCTTGCAACGCCGACCAGGCCTTTGCGACCTCCGGCAGATTTTCCGAACGACTGTGAGCTTTCATTGGTGTTTGCTTGCGGGGGTCCATTGATCGTAGTCGGCGTGCGTGAGCACATGTCGAACAAACAGCATCTGACGATTGAAGTGGATCGTCGCGACGATTCGAAATTTATTGCCGCCCACATCGAACACGTAATACTGCGCCGGGACGTAGTCGACGGAGGCAAAGGTCCTCTTCAGACCCATCAGATCGACAGCTTCACAATGTGTCGCCAGCCGATACCACGCCATAAGCGAGCCTCGCGCCGTTGGATGCCGATAGCCGAATGCTTCGGGCACCTTCCTGGAAATCACCCGCATCCTGCCGCTCCTTCGTCACCGATCGCGTTCCTTTCACGGCTGTCCACCTTGATTCGGGTCGATCCTATTCGCAAAACGAGAAGTTCGCAACTTGCGAAGATTCGCGCGGCCTTCGTGTCGCTTCGAACCGCAACACTAGCCCAACAATATGCGATGCGAGAAGTATGTCCGCCGTTCACCACCCGGCCGATCGGCCGAGGCCTGCCGCATCGCTCATCATTCGGCCGCTTGCGCCCGGCAGCGCCTGAGCAGCGCTTCCAGAGCCCGGTCCGGCATGCCGCTTTCACGCAGCGCCTCGACCGTTCGGCTGACGTAGTTGAGCGTCGTGCCGTAGCGGCCGCACGCGCAGCCGAACACCGCGCGCACGACCGGATCGGCGAGCTTGCCGGTGTAGGAAGCCGCGTCGCGGCGCATGACGAAGGCGAGCGCGTCGACGCGGCGTCCGTCGGCGAGCGTGCAAGGCAGCCACGCCGGGCGATAGGAGCCCATCGGCATTTCGCGGCGCCACAGCACTTCCAGATGCGGAACCGCGCCTTCGCCCGCCAGCCGGAACGCCATGCCGGTGCACGAACCGCCGCGATCGAGCGCGAGCACGAGTCCGGGCTGTTCGGGCGTGCCGCGATTTACGCGCGACCACAGGTAAAGCCCGCGGTGATAACCGTGAATCTTGCCGCGTACGGCTTCGAGCGTCGGCAGGCCGGGATTCCAGATCAGCGAGCCATAGCCGAACAGCCAGAGGTTGGAACGCCGGTCCCAGTGGGCCAGCGTGGCTTCGCGCGAGGCGACGAGCTGGTCTTCGGTGAGCAGGGCGAATTCACGGAGCACCGGCGGATAGTCCGGGCAGGGCGAGGCGGAAGTTTCGGGGTCGAGCGTGGAGGCGGGCAGCTTGTCGTTCACGGCGCGTCGAAAATCGGGGCGGGCATCGATTGCATGACGATGACGGTTCAGTCGTCCGAAACCGGCACGTAAGGATCGGAAAAGCCCAGGGACTTCATGATATCCGTCTCGATCGATTCCATCTCTTCCGCCTCACTTTCGACCTCGTGGTCGTAGCCCTGCGCATGCAGCGCGCCGTGCACCAGCAGATGCGCGTAGTGCGCGTCGAGCGGCTTGCCCTGTTCGGCGGCTTCGCGCTCGACGACCGGGCAGCAGAGAATCAGATCGCCCGTCACCGGATCGTCTTCCGACTCGGCGTACGCGAAGGTGAGCACGTTGGTCGCGTAATCTTTCTGACGATAAGTGCGGTTAAGCACGCGTCCTTCCTCGGCATCGACGAAACGCACGGTCAGCTCGGCATCCGCGAAGAACGCGGCCTTGATCCACCGCGAAACCGCCGCGCGCGACAGCAGTGCCTTGTGCGTCGGGAACGCCTTCGCGGCGGGAAACTGCACGGTCAGCGTCAGGCGCGGCGCGCTCATTCGAGCTTCTGCTGCGACTGTTGCGAAGATTGCGTCTGCTGCGCGGCGAGCGCGGCTTCGGCGAGCGCGGCGTCCTTCTGCGATTGCGCGTCGTAAGCCTCAACGATGCGCGCGACGAGCGGATGCCGCACCACGTTCGCCGACGTGAAATGCGTGATTGCAATGCCGCGGACTTCCGACAGCACATGCTGCGCTTCGATGAGCCCGCTCTTATGACCGCGCGGCAGATCGACCTGGGCCGTGTCGCCGGTGACGACCGCCTTCGAGCCGAAGCCGATACGCGTGAGGAACATCTTCATCTGCTCGGGCGTGGTGTTCTGCGCCTCGTCGAGAATGATGAACGCATGATTTAGCGTGCGTCCGCGCATGTACGCGAGCGGCGCGATTTCGATCATCTGACGCTCGAACATCTTGGTGGTCTTGTCGAAACCGAGCAAATCGTAGAGCGCGTCGTAAAGCGGCCGCAGATACGGATCGACTTTCTGCGCGAGATCGCCCGGCAAAAACCGAGCTGCTCGCCCGCCTCGACGGCCGGACGCGTCAGCACGATGCGCTTGACCTGATCGCGTTCGAGCGCATCGACGGCGCAAGCGACCGCGAGATAAGTCTTACCCGTGCCCGCCGGCCCGATGACGAACGCCACGTCGTGCGACAGGATCTGCTTCAGGTAGTCGCGCTGGGCCGGCGTGCGGCCGCGCAAGTCGGCGCGTCGCGTGTAGAGCTTCGGTCCGTGATTCTCTTGATCGCCGAGATCGATGGTCGCGCTCGGCTCGTCGAACGGATGATCCGGATCGCAACGAAAGCGCGGATTGACTTCCGCCTGGTCGGCGTCGCCGTCGTTGCCACCGTTGCCTTCGCGCGTCGCGTCGCGTGACGCGCCTCGACCAGCGCGAGCTGAATATCGTCGACGGAAATCGGATCGCGGGCACGATTGTAGAAGTTTTCGAGCGCCGCGAGCGCGACTTTCGCGCCACGGCCGCGGATCGAAATCTTGTGGCCGCGTCGCGAAAGCGTCACGTCGAGCGCTTGCTCGATTTGTCGCAGGTTTTCGTCGAGCGGGCCGGAGGTTGGCGAGCCGGGTGTTGTCGTCGCGCGGCGCGGTGAATTCAAGATACTGCGTGGGAGCGTTCTTCAAAGTGAACTTGGGTTCCTGTCTTGAGTTCGGCTCAGTGCGCCAGTTCGGGCGCCATCACCAGTTCGCCGCGCAGCGAATGCGGATACACATGCACGATCTTCACGTCGATCATCTGACCGATCAAACGCGTGTGCGACTGCGCGGGCGCGGGAAAGTTGACCACACGATTGTTGACCACACGATTGTTCTGCGTGCGTCCGGCCAGTTCGTTCGGGTCCTTACGCGCCGGACGCTCGACGAGGATGCACTCGACCTTGCCGACCATCGACTCGCTGATGCGCTGCACGTTTTCCTCGATGGTCGCCTGTAGATGTTGCAACCGCTTGAGCTTGACCTCTCGCGGCGTGTCGTCGTGCAGATTCGCAGCGGGCATACCCGGACGCGGGCTGTAAATGAACGAAAAGCTCGTGTCGTAGCTTATCTCGTCGACGAGCGCCATCATCTTGTTGAAATCGTCTTCGGTCTCGCCGGGAAAGCCGACGATGAAGTCGGTCGACAGCGACAGGTCCGGACGGATCGCGCGCAGCTTGCGGATCACCGACTTGTATTCGAGCACGGTGTAGCCGCGCTTCATCGCCATCAGGATGCGGTCCGAGCCGTGCTGCACCGGCAGATGCAGATGCGAGACGAGCTTCGGCACCTTCGCGTAGGTATCGATCAGGCGCTGCGTGAATTCTTTTGGATGCGAGGTCGTGTAACGAATCCGCTCGATGCCCGGCACCTCTGCGACGTATTCGATCAGCGTCGCGAAATCGGCGATCTCGGTCGCGCCGAGCGTCAGCGCGCCGCGATACGCATTCACGTTCTGGCCGAGCAGCGTGACTTCGCGCATGCCCTGGTCGGCGAGACCGGCGATTTCGGTGAGCACGTCGTCGAGCGGGCGCGAGACTTCTTCGCCGCGCGTGTAGGGCACCACGCAATAGCTGCAGTATTTCGAGCAGCCTTCCATGATCGATACGAAGGCGCTCGGGCCATCGACGCGCGCGGGCGGCAGATGGTCGAACTTTTCGATTTCCGGGAACGAGATGTCGACTTGCGCGCGGCCGGTGGCGCGGCGCTGATCGATCATCGACGGCAGGCAGTGCAGCGTCTGCGGACCGAACACGAGATCGACATACGGCGCGTGCGCGACGATCGACGCGCCTTCCTGGCTCGCCACGCAACCGCCGACGCCGATCAGGAGGTTCGGGTTCGCTTCCTTGAGTTCGCGCACGCGGCCGAGATCGGAGAAGACCTTTTCCTGGGCCTTTTCGCGCACCGAGCAGGTGTTGAACAGAATGACGTCCGCGTCTTCGGGCGTGTCCGTCTTGACGAGTCCTTCGGCCATGCCGAGTACGTCGACCATCTTGTCGGAGTCGTACTCGTTCATCTGGCAGCCAAAGGTCTTCACGTAAACTTTCTTGGTCATGAATCGTCGCCGGTCGCAGTGGTTAACCTGGGGCGTCTTTAAGAAGGATTGGAAGGCGTTCGGCGGACTTCTACGCTGATCTGCCCGCTTTTCGCCGGAATTGAGCCCGTTATTATTATAGCGCCGGCGGCATCACTCGACGCGGCCGAATCCGATTGGGCGAATAGGCGAGTCGCCGAGCAATTCGTCGGTCGTCGTTTCGAAGCGCACAATCCGATAGTCCAGCAGACCGCGCACGCGCGGAGCCATGTAGTGGTTCGCGTGAAAGAGCGCGTGCACCAGTCGGGCAGCACCATGCGCAGCACGCCCGAGCGCACGTCCACGGCGATATCCCAGATCGACTTGTGCGCGATGCCGTGGCCCGCCAGCGCCCACGCGCGCACCATCGCGCCGTCGTTGGTTTCCCAGGAATCGGCGAGCAGCATCGTGTAAGTATAGCGCTCGTCGCCGCGCACGAAGTTCAGTTCGTTGAGCGTGCCGGTCGAGGTCACGAGCACGCCGAAATCGTGTCCGACGAGATCGGCGGGCGTCTTCGGCGTGCCCTTACGTTCCAGATAGTCTGGGCGACGCGCACAACACGCGGCGGTTCGGCGCCAGCACGCGCGCCGCGAGCCCGCTGTCCGGCGGCGCGCCGAAGCAGATCGCCAGATCGATTTCCTCCAGCAGATTCGACACCGAATCCGACAGCGTCAGCGCGAAGCTCACTGTCAGCGCGAAGCTCACTTCCGGATGTCGCGTCTTGAATTCGTTGAGCCAGCCGCACAGCAGCGTGCGGCCGAAATCCGAGGTCGCCGAGACGCGCACCTTGCCACGCACGACATTCTGGCCAGCCTGCAGCGCCGCTTCGGCGTCGTCGATCGCCTGCAGCGCGATTCGGCAGTGCTGCAGATACAGCTTGCCTTCGTCGGTGAGCCGCAACTGACGCATCGTGCGCTCGAAAATCCGCGTATGCAGCGCCTTTTCCAGCTTCAGGAGTCGCGCGCTTGCCGCCGCCGGTGACAGGCCGAGCTTGCGGCCCACTGCCAACAGGCTTCCGAGCGACGCCGCTTCGGTGAAAAAGCGCATGTCACCGAGCCGATCCATCGTCATTTTCAAATCCTGTTTGAGAATGATTCAAAGCCTAGACCAATTCTCAAGCCTGCGCCGAATCCGCAGAATGGCGGCTATTCTGTGTTCTCGCGCGTGTTTCCCATGCAACTCGATCACGTCACCGTCGTTGCGCCCGATTGCGATGCGCCGATGCGCTTCTTCACCGATGTCGCGGGCATACAGGTCGGCCCGCGTCTGCCGTTCGGCGTCGGCGGGTACTGGATGTATCTCGGCGGCCGTCCGGTCGTGCATCTGGTTGCCTCGCATGCGCGCGCGTCAGAGAGCGCGCCGGATGTGCCGAGTGCGACGCGGATCGACCACGTCGCGCTGCGTATCGACGATGCAGCCGAGTGGGCCGAGTTGATCCGTCGTCTCGACTGCTTCGGCTATGCATACCGGCAGGCCGACGTACTGCTCACCGGCGACCGCCAGTTGTTCGTGCGACTTGCGCCGGGCGTCGTCGTCGAGTTCGTGACCGCGCGTTTCCGATCTGGAGCCACCATGCCCTTGCCTCTTCTTGTGCTGGCGATCAGCGCGTTCGCCATCGGGACGACCGAATTCGTCATCATGGGTCTTCTGCCGAACGTCGCGCGCGATCTGTCCGTATCGATTCCCTCCACCGGGCTGCTCGTGTCCGGCTATGCGCTCGGCGTCGTGGTCGGCGCGCTGCTGCTTGCCGTGCTGACCGCGCGATTGCCGCGCAAGCTCGCGCTGCAAGGGCTGATGCTCGTGTTCATCGTCGGCAACGTGCTTTGCGCGGTCGCGCCGGGCTGTGGCTTGCTGATGATCGCGCGCGTCGTGACGTCGTTCGCGCACGGCTCGTTCTTCGGCATCGGCGCGGTGGTCGCGGCGTCGCTCGTGCCGGCCGACAAGCGCGCAAGCGCGATCGCGCTGATGTTCACCGGCCTCACGCTCGCGAACGTGCTGGGCGTGCTTTTTGGCACCTTCGTCGGACAGGAGTTCGGCTGGCGCGCGACTTTCTGGATCGTCGCGGGACTCGGCGTGCTGTCCGCGCTCGGCGTGACGGCGCTGGTGCCGAATCGTCACGATGCCGCGCTGAGCGGTCTTGGCCGTGAAGTGCGCGTGCTGCGCGATCCGCAGGTCTGGCTCGCGCTGACGATGACCGTGCTCGGCTTCGTCGGCGTCTTCGTCGTCTTCACCTACATCGCGCCGATTCTCGAGCAGGTCGGCGGCTTCTCGCCGAAGGGCGTGACGCTGATGCTGGTGCTGTTCGGCGTCGGCCTGACGATCGGCAACACGATCGGCGGCAAACTTGCCGACCGCTCGCTGATGCGCTCGCTGATGGGCATTCTGTTCACGCTCGCCATCGTGATGGCGCTGTTCGCGAAAACCAGTCACAGCCAGGCAGGCGTGATCGTCACGATCTTCCTGTGGGGCATCGCGGCCTTCGCGACGGTGCTGCCGTTGCAGACGCGCGTCGTCGAAAAAGCCACGCAGGCGCCCAATCTCGTGTCGACCCTGAACATCGGCGCGTTCAACGTCGGCAATGCGGGCGGCGCGTAGCTCGGCGGCGCGGTGCTCACACACGGTTACAGCCTCGATATCTTGCCGTGGGTGGCAGAGGCCGTGGCGCTCGCCGCGCTCGCCGCGCTCGCGGTGACGTGGATCGCCGCACGGCTCGATGCGCCGCGCATCGGCAACGACGAGCGCGGCGAGCCGGGGACACGCGCACCGAGCGCGACGGAGCGCTCCCCAAGCGTGGCTGACGTCTGCTGACCGCTATGATGGCGGCTCAACGACTATGAGCCACCATGATCGACCATCTCATTTGCGACTGCGACGGTGTGCTCGTCGATAGCGAAGTCGTCGCGGATCGCGTCATGCTCGAGGTCCTGACCGAGACCTTTCCCGGCATCGACTTCCGGTCGTCCGTCAAGACCCCGTTCGGCCAGCAGACTTCGCGATTTCTCGCATCCCTGGAGAGCCAGTTCGGCATCGTGATGCCGCCGGACTTCGTGAACACCATCGAGGCACGCGTGTTGCTCGAACTCGCGCGATGCGGCTTGCCGGTCGCGGTCGTGTCGAACAGCGGCATGGCGCGCGTGCGGGCTTCGGCGCGACGCGCGGGATTCGACGACATCGACGCCGGGCGCGTGTTCAGCGCACAGCAGGGCGCCTGTCCGAAGCCGTATCCCCGATGTGTACCTCTTCGCCGCCGAAACGCTCGGCGTTGAACTGGCGCGCTGTCTCGTCGTCGAGGACAGCATCGCGGGCCTGAACGCGGCGCGCGCGGCGGACATGAAGGCCATCGCGTTCGGCGGCGCGAGCCACATTCCGTCGGGCTACGGCGCAAGTGCTGGCCGATGCGGGCATCACGCGGATCATGAAACATATGACGAACTGCCGGGCCTCGTCGAGGCGGGCGTGCGCGGCGATTTCGGCGACGTGTTGTCGTAACGCCCGGGTCCGCCGGTCAGGCGTCGGCCCAGACCTTCGCCGCGTCGACCGCGCGTTTCTAGCCCGCGACGCACGATTCGACCTGCTGCGCGTCCATCGCTAGCGTGAAGCGCCGGTCGAGTTGCCATTGCGATTTAAGTTCGTCGATGTCCTGCCAGTATCCGATCGCGAGCCCTGCGAGATAGGCCGCGCCGAGCGCGGTAGTTTCCGCGACGCGCGGACGTACCGCATCGACGCCGAGAATATCGGCCTGAAACTGCATCAGCAGATCGTTCTCGCATGCGCCACCGTCCACGCGCAACTGCGCGATGCGAATGCCCGAATCGGACTCCATCGCGCGCAGCACGTCTAGCGACTGATATGCGATGGAATCGAGCGCCGCCCGCGCGATATGTCCGGACGACGTGCCGCGCGTGACGCCGAACATCGTTCCGCGCGCCCGCGCGTTCCAGTGCGGTGCGCCCAGTCCCGCGAACGCCGGAACGAGATACACGCCGTCGCTGTGCGGCACGCCGCGCGCGAGCGTCTCGATTTCGCTTGCCCGGCGTATCAGTCCGAGCCCGTCGCGCAGCCACTGCACGACCGCGCCCGCGATGAAGATACTGCCTTCGAGCGCATAGTTCACCTTGTCGCCGATCTGCCACGCGATGGTCGTGACCAGGTTGTTGCGCGATTCGATCGGCGTTTCGCCGGTGTTCACCACCAGAAAGCCGGTGTTCACCACCAGAAAGCAACCTGTGCCGTAGGTGTTCTTCACCATGCCGACGTCCGTACACATCTGTCCGAAAAGCGCCGCGTGCTGATCGCCCGCGATCGATGCGAGCGGCACATCGGAGGCGAACACCGTGCCTTGCGTCGATCCATACACTTCCGAACACGTCCGCACCTCGGGCAGCATGCTGCGCGGAATGTCTAAGGCCTCGAGCGGGTCGTCGTTCCAGCGGCGCGCGTGAATGTCGAAGAGCATCGTGCGCGACGCGTTGGTGATGTCGGTGACATGCAGCGCGTGCTTCGTGAAGTTCCATATGAGCCAGCTATCGACTGTGCTGAACGCGAGCTGGCCTTGTCGGGCCTTGTCTCGCGCGCCTTCCACGTTGTCGAGGATCCAGCGGATCTTGGTAGCCGAGAAGTAGGCGTCGATGGGCAGGCCGGTTTTCGCGCGCACCGTTTCTTCCAGGCCGCGCGCCTTGAATTCGTCGCACAGCGACGCCGTGCGACGGTCCTGCCAGACGATCGCGTTGTAGACGGGCCGGCCCGTGTTGCGGTCCCAGACGATGGTCGTCTCGCGCTGATTCGTGATGCCGACCGCGGCGATCGCCGCCGCGCTTGCCCCGGCGCGCGTGACGGCTTCGGCGGCGACGCCCGCCTGCGTCGACCAGATTTCCTGCGGATCGTGCTCGACCCATCCGGCTTGCGAGTAGATCTGCTGGAACTCCTTCACTACCGACACGACCTTGCCCTGACGATCGAACAGCATGGCGTGCGAACTGGTCGTGCCCTGATCGAGCGCGAGGACGTACTGATCCTGCATGGTCTTCTCCGAAACGATGGCATCGCGTGATGCCGGTATGCGCAATCTATCGAACCCGCGAGGCGCGGACAACCTGCCCGAAGCGCATAGGCCGAATCCCGCCGCACGCGGCGCTTGCCCCGCCGGACGGCCGTCATCGCTTCGTGCATGCCGATTGGCCTATGCTGTTCGGCCGGGTGGCACGAACTCGCATATCGACCGATACTGGCGGCTCGAATCGCACAAAGGATGAAAGCAATGCGAATGTTGGTGACTTCCGTCGCGCTCGGCGTGGCGATGCAATCCGGATGCGTATCCACGCCGAATCTGAGCGGATCGTTGGGCGCGCCGTCGTTCAGCGCGATGCAATCGATGTGCGATGCGTCCCTGGTCGACTACGGCGCGGATGCGCAGTCCGTCTACTCGACGTTCTACGATGCCTACGTCGCGCAAAGGCGCGGCGCGCTGTCGAAGGATCGCTACTGCGCGTTCCAGGCGTCGATCGCCGAACGTTACGGCGCGTAAAAGGCGAATCCCGGTCCGCAGTCGCAAAGCGCGTGGGCGGACTTCTTTCTCGGATAGCGCCCGCAGGCCTTGAGTTGGTGTGCGAGCGGCGATCCGACGCTGCGGGCGGGCTAGACCTTCGAGAGTGACGAGGCAAACAAAAACGCGGCCGGGTGGCCGCGTTCGGTGTCCTGCCGCGAACTTGTCGCGATGCTACGAAAAGCGCTTGAACGCTTTTATGGTGCAATCGCCGGATTCAGTGAGCCGCCATTGCTGGCGTCCCGAGGCGAGGCTTTCGAGCTGGACGAGCTGACGTTCGAGTTCCTCGCGTTCCATATCGACTTGATGAGGCGCTTCCTGAACCAGTAGCAGCGTGGCAAATTCGTGCGGACTCAGCATCGTGTTCTCCATGACGACCGAACGGCATAAGCAACCGGCTTTGTAAGCCGGGTCTTCGTGCTTCGAAACGTTGTACGGGGATACCGGAAAATGCCGGGCAGCCAGGCGCAGACGCGCTTCGGTTGCCGAGAATTGGAATTGTAGGCAAGCGTCAGACGAGTGCCAAACCCGTCGTGAAAATTTTGGTTTTGACTTTTGGTCGTCGAGCAAGCGGGTAGGGTGCGACGCAAGTTTGCAGAATTTACTTGAGCTTCCTGTCGAGTGCACATCGAAGCGCCGTACTGTCGCGTCGTCCAGCTATCGTGCATTCATGCGAGCAGCGCATTAATTCAATACAACAAATGAATTTGTTCCAGATTAAGCAGGCAATGCAATATCTCGCTTTTGCCTGACCGGTTTATTGCGTGCCGCGGTGCGCATGCTTTCTTTTTCGGACCCACACATGACTCGCTTCAACTGGCAGAACCCGTATCCCACTCCGCGCTTGCCGGTCTTCGCCCGCAACATCGTCTCGACGTCCCATCCTCTGGCGGCACAAGCCGGACTGCGGATGCTGTGGAAAGGCGGCAACGCCGTCGACGCGGCCATCGCGGCGGCGGCCATCACCGTGGTCGAACCCGTGTCGTGCGGACTCGGCGGCGATGCCTTCGCGCTCGTCTGGGACGGCAAGAAGTTGCACGGCCTGAATGCGTCGGGAGTTTCGCCGGCGGCGTGGAATGTCGATTACTTCCGCAACAAGTACGGCGAAGAGAACGGACTTGCCCGTCAGCCCAAGCGTGGCTGGGATGCGGTGACCGTGCCGGGCGTGATCGCCGGCTGGGAGGCGCTGCATGCGAAATTCAGTTCGCTGTTCAGTTCGCTGCCGTTCGCGGATCTGATGGAACCCGCCATCGAAATTGCCGAGCGCGGGCATGCGGTGGCGAGCATCGTCGCGTACAAATGGGCGGCGGCGGTGCCCGGGCTTTGCAATCAACCCGGTTTCGCGGATGTCTTCATGCCGCACGGACGCGCGCCCGAAGTCAGCGAACTCGTGCGCTTCTCCGGTCACGCGAACACGCTGCGGCTGCTGGCGAAGCACGGCCCGCGCGCGTTCTACGAAGGCGAGATCGCCGAGCGTATCGCCGCTTATGCGCGCGAGGGCGGCGCGGCCATGACGATGGACGACCTGCGCGGCTACCGCGCGGACTGGGTCGAGCCGATCAGCAAGGACTATCGCGGCTACACGGTTCACGAGATTCCGCCGAACGGGTAGGGCATCGCCGCGCTGATCGCGCTCGGTATTCTTGACAAATTCGACGTGAGCGCGCTGACGGTGGATCGCATCGAGTCGCAGCACTTGCAGATCGAAGCGATGAAGTTCGCCTTCGCCGATATCTACCGTTACGTCGCCGATCCGCGTTCGATGGAAGTCACGCCCGAGCAGATGCTCGACGACGCGTATCTCAGCGAGCGCGAAGCTCATCGATCCGTCGCGCGCGACGCACTTCGACTTCGGCATGCCCAAGGCGGGCGGCACGATCTACATGTCGGTGGCGGACGAGCGCGGCATGATGGTCAGCTTCATCCAGTCGAACTACATGGGCTTCGGTTCGGGCGTCGTCGTGCCGGGCCCGGGCATTTCGTTGCAGAACCGTGGCTGTGGTTTCTCGATGGACCCGAAATCGGCCAACGTCGTCGAGGGCGGAAAGCGCCCGTTCCATACGATCATTCCCTCGTTCCTCACGCAGCAGGTCGATGGCCAGCAGGAAGCCGTGATGAGTTTCGGCGTGATGGGCGGCGACACGCAGCCGCAAGGACATCTGCAATCGATCGTGCGGTTTCTGGACTACGGCCAGCAGCCGCAGGCCGCGTGCGACGCACCGCGCTGGAAGGTCAATCGCGACTTCACCATCGACATCGAGGCGACGCTCGATCTCGAAACGGCGCGCGCACTCGAAGGCCTCGGCCACACCATCAAGTCGATCGACGATCCGTACATGGACTTCGGTTCCGGCCAGTACATCTGGAAGCTCGATTGCAACGATCCCGAGCGCGGATACGTCGCCGCCAGCGACAGTCGCCGCAACGGTCTCGCCGCCGGCTTCTGATTCGTCGTCGAGGCGAACGGCTGTCTGCCGTTTGCTTTCCCATCGAGCATCACGCCCGATTCGCTGCGGCGAGGCTGCGAACGGGCGGCATTCGTCCCGAGAAAGAGCACGTCATGCAGCACCAGGAGACATTCATGAACGACCGCGCCCGCCCCGCGCCGAACCCACATCACGCTACGGCGCCGCTTTCCAAGGCGATGGTCCGGCGCATCGTTTTCTCGTTGTCGGTCGGCAGCGCGCTGGAATGGTTCGACTTCCTCGTCTACGGCTATTTCGCGTCGGTCATCGCGAAAGCGTTCTTTCCGTCGAACGACGAATGGCTGTCGACCATGCTCGCCATCGCGACCTTCGGCATCTCGTTTTTGATGCATCCGCTCGTCGCGATCGTCCTCGGCCTCTATGGCGACCGCAAGGGACGCAAGGCAGCGCTGACGCTCGCGATTCTCCTGATGACGATCGGCACGCTGACGATGGCGGTGATGCCGTCGTATCAGCACATCGGCGCCGCGCCCTTGCTCGTGCTGCTCGCGCGGCTGATTCAGGGCTTCGCGGTGGGCTAAATTCGGCAGCGCGACGGCGTTCATGGTCGAGCACAGCGCGTCCAGGCGC
Organism: Caballeronia sp. BR6202001590007; assembly: GCA_029439495.1. Lineage (GTDB taxonomy): Bacteria > Pseudomonadota > Gammaproteobacteria > Burkholderiales > Burkholderiaceae > Caballeronia. The sequence continues at coordinate 62,524 of JAQFVI010000418.1, forward strand.
GGCTACTACGCAAGCTGGCAGTTCGCGAGTCAGGGCCTGGCGGCCATTCTCGCGGCCTCGTTCGGCACCGTGCTGAGCGCGTGGCTGCCGCAGCCGCAACTCGAAAGCTGGGGCTGGCGCATTCCGTTCGTGTTCGGGTTGTTGATCAGGCCGGTCGACTATTACATTCGCTCGCATCTCGACGAAACGCCCGAATTCCTCGCCAACCGCGCTACGGAGAAAAAGATCGAGACGCAGCCCGAGGTGTCCGGCGCGTCGTTCGCGAATCAGTGGCTCAACCTCGTGCTCGCCATCGGCATCGTTGCGCAGTCGACGGGCGGCGTGTACGTACTGCAGCTTTACATGCCGATGTATGCCGTCAAGCAATTGCATTTGCCCGCGACGGCTTCCTTTGCCGTCGTCGTGCTTAACGGCGGGCTGCAGTTCATCTTCTCGCCGTTGATGGGCGCGCTGTCCGATAAGCTCGGCCGCATCCGCATCCGCATCATGCTCGGCACGTCGATCTTCATGGGCGTCGCGATTTATCCGATGTTTGCGTGGCTTCAGGCGCATCCGACGGTCGCATCCCTCGTCGTGCTTCAGGCGGGCGCGGGCATTCTGAAGGCCGCGTATTCCGGACCGATGCCCGCGCTCATGTCCGAGATCTTCCCGACGCGCGTGCGTTCGACGGGGCTGTCGATTGGCTATGCGCTCGGCGTAACCTTGTTCGGCGGCTTCGCGCCGACCATCGTCGAGGCGTTCATTCACCTGACCGGCGACAAGGTCGCGGCGAGTTACTACGTGCTGCCAGCGGTGTTGTCCGGCGTGTCGCTCGCGATCGTCGCCGTTCACATGCGGCGTGCGCAACGCGTGGATTGACTGCGGCACGCGACGTTGCGGCTGCGAGCGCAACGACCAGTGAAACGACAAAGGCGGCTTCGGCCGCCTTTGTCGCATGTCAACGGCATGAATTCTGCTCTGTGCTCTGTATGGCGCCAAACCGTCGTTCAACGACTCGCAAGAATCGATTTCAAAGGAACCGGCCTGCTTCGCGCAAGTCTGTCCCCATGTCTGCAGAGTCATCGCAGACCGGCTAAGATTGATCAATCAGCCGTCGAGATCGAAGTCGATTCGAGCCGGGCCGTGAGCGGCCTCATCCTTTGAACCTCGGCCGTCCTTTTTGGCCGATGGCGCGTTTAGTCCAGCAGGGAGCGCGATTACATGCACACAGAAAGCAGTCACATCATGCCGTGGCGTATCGAAGACATCGACCTCGATCGAATCGACCGCGTAAAGGCAGCATCGAACGAACATCTTCTCTTGTTGTTGTGCGCGTGCTCGTTCATCGAGAGCGGCACTGATCTCTATACGAGCAATCTCAGCACGTACTTCCACGACGATCCCGAGATTTCGGCCTGGCTCAACAACGAGTGGGAGCCGGAAGAGATGCAGCACGGCCGCGCGCTCAAGACCTACATCAATCATGTGTGGCCCGATTTCGACTGGGACACTGCGTTCAAGACTTTCTTCGACGAGTATTCGCTGACCTGTTCCTACGAAGCCTTCGAGAAGAAGCGCGCGCTCGAAATGGTCGCGCGCTGCGTCGTCGAAACCGGAACGGCGACGCTCTATCGCGCGATCAACGATTGTTCGGACGAACCGGTTCTGAAGGAAATCACTGACAACATTCGCACCGACGAAGTGCGTCACTACAAGCACTTTTTCTGCTTCTTCAAGAAGTGGAACAAGATCGAAGGCAATGGCCGCTTCGCGGTGCTCGGCGCGCTCGTTCGCCGCGTGCTGGAGCTGAAAAGCGAGGATTCCGAAATCGCGCTGCGGCATGTGTTCGCGATCCGCTACCCCGATCACGCGAAGGACACCGAGTACAACCGCATGTTGTCGGCGCGCGTGAATGCGCTCGTCAGACGCAATCTTTCGGCGGATCAGTGCATCAAGATGCTGCTCAAGCCGCTAGATCTTCCCGCGCGTATTCAACCGGGCGTGCAATATCCGCTCGCGAAGATGACGCAGTTGTTCTTCCGATGAAGCTGGCCGTTGTCGTTACGCGGGCGCGCGTTTTTCGATGAGCGGCGACGCGCTGTCGTTCCAGACGGTCTACGACGCATGGCCGGCCGATGTCCGCGCGCTCTTCAACAGCGACGTCGATGCGGCGATGCACGGATCCACTCGCGGCTTCACCGCATCGCTCGCCTGCACCGATGACGCCGGACGCATCTGCACGGCCTTGCTGAGCGCGGGCGAACTGCTCGCGCCCGACGTACACACGCTCTGCTTCGCGCTGTGGCCGTCGTCGCGGACGGCGCGGGCCATCGAAACGGCGAAACGCGCGACGCTTGGCTTCGTCGCGAACGATGCCTTCCATCAGGTTCAGCTCGACGTGCATCGCGCGATGCTCGAAGACGCGCCGCTTGCATGCTTCGTGGCAATGATCGCGAGCGGCGAGGCTCAGCGCGTCGGCTATGCGAGGCTGACGAGCGGCATCACCTTCGAACTCGCCGGCGATGCATCCGTGCAGTTGCGATGGCGCGCGCAGATCGAATGGCTGAAGCGCGCTTACGTCACGGTTTCTTCGTCCTCGATGCCATGAAAACGCGCTGCCGGTGTAAACCGGCAGCGCGTTCTCTTAGCGCCTCGACGCGCGGCTTGCCACCGAGCAGCGCGCCGGGATTGCCTGCCTTCGTGCGCAGATTCGATGCGTGTCCCGCATGCACGGGCGCATCCGCGGAACGGCGTGGTGTGGGCGTTGCGCCGGCGCCGTGATTCGGCTTCGGCGCGGCGGGTTTGGCTGAGCGGCCATCGCGACTTTCGCGTCCATCGCGCGCCGACGAGCTCTTGCTCGCATTGCCGCCGGGCTTGCCGTGATTCGCCGGGCGGCTGCCGCGCGCTTCGCCTTCGCGGCGCGGTTCGCCTTCGCGCGGTCCGCGGCGTCCCTGACTGCGGCGCTGGATCGATTCCGGCTTCGCGGTCGGATCCGGCTCGAAGCTCGGCACCACTTCGCTCGGAATCGGACGCTTGATAAGGAGTTCGATATCGCGCAGCAACTGATGTTCGTCGACGCATACGAGCGACACCGCTTCGCCTTCCGCGCCCGCGCGTCCGGTGCGGCCGATGCGATGCACATAGTCTTCCGGCACGTTCGGCAGGTCGAAGTTGACGACGTGCGGCAGTTGATCGATATCGATGCCGCGCGCCGCGATATCCGTCGCGACCAACACCTGCAACGTCTGATCCTTGAACTCGGCGAGCGCGCGCGTGCGTGCCGACTGGCTCTTGTTGCCGTGGATCGCGAGCGCGCTGATGCCGTCCTTCGTCAGTTGCTCGGCGAGACGGTTTGCGCCGTGCTTCGTGCGCGTGAAGACGAGCACCTGGAACCAGTCGTTCTCGCGGATCAGATGCGTCAGCAGTTCGCGCTTGCGATCGCGATCGACCGAGTAGATCTTCTGGTCGATACGCTCGGCCGTCGTGTTGCGGCGCGCGACTTCGATCAGCGCAGGCGAGTCGAGCAGGCCGTCGGCGAGTGCCTTTATCTCGTCGGAGAAGGTGGCCGAAAAGAGCAGGTTCTGGCGCTTGGGCGGCAGCTTCGCCAGCACGCGCTTGATGTCGTGGATGAAGCCCATGTCGAGCATGCGGTCGGCTTCGTCGAGCACGAGAATCTCGAGCTGCGATACGTCGATGGTCTTCTGCTGCATGTGGTCGAGCAAACGGCCGGGCGTCGCGACGACGATGTCGACGCCGCGCTTCAACGCGTCGATCTGCGGGTTGATGCCGACGCCGCCGAACATCACCGTCGACTTGAGCTTCAGATACTTGCCGTAGGCGCGCACGCTTTTTTCAACCTGCGCCGCGAGTTCGCGCGTCGGCGTGAGGATGAGCGCGCGCACGGGACGTTTCGCGCCGCCGGTGACGGGCGCGAGTTGCGACAGGCGCTGAAGGATCGGCAGGGTGAAACCGGCGGTCTTGCCGGTGCCGGTCTGCGCGCCCGCGAGCAGGTCGCCGCCCTTCAAAACGGCGGGGATGGCCTGAAGCTGGATCGGGGTGGGGCTGGAATAGCCCAGTTCGTTGACTGCGCGGAGGAGGGGTTCGGACAGGCCGAGCGAATCAAAAGGCATAAAGAATGTTCGAGTTCGTTATGGCGAGCGGTGCAAGGCGGGGCGGGCGAAAAACACCGCGACAGCGCATAAGCGACGCTCGGAAAAATGTCGTGCGGCAATGATTGAAGACGGTACGCAACCATCGGACATTGCCGCGAGGTTCGGCGCGCTATCAAGACACGCCGACTGGCCGTAAATTGCATCGAGAAAGACAATGCTTGCGCGATGCCGGGTTTGCCGCGCTCACGCGACGTAGCGCGCGACGCTCAAACTGGCAAGACTGTCTGCCAGCACAAACAGATGCCAGATTCCGTGGCCGTGCCGGATGCGCTCGTCATTGATGAAAAAGTAGATGCCGGCGCTGTAGATCACGCTGCCTGCCACGAGCTACGTGGTGCCCGCGGGTGGCAGCGCCGTCACGAGCGGACGAACGGCTACGAGCGCGAGCCAGCCCATCAACACGTAAAGCACCATCGAGACGCTGCGGGTTCGGCGCCCGAGCGTGAGTTCCTGCGTGATGCCGAGCGTGGCGAGCCCCCAGCTGACGCCGAAGAGAGACCAACCCCACGGGTCGCGTAACGTGACCAGCGTGAACGGCGTATAGCTGCCCGGCGATCAGCAAATAAATGGCCGAATGATCGCACTTCTGCAGAATCGCCTTGACGCACGGCGTGCGCGCCCAATGATACAGGGTGAGATACAGTACGACGAGCATTGCGCCGTAGACCGCGAAGCTCACGACCTTATATATAGGGATCATATAGGGATCGCCTTCGAGCGCGCCCATCGTGACGAGTGTCGCGAGGCCCGCGACGGCCAGAATCACGCCGATCAGATGACTGATGCTGTTGAAGCGCTCACCGACGTGCATGCCGACTTCCTGCTGCTGAAACGAAAAGACCAAACTACCACTACAGAACCTGCGTCACAAAAGACAAGGGGCGCGGCCCCAGTGTGAAGGCTGCGCCTCGGTGCGTATTGTACGCTGNGCGATACCGGCGTGCCGTGGTTGCCCCACGACATACGGATGTACGTCACGACTGCGGCGACCTCCGTATCCGACAGCGACTGCGCGAACGGCGGCATGCCGTGCGGCATCGGATTGCCTTCCGTACTCGGCGGATAACCGCCGTTGAGCGTCATGCGGATCGGATTGACGGCCGACGGCATCTGGATCGACTGATTGTTCGCGAGCGGCGGATACGCAGGCGGCTTGCCCAGACCGTTTTCTGCGTGGCACTTCGCGCAGTTCTCGGTGTAGACCTTCTTGCCCATCGTCAGCAATTCGCCACCAAACTTTTCGGACGTCTCGAGCTGGATCGACTCCGGCGCTTCCTTATTCTGCGGGATCGACTTGAGGTAGGTCGAGATCGCGTTGATGTCCGCGTCGGTCATGTATTGCAGGCTGTTGTGCACGACTTCGGCCATTGGACCGAACACCGCGCCGCGCTGCGACACGCCGGTCTTCAGCAGATCGTTGATGTCCTTGATGTCCCAGTCGCCGAGGCCGGCTTCCTTGTTCGACGTCAGCGACGGCGCATACCAATTCTGCAGCGGGATCAGGCCGCCCGCAAAGGCCGCCGAGTTGACCGGGCCGCCCATCGCGTTGATCGAGGTGTGGCACATGCCGCAGTGGCCGAGGTCTTCGACGAGATATGCGCCGCGGTTCCACTCGACCGACCTGGTCGGATCCGGCTTGTATTCGCCTTCCGAGAAGAACAGCGTGCGCCAGCCGATCAGCAGATTGCGGTTGTTGAACGGGAAGCGCAGTTCATGCGGACGGCTCGGTTCGGACACCGGCGGCACAGAACGCAAATATGCGTAGATCGCGTCCGAATCGGCGCGCCTGACCTTCGTGTAACTGGTGAACGGGAAGCCCGGATACAGCAGCGAACCGTCCTTCGAGCGGCCCGTGTGCATCGCGCGGTAGAAGTTGTCGGAGGTCCACTTGCCGATGCCGTACTGATCGTCCGGCGTGATGTTCGGCGTGAACATCGTGCCGAACGGCGTCGCCATCGGCAGGCCACCGGCGAATTGCTTGCCGCCGCGCACCGTATGGCACGCGATACAGTCGCCGGCGCGCGCGAGGTATTCGCCTTGTTTGACGAGCGCGGCCTTGTCGGCGGG
>JAQFVI010000418.1:68751-69146 GCA_029439495.1 Caballeronia sp. BR6202001590007
GGCTGCGATGGCTGCCACCACGACAGCCGAGGAAAGTGCGAACAGGGACTTGCGTTTCATTGTGTTTTCGCTCCAGACGCCTTATTGCGGTTCGCTGCCGCAGGTCAGCGGCATCTTCAACGAGCCAGCGGGCGTGGGCACCGGGTTGGCGGGTGCTTGTTGCGTGGAGAGCCAGGCGACGACGGCAGTCACGTCGTCGTCGGACAGGCGCGAGGCGATTTGCTGCATGCAGTCAGGCGCTTTCGCGTGGCGCGTGCCCGACTTCCATGCGCCGACCTGCGCGCTGATGTAGTCCGAATGCAGGCCGACGAGACCCGGAATGGCCGGCTGCATGCCAGTCAGGCCCTTGCCGTGGCAGGCCGCGCACGCGGGAATGTTCTTCGACGGATCGCCGT
>JAQFVI010000418.1:69156-89879 GCA_029439495.1 Caballeronia sp. BR6202001590007
CCGGCTGCGGATACGGCGGGCGCTGATTCGAGAAGTACGTCGCGATCTGATGGAGGTAGTCGTCCGAGAGATACGTGACGAGGTAGTTCATCGGCGGGTACTTGCGCCGGCCTTCGCGGAAATTCTGAAGCTGGTTGTACAGATAGTCGGCGGGTTTGCCCGCCAGGCGCGGAAAGTAATCGTTGTCCGTGCCCTCGCCGTGCACGCTGTGGCAGGCCGTGCAACCCTGCACGCGTGCTGCCATGGTGTCGGTCGCGATCATCTGGGGTTGCGTCTGGGCTTGAGCATGAGCCGCACCGAAAACGCCAGCGCTGCCGATCAGTGCCATTGCGAGCAGCGGACGGAAAATGCGTTTTGAAAACACGCGACACTCCATGAAATTCGGGGACCTGCCGAGCTTCGTGCGGCTCGGTGCGAAGGTGGCGAACCACGGCCACGAGGGTGGCGGAGGGTGGCGGAGGGTGGCGGACCACGGCCATAGCGGCTCGACGAGCCTCTGATGCGACTTGGAATTCTATCATCGATGTATGATGATGACTATTTGATGCAATCCGTAAGCGATTGTGCGACCCAATCGTCGCGTGTTTGCCAAGCTTCTAGCGTCTTCTTGCGACAATATGCCGCGCGGCTTTTGATCGCCAGGCGGCTTCGTGCTGCAAAGCGGCATGCATCGGTTGCTCGACAAAGCATCGACTGACCTTCGTTCGCTGTCGATACCCCGCGTCGCAAGCTTAGGAAGCGTGCCGCAAGTATGCAAGGCGATCAGAAGGTGCGCCGCAAGATGCGCTGCAATGAGCGCGTCCATGGGCCCATCGTTTAGACTTTGCCGCCATGACCCTGCGCATCAAACGCACCCGATGACTTCCTTTCTTCAGGAGCGCGCCCGATGAACGGCGATCCGCTCTCGGTCGCACAGGCCGTCTTCGCCACGCCGGGCGATCTCGCTTTCGCCGCCTGGCTGTCGCGCGAGCAGGCGTTCGCGCGCGTATCCCCAGCTTATCGCGGATGGACGCGCGCAACGCGGTGTACGGCGATCGCCGTATCCGTCTCGTGCTGTGCAATTTCTGCTCGCTGTGGTTGCAATCTGCGGCGATGAGCGGATCGGCCCTCGTCGATGCAGGCGCGTCGCTGTGGCTCGTCGCAACCGCGACGCATACGGGCCGCGGGCTGGGCGGTCGCCTTGGCTGGGAGCGTGCTTTTCGCCGCCTGCGCGTCGGGGCCGCGCTTTGCCTTCGGCGTGGTTGCCGCGCTGATCGCGGCGGGCAGCAAGGCGGCAGTCGGCCATGCGGTGGACGCGGGCGCGTTGTCGATCGCGGAGATCGTGCAGACGGCGCATCTGCTGGCGACGGGCGTGTGGGGCGGCCTGGTGATCGCGGGCGCGATCGTGCTGCCGGCGCTCGACACCTCGGTCTCGCGCGCGAGCCTGATACGCATCATGCGGCGCAAGTCGCGCACGGTGTCGATGGCCTTCGTGCTGGCGACGGGGCTCTACAACGGCAGGCGCGGCACGGGCGGATCGGCGTCGGTGTTGAGTGCGAGCACCTGGGGTCACGCGCTCGTCGCGAAGCTGCTGCTGGTGGCGGTCGCGCTTGCGATCGGCGCGGCGAACCGATGGATGGCGATGCCGTGTCTGCAACGTACGGCCTCTACGATGGACGCCCACACGGTCATCAATCTGATGCGCGTGGAAGCGCTGGCGATGATCGGCGTGTTCGCCGCGGCATCGGTGCTGTCGCACAGCATGCCGGGCATGGCGATGTAACGCGGCTTATTCGTAGCCGAGCCGATGACTGACGATCGGTGCGCAGAAAAGAGCGAGCGCGCCGCCGACGATTTTGCCCTGCAGCTCGACGAAGGCCATGTGCGAATCGACGGTGAAGAGCATGTCCAGCAGTTGCGGCGCGTAGAAAAAGAAAACGAGCGCCGCGCCGAAGAACCACTGGGTCACCGATGCGATGCGCCAGCCGCGATGCGCGCTCAGCGCCGCCGCCACGACGCGCGCGACGCCGAACAGCACGAGGGCGCCGACGGTCAATTGGGCGCGCGGAGATATTCATCGGGGAGGGCGTGCCACATGGTCGCTTCTCGTTATCGGGTGACTGTCGGCAAGCGTATGCGCAAGAATCCGGGCAGTATGTACGAGAAAACGCAATTCGTGCGATGAATCTCGGAACGCAAACGTTGCGCGAACCTTCCCGATTTTTTCGGTCCGCGCGCAAACGTCAAAGCGTCTTTTTCAAGCGTCAGAAAGTGTGCTCGGGACCGGGGAACGTGCCGTCCTTCACCGCGCGCACATACGCTTCGACGGCGGCGTAGATGCTCGGCTGGCCCTGCATGAAATCCTTGACGAAGCGCGGACGTTTGCCGGGAAAGATGCCCAGCATGTCGTGCAGCACCAGCACCTGTCCTGAACAGTCGATGCCCGCGCCGATGCCGATGGTCGGAATCGCCAGCTTGTTGGTCACTTCGCGCGCGAGCAGCGTCGGCACGGCTTCGATGACGATCGCCTGCGCGCCCGCGTCCTGCAGCGCGAGGGTGTCGCGGGTCATCTGCTCGGCCGCGGCTTCCGACTTGCCCTGCACCTTGAAGCCGCCGAACGCGTGAACCGACTGCGGCGTCAGCCCGACGTGCCCGCACACTGGAATCGAGCGCTTCACCAGAAAGCGCACGGTGTCCGCAAGCCATTCGCCGCCTTCGATCTTGACCATCGCGGCGCCCGCGCGCATCAACGTGACCGCGTTCGCGTAGGCGTCTTCCTTGGAGCCGAGCGTGCCGAAGGGCATGTCCGCGACGATCAGCGCGCTGCGGCTGCCGTGCGATACCGCCGCCGTGTGATAGGCGATGTCCGCGAGCGTGACCGGCAAGGTCGTGCCGTGGCCCTGCAGCACGTTGCCGAGCGAATCGCCGATCAGCATCACGTCGACGCCCGCGCGTTCGAGCAGCGCGGCAAAGCTCGCGTCGTAGCACGTCAGCATCGCAATGCGCTCGCCCGCTTCGCGCATGGCCTGAAGTTTCGGGACGGTGATTGTCGCGCGATTTGTTTCCTGCAGATACGTCATGTTCTTTCAACCCAACAAGATGAGCGTGGCGTCCTGACGAACTTAGACCGACACGCCCTTGACGAAGAATTCCTTTCGACCGCGCATCGTTTCGATACGTTCGACGAGTAAGGCAAGATCGTCCTCCGATGCGAACGGATTCAGATATTCCGCATTCACGGTGAGCACCGGCGCGGCGTCGTAGTGATAGAAGAAGTCGTTATAGGTTTCCGTCAGCGCGCGCAGATACGCATCCGAAATTTGCAGCTCCATTGGCAGCGCGCGTTTCTGAATGCGCGAAAACAGCACTTCCGGGCTCGCCTGCAGATACACGACCAGATCCGGCGACGGTCCGTTCGTGTCGATGCGCGCCGCGAGATCCTTGTACAGCGCGAACTCGTCGTCGGGCAGCGTCAGGCGCGCAAAGATCTCGCTTTTCTGCGTGAGGAAGTCGGCCATCAGCGGCGTGCCGGCGGTCAGCGCATCGGCGGCTTCGCGCGCCTGCGCGATGCGCTGCAACGCGAAGCTCAACTGCGTCGCGAGTGCGTGACGCGTCGTGTCGTGATAGAAGCGTTCGAGAAACGGATTGTCCTGCGGACGTTCGAACAGTGTCTTCATCGACCAGCGTTCGGCGAGCAGCGTCGCGAGCGTGGTCTTGCCGACGCCGATGGGTCCTTCGATGACGATATAGCGATGCGGCGGCCGCAGTTGCGGCGCCGTGACGGTGAGTGGCGGAACGCTCATCGGCAGTTGGGTTTGGTGGAAGCGAAAGGGGCGTGCGTGCGCGCATTCGGCACGATGCACTGACAGGTGGCGACTTTCTCGATGCGCTGATCCTCGATGCCCGCGACGAACTGATCGGCGCGGCCGCGTTGCGGCACGATGAAATCCGGTTCGAGTTCGAGCAGCGGCACGAGCACGAAGGCACGCTCGGTCATGCGCGGATGCGGCACGACGAGATCCATTTCATCGATGCTCGACACGCCGTAGAGAAGAATGTCGAGGTCGAGCATGCGCGGCGCATTGCGATACGGCCGCTCGCGGCCGAACTGTTCTTCGATCGTGTGACACAGGCGCAGCAGCGCGCGCGCGGGCAACAAAGTTTCGAGCTTGACGACGCAATTGAAGTAATCGTCGCCGCTCGAATCGATCGGCGCGGTGCGATAGAGGCTCGATTTCGCGAGCACGGTGATCGTGTGCTGCTGGGCGAGACACACGACTGCGTCTTTCAGGGTCTGGCGCGCATCGCCGAGATTCGCTCCCAGACCCAGATAAGCGATCGTCATGGCAGAAGTCCTACGCTTCGATCGGGCGAAAGGTCGACTCGTGTCCAGCATGCGCGCGATGACGTGCGGCCGGACGCGAACCTGGTTTCGCTACTGTAACGAAAACTCGCGCTACTCGTCGTTCGCGCCTTCGTCACCGGCGCGCGATGCGTCGGCGTCGTGTTGCGTGACGGCTTCGGCGGCATTGCCCGACTTGCGCTTCGCGTTGCTACGACGTCGGCACTTCTTCGGGCCGCGCTCCTTGCTGCCTTGCACGAGCATCGATTCGCGTTCGGCGTGATCGCCGTCGATGAACTCCGTCCACCACTGGCCGACCGATGCATCCAGTTCGCCGGACTCGCAGCGCAGCAGCAGGAAATCATACCCCGCTCTGAATCTCTGGTGTTTCAGCAGCTTGAGCGCGCTGCGACCACGCTTTTCGAGGCGATGCTGCAGACCCCAGATCTCGCGCATGTCCGAGGAATAACGCTTGTGGATGGCGAGTTTCTCGGTCTGCATGTCGAGCACGTCGTCCATCGCGCCGTGCAGCGCGGGCACCGGATATTCGCCGTTCGCCGTGTTCTGCTGCCAGCGTGTCTGCACGTCGTGCCACAACAGCGTCGCGAACAGAAAGCCGGGCGACACGGGCTTGCCCGCGCGCACACGTTCGTCGGTGCTCGTCAGCGCGAGCGTGATGAACTTCTCGCCGTGCGGCTGTTCGAGCACGACGTCGAGCAAGGGCAAGACACCGTGATGCAGGCCTTCCTGACGCAGGCGCGCGAGGCAGGCGAGCGCATGTCCCGACAGCAACAGCTTGAGCATCTCGTCGAACAGACGCGTGGCCGGCACATTGTTTAGCGAATCAGCGAGATCCTTGATCGGCGCGCGGGTCGCTTCGTCGATGTCGAAGCCGAGCTTCGCCGCGAAGCGCACGACGCGCAGCATGCGCACCGGATCTTCGCGATAGCGCGTCGCCGGGTCGCCGATCATGCGCAACACGCGCGCGCGCACGTTGGCCATGCCGTCGTGATAGTCCAGCACGGTTTGCGTGGCCGGATCGTAGTACATCGCGTTGATGGTGAAGTCGCGGCGCGTGGCGTCTTCGTGCTGCTCGCCCCAGACGTTGTCGCGCAGCACGCGGCCGCTCGCGTCGACGGCGTGCGTGTGTGCATCGAGTTCGCCGCGCTTGAGGCGCCGCGGCGGTTCCGGCGACGGTTCGGCGGGCGCATCGACGAGCGCGCGGAAGGTCGAGGTTTCGATGATCTCCTGCCCGAACTGCACATGCACGATCTGAAAACGCCGGCCGATAATGCGCGCGTGGCGAAACAGCTTCTGCACCTGATCGGGTGTGGCGTCGGTCGCGACGTCGAAGTCCTTCGGCGGGATGCCGAGCAGCAGATCGCGCACCGCGCCGCCGACGATGAACGCGCGATGGCCGGCCTGCTGGAGGCCGTCGGTCACGCGAATCGCGTTCTTCGAGATCAGCGACGGATCGATGCCGTGCACGTCCGACGACAGGATGACCGGCACGTTCGGATCGTGCTTCGGTGCGGCGGCCTTCTTGCGCGCGGTCTTGCGGGCGGGTCTGGCGCCGGCCTCGGCGGCGCGATCGGAGTTGGCGGGCGGCTGGCCGCCGGCTGCGTCGTCGGTGGAGGCGCTTTCCTGCCCGAACAGCTTGCGGATGAGTTTTTTAATCACTGTGTATCGAAGAGATTCAGGATGCGCCAGCCTTTGGCTTGCGCGTGCGCGCGCAGGGTGTCGTCGGGATTCGTGGCGACCGGATCGGTGATGCGTTCGAGCAGCGGAATGTCGTTGTGCGAATCGCTGTAGAAATAGCTGTGCTTGAAATCGTCGATGTTCTTGCCGAGCGTCGCGAGCCACTGCTCGACGCGCACGATCTTGCCTTTGCGATAGCTCGGCGTGCCGGTCGGCCGGCCGGTCAGTGGGCCGTGCGGCGTATTGTCGACCGTTTCGACTTCGCAGGCGATCAGCGTGTCGATGCCGAATGCTTCCGCGATCGGCGCCGTGATGAACGCGTTGGTCGCCGTGACGAGGCAGCACAGGTCGCCGTTGTCCTGATGCTCGCGCACCAGCGTGACGGCGGCCGGCACGATGCGCGGGTTGATGACTTCGCACATGTACTGCGCGTGCCAGTCGGTCAGTTGTTCACGCGAGTAGCGGGCGAGCGGCGCGAGCATCGCGTGCAGGTATGCGTTGATGTCGAGCACGCCGGCCTTGTAATCGGCATAAAAGGCATCGTTCTGGCGCGCGAAACTATCCGCGTCGACGATGCCCAGTTTCACCATGAAGCGGCCCCATTCGTGGTCGCTGTCGGTGGGAATGAGCGTGTGATCGAGATCAAAGAGGGCGAGGTTCATGGGAGCGCATTCTACTTGAAGCGGGTCGGAGCGTTGTCCGGCGGGGACGGATCGCGGTCTGCCGTCGGCGGCGCGTCGAAGCGGCCGGCCGGATCGGCGGATGCGGTTTCGGCGGCGGTGTCGGAATACGGCAGGCTTTTGAGGTTGAGCAGGTCGCGGATCAGCTTGGTCGTCACCGCCTTTTTCTTTTCGAGCGAGAAGCGGTCGATGTCGTCGAAGAGCGCCATCAGGCTCGGCATGTCGCGCCGGTAGTGCGTGAGCAGATAGGCAGGCACGTCGTCCGCGAGCACGATGCCGCGCTCGTGCGCCACGTGTTTGAACACGGCCGCCTTGGCGTCATCGGCGAGCTGCTGAAGATGGAAGACGAGCCCCCAGCCGAGCCGCGTGCGCAGATCTTCGCGGACGTCGAGCGCTATCGGCGCGTCGTTGCCGGTCACGACGAGCGCGCTCGCGGGCATCGCGTGCACTTCGTTGAAGAGATTGAATAGCGCAATCTGCTGCGCGGCGGACAGCCGGTCGCAGTCGTCGACGGCATAGAGCGTCACGCGCGGATCGAAGCCGAACGCGTTGAGCGCGCTCTGCGGACTCAGAAAACGCGCGCGCCCGTTCGCTTCGTGCACGAGCGCGTGCAGCAGATGACTGCGCCCGCTGCCCGCTTCGCCCCACACGTAGAACGTGCGATCGGCCACCGGGCCGGCCGCGAGCGCGCCTTCGAGTTCGCGCAGGCGCGTCACGAGTTCGTGATTGCTCGCGGTGGAGAAATTGTCGAAGGTGGCGGGCGGCGGCGTGCCCAGATCGAGCGTCAGTTGGCGTTGCACGGGATTCGGGCGTGTCTTGAAATCAAACCGATGAGCCTTGGCATTCTGCGCGGAGCCAGACGCGGCGGACGCGCGCGGCGCTGCGTGGGCGCGCTTTTGGCCGCATGCGGTCTAAAGGCGCCGTCGGCGATTTTCGCGCGCGGGAAATCCGGTTCGACGGTCGTCATCGGGTAAAATCACATTTTACCGACCTTCTCGCACCTCCCCCATGAATCAACCGAAATCCGCCTCTGACAATCAAGGTTTGTCGTATCGCGACGCGGGCGTGGACATCGACGCGGGCGACGCGCTCGTCGACCGGATCAAGCCTTTTGCCAAGAAGACCTTGCGCGAGGGCGTGCTGGGCGGCATCGGCGGATTCGGCGCGCTGTTCGAAGTGCCGAAGAAGTACAAGGAGCCGGTGCTCGTGTCCGGCACCGATGGCGTCGGCACCAAGCTGCGTCTCGCGTTCACGCTGAACCGTCACGACACCGTCGGTCAGGATCTGGTCGCGATGAGCGTCAACGACATCCTGGTGCAGGGCGCGGAACCGCTCTTCTTCCTCGATTATTTCGCGTGCGGCAAGCTCGACGTCGATACGGCGGCGGACGTGGTCAAGGGCATCGCGACGGGATGCGAACTGGCCGGCTGCGCGCTGATCGGCGGCGAGACGGCGGAAATGCCTGGCATGTACCCGGACGGCGAGTACGATCTCGCCGGTTTCGCGGTGGGCGCGGTGGAGAAGAGCAAGATCATCGACGGCAGTACCATCAAGCCGGGCGACGTGGTGCTGGGTCTCGCGTCGAGCGGCATTCATTCGAACGGTTATTCGCTGATGCGCAAGATCATCGAGCGCGCAAATCCGGGTCTGGACGCCGACTTCGACGGCCGCTCGCTCGCGGACGCACTGATGGCGCCCACGCGCATCTACGTGAAGCCGCTGCTGTCGGCCATGCAGAGCGTGACCGTGAAGGGCATGGCGCACATCACCGGCGGCGGTCTGGTCGAGAACATTCCGCGCGTACTGCGCGAAGGCCTGACGGCGGAACTGGATCATCACGCGTGGCCGCTGCCGCCGCTGTTCGCGTGGCTGCAGAAGCACGGCGGCGTCGCCGATGCGGAGATGCATCGCGTGTTCAACTGCGGCATCGGCATGGCGGTCATCGTCGCCGCCGAAGATGCGCATGCCGCGATCGGCCTGCTGTCGGCTGCGGGCGAGCAGGTGTGGCAAATCGGCGTCGTGCGCGAAAGCAAGCAAGGCGAAGCGCAGACCGTGGTGGTTTGAGGTTCGTCTAACTGCCGGCGCGTTGTCGGCCGATGTGAAAAACCCTCGCTTTGGGCGAGGGTTTTTGGTTTCTTGAGTCAGAAGGATGCTTTGAGGGCGCTTTCAAGGTTGCCTTTGCTTGGCATTCATAGCACCCGCGCCTCATCCAACACATCGCGCCTGAATTTCGCCGGCAGATCCTGAGGCGTCACGACATCCACCGGCACGCCGAGCAGCTCTTCCAGTTCGACCTGGATCGCGCCAAATCGAACAAGGTGTCGCCCCGGGCAATGCGTCGACGAGGATGTCGAAATCGCTGTCCTCCTTGTCGTCGCCATGGAGCGCGGAGCCGAACAGGCGACGAACAGGCGAGCGTTGGCAGCGCGATTCGCGGCGACGATGCGGCGTATCTCGGCCCGGTGCGCTTCGAGCGCGCTGGAAGGTTTGCTTATGATCGTTCAACGATTGCGGATTGCACGTCCGCTCATCATAACGCGCCTTCCATCACCCGCCGGATCGCCTCCACCGCCTGCTTCGTCGCGTCCTGCGCACAGCAGTCCACCACGATCCGCTCCGGCATCGCTCGCAGCCACGTCAACTGTCGCTTGCACAACTGCCGCGTCGCGAACACGCTGCGATCGCGCATCTCGCGATGATCGAACGCGCCGTCGAGATACTTCCACGCCTGCCGGTAGCCGACGCAACGCATCGACGGCATCGACAGATCCAGATCGCCGCGCGCGCGCAGGCGCTTCACTTCGTCGATGAAACCGTGCGCCAGCATCGCGTCGAAACGCGCCTCGATGCGCCCGTGCAGCACCGCGCGATCCGACGGTTCGAGCGCGACCGGCACGAAGCGGTACGCCGCATCGCCGTCTCCCTGCGACGCCACGCGTCGCGCCGCCAGCAGCGCCGACATTAGCTGCCCCGACAGCATGAACACTTCGAGCGCGCGCTGGATGCGCTGCGAATCGTTCGGTGTGAGGCGCGCGGCGGTCGCCGGATCCACTTCGGCGAGACGTGCATGCAGCGCCGGCCAGCCGTCGCGCGCGGCTTCGGCGTCGAGGCGGGCACGCACGGCGGCATCGGCGGTCGGCAGATCGTTGAGGCCTTGCGTCAGCGCCTTGTAGTAGAGCATCGTGCCGCCGACCAGCAAGGGCAGCTTGCCGCGCGCTGTGATCTCTCCGACGAGCCGCAGCGCGTCCGCGCGAAACTGCGCGGCCGAGTAGGAATCGGCGGGATCGATGATGTCGATCAGATGATGCGGCGCCGCCGCGCGCTCCCGTGCGTCCGGCTTGGCCGTGCCGATGTCCATCTCGCGATAGACCAGCGCGGAATCGACGCTGACGATCTCCACCGGATGACGCTCGGCGAACGCCAGCGCGGCGGCCGTCTTGCCGGACGCCGTCGGACCGAGCAGGCATGGGACTGGCCGCGCGTTCGCGGACGAGATACTCGTGGCCGAAGAACTCATTGGCCGCGCATGAAAAGGCGGTCGAAATCGGCAAGCGTCAACTGATACCAAGTCGGCCGCCCGTGATTGCACTGATCCGCGCGTTCGGTCGCCTCCATCTGACGCAGGAGCGCGTTCATCTCGTCGAGCGTCAGGCGGCGATTCGCCCGCACCGCGTGATGGCACGCGAGCGTGCCGAGCATCTCGTGCTGGCGCTCGGTCAGCACGCGCGATCCGCCATAGGCGTGCAGGTCCGCGAGCACGGCGCGCGCGAGCGATTGCAGGTCGGCGTCCTTCAGAAGCGCAGGTACCGCCCGAATCGCGATGGACGTCGGGGACAGCACCGCGAGATCGAAGCCGAGCGCATCGAGCGTCGCGCGCTCTTCCTCGGCGACGCCGATCTCCACCGGTTCCGCGGTTATCGACACCGGAATCAGCAGCGGCTGCACCGCGATCGCGCGATCGGCCAGCGCGTTCTTGAACTGCTCGTACAGGATGCGTTCGTGCGCCGCGTGCATGTCGACGATCACCAGTCCGCGCGCATTCTGCGCGAGCACGTAGATGCCGTGAATCTGCCCGACGGCGAAACCGAGCGGCTGGTCGTCGGCGCGGTCGAGCGGCGGCGGGGTCGTGCCCGTTGGCGCATAGGCGGGCACGGCCTGTTCGGCCCACGCGGGTGCGGATGTCGCATCGGTGCGTATCGCGTGCGTGCCGGTGTCCTTGCGGCCGAAGAGCGCGTCGTACAGCGCGACCGGCAGCGTGCCTTGCGTCATGCGTGACTGGCGCATCCAAGTCGTGCCGTTGTCGTTTCTCGGCGCGGCGTGATCGTTGAAGCCGCCGGAAAACGGCTTCGCGTTGAACGACGACGGCCCGGTCGGCTGCAACTGCGCCGCGTGGCCGCCCGAAGTCGTTTCCGGCGATTCGCCCGCGTGCCGCGCGAGCGCACGCTGCACCGCGTGAAAGACGTATTGATGGATCGAGCGCGAATCACGGAAGCGCACTTCGATCTTCGACGGATGCACGTTCACATCGACCGCTTCGGGCGGCAGATCGAGAAACAGCACATACGCCGGATAGCGGTTGCCGTGCAGCACGTCCTCGTAGGCGGCGCGCACCGCGTGCGTGAGCAGCTTGTCGCGCACGAAGCGGCCGTTGACGAAGAAATATTGCTGATCCGCGCGTCCGCGGCTCGCGGTCGGCAAGCCGGCGCAACCGTACACCGCGAGCGGTCCGGCGCGCTCGTCGAGCGGCAGATGCGCCGTTTCGAAGACTTCGCCGAGGATCTTCGCGACGCGCGTTTGCGGATCGGTCGCGTTCCAGTGTTCGATCGTGCGGCCATTGTGCGTCACCGAAATTGCGACGTCCGGACGCGCGAGCGCCGTGCGACGGATCACGTCGAGACAGTGACTGAGTTCGGTCTGCTCGCTTTTCAGGAACTTGCGGCGCGCGGGGGTGTTGAAGTACAGCTCGTGTACTTCCATCGTCGTGCCGACGGTGCCGGCGGCGGGCGAGATCGCGCCGGTCTGGGCGTCGATTTTCGTGGCGTGCGGGCAGCTTTCGGTGCGGCTCGTGATGAACAATTCGGCGACCGACGCAATCGACGCGATCGCCTCGCCGCGAAAGCCGAGCGTCGCGACGGCTTCGAGATCGGCGAGCGAGCCGATCTTGCTGGTCGCATGACGCAGCAGCGCGAGCGGCAGTTCGTTCGGCGGCATGCCACCGCCGTCGTCCGCAATCACGATGCGCTTGACGCCGCCTTCGTCGAGCGTAATGCGCAGCGTCTTCGCGCCGGCATCGAGCGCGTTTTCGAGCAGTTCCTTGACGACCGATGCCGGTCGCTCGACTACTTCGCCTGCCGCGATCTGGCTGATGAGCTGATCGGGCAGCGGGGCGATGGCGCGCGAACGGCGCGGGAGATCGGCTGTCAAAGCGCCGGCGGAGAATTCGTTGAGATCGGCCATGGCGAAATTATAACGATTCGCGACAAGGACTTATCGCGGTTCGGGCGCGCGTCGCCGGGTGCGGACTGGTCCGCCAATGCGCCGCGGGATGGCGTCAGGATGCAGGCTTTTTAACCGGTGCGCCGCGCGCGTTCGGTATCATGGCTCGACCATTTTCTGATCGTCGCCGATGCGTGTTTGCTGCGCATCGGCATCAATATTCGAGGAATGCTTTTGGACACGCTGCTGCAATTTCTGGGACTGATTCTTCACCTCGACAAGTCCCTCGGCCTTTTCATCGAGACCTACGGCGCGTGGGTCTATGCGGTCCTGTTCCTGATCGTGTTTTGCGAAACCGGGCTTGTCGTATTCTCGTTTCTGCCGGGCGATTCGTTGCTGTTCATCGGCGGGGCGTTCGCGGCGAGTCACGAAATGAATCTCGGCTTGCTGATCGTGCTGCTGCTGGTGGCGGCGGTGACCGGCAACACAGTGAATTACTGGATCGGCCGCGCGATCGGCCCGAAGGTGTTCGATACCAACATTCCCGTGCTCGAACGCTTTCTCGATCACGCCGCGCTGCAAAAGACCCACAACTTCTATGAGAAGCACGGCGGCAAGACCATCGTGCTCGCGCGTTTCGTGCCGGTCGTGCGCACGTTCGCGCCGTTCATCGCGGGCGCATCGGCGATGAATCACGGGCGCTTCCAGCTCTTCAACATTCTGGGCGCGCTGTTCTGGCTGCTGTTGCTGTTGCTGCTCGGCTACTTCTTCGGCAATATTCCGTTCATCAAGCAGTATTTGAACGTGATCGTGCTGGTGGGGATCGGCGCGGCAGTGGTTCCAATCGCGCTCGGCGCCTTGTGGAAAGTGACGTGCCGCTCGAAGGTTTGATGACGCGTAACGAGAGCATCGCGCGATGCCCTCGTTACGCAGGGACGGCCATTCCGGCGGCTTTAGCCGCGCCGGATCAGCCGGACGACGAAAATCAGCAGAACCGCGCCGATCACCGACGTTAGCAGCGCGCCGAACAGCCCGCCGCCGAACGATGCCGATGGCGCTGAACAGCCAGTCGCCGATCACGCCGCCGACGATGCCGACGAGCACGTCGACCAGCACGCCGAATCCGTTGCCGCGCATGATGAGTCCGGTGAGCCATCCCGCCACGCCGCCCACGATCAGGCTGGCGACGAGTCTATGTTGCATCAGTTGCATGTGTCGAACCTCGAAGAAAATCGCTAGGGGCGCAGAATTTAGCCGCGTGCGAAAGAACGGTGTGTCAAGGTTTGTCGCCCGGCGGCGGAGGTCGCGTTTGCTTGCGACTGAAAGCCGCAGGCCGCTCGGACAGCGGTTTCCGGTGTGTCGTTTCAGTCACTGCATCGAATCCGGCTTCGTAATGTTTTATGCTCGCGTGTCCGGCTGGATTGCGCGAAAACCGCGCACTGCGGCATGCGGCATCCTTCCGCGCGGCGGCCATTCGTCGTGCGACGTGGCGGCGGTTGTGCTCCCCAGCGCAGGCCGCGAGAGCACTAAGAACTGATGATACGAAAAGCATGAGAAAGCTGGTGGTGATGCGCACAGGTGAGTTCGTTCCGCGTTCCGACGCGGCCATCGCGGGCAGGACGTTCGTGGCAGCGGCGGCGGGGCTGACCATGATGCTGGCGAGTTGTTCGTCGATGCCGCGCGAGCCTGCGCCGATCGTCGAAAGTTCGGCGCAGACGTCGCCGCCGATCGTTCAAAGCACTGCCCAGGGCAGCATGTCGAGCGTGACGCCCGCGCCCGTCGTGCCGACGACCACCGCGCTCGCGCTTGCCGAGCCGGGTTTCTATCGCGTGAAACCGGGCGATACGCTTTTCGCGATCTCCCGCCAGTACAAGCAAAAGCCGGACGATCTCGCGCATTGGAACAATCTGCCGGAAAGCCGGCAAGTCAACGTCGGGCAANCGCAGCCGCCGCTCTTGCCGACGCCCGGAAAATTCGNNCGGCTGCCAGGAGCACGTTCGCGTGGCCCGCGCGCGGCGAGGTCGTGCGCAAGTTCGGCGCGAGCGGCAACAAGGGCATCGATATCGCCGGCAAAGTGGGCGAACCGGTGAAAGCCGCTGCCGCCGGCAAGGTCGTGTATGCGGGCAGCGGCCTGCGCTCCTACGGTCGGATGATCATCGTCAGGCACAGCAACAACTATCTGACCGCCTACGCCTATAACGAGAAACTGTTCGTCAAGGAAGGCGACAGCGTCAAGCAGGGCACGATGATCGCCGACATGGGCACGGCGCCGGGCGGTTCGGTGGCGCTGCACTTCGAAGTGAGAAAGGCGGGCGCCGCCGTCGATCCGGTGCCGTTGCTCGGCGCGGGCGGCTGAAGCGTGCGCGCGTATGGGCATCGAGCGTCAAGGAGACTGAATTGAGGAAGATCGTGATGAGCGCATGCTCGCGGCAGCGTTGCTGACGGGCTGCGATCAACAGCAGAGCGAGGACGCGATGAATAAGCTCAAGTCGTTCTTCAATTCGGTAAAGCTGGACGAACTGCTGCTGCGAAGGATCTGAAGCCGGGCATCACCACTGAAGCGCAGATCCGCGATCAATGGGCAGGCCAGA
This sequence comes from Caballeronia sp. BR6202001590007, assembly GCA_029439495.1. GTDB lineage: Bacteria > Pseudomonadota > Gammaproteobacteria > Burkholderiales > Burkholderiaceae > Caballeronia. The sequence goes on from JAQFVI010000418.1 coordinate 83,883, forward strand.
GATCGAACGCAGCTTCACCGACGGCTCGAAGCGGCTCGAATATCCGCGCGGTTCGGCGGGCACGACGACGTATTCCGTCGATATCGATCAGGACGGGCATTTCGTGTCCGCGACGCAGGTGCTGACGGCGGCGAACATCGCCCGGGCGCGGCCCGGCATGACGAAAGACGAAGTGCGCCGCCTGCTCGGCAAGCCGACGACCGTCGCCGAATACCGGTTGAAGCAGGAACACGTCTGGAGCTGGCACTGGCTCGAAGACGGCGTCAATTGCGACGCGATGTTCAACGCGCACTTTGGCCCCGACGGCACGGTCGTGACGACCTCGCGCCCGGTAGCGCGGCGGCCGCCACTGATCTCGCGACCCATGCTGGCCCGCACGACAAACGAACTCCGCCTCGCGCTGATGGACGCCGCCGCGCTACCGGGCGCGCAACGGGCGCGGCCCTCTGCCGATCTGGCGTTGCGCGCAGGGCCACGCGTGGAACGATGTGCTGGATCACGTACAGAACGTTCGCTGCATGAACTGCGCATCGCAGCGGCGCGAGGCGGAAGTGCTGCGTTTGATGGACATTGCGCGGGTGCGCGGCGGCAAGCTGGTGACGACGACTATCGCCGATCCCGCGCGGCCGCTTGCGTGGGAATGTGCATACGGACATCGATGGGAGGCGCGCGCACGACGCGCAGCGTTACTGGTGCCGCGAATGCGCGCGGACGGTGTACGCCGCCTATCGCTGACGCCAGCGACGTCGCAAAAAGAAAAGCTGGCAGACTCTGCCGGCTTTCGAGCTTCTTGTCGGGGCGCGTCGGCGTTTTCGCCTGTGAACGGCCTGAGTCGTTGGTAAAGATTCGCGCCCGCATTGCGTACTCCGCATCCGTGACAAACCGCGCTTCATCTTTGCCCTCGACGGCCGCTTGACGCCCATCCGTTGGGACTTCTTCGCGCTTGACTGCCACTATCCCCGTGCGCGCAAGCAGTATAGCGCGGCATAGGATTCGTCTTACTGTGCGCGCGCAAACATGTGGCATCGACGCGACGCGAAATTCACGCTTAGTGTTCGGCCGCCGCCAGTTCGGCGGCTTCGGCCGTCGGCTGCATGCTGGTGGCGACCAGCGATTGCGTGACCATGCGCGCTTCCGCCTGCGCGATGTGCTCGAGCGATGCCGCATCGAGTTGCGCGGCGAGGATCGGGAACGCGTCGCAGAGCGGGGGATATTCGGCGTCGGCGAGCGTCCAGCGGCCGTCTTCGGCGTGACGCGTATCAAGCGCGACGAGAGCTTCGTGCGCGCGTGTGATGTCGTCCGCGTAGTCCGGCGCGTGGCCGCGCTGGAAGGCGTCGAGCGCCGCGTAGCACTGGATCAGCATGCCGTCAACCATCGGTTCGTGCGCGGCGCGGCTGTACGTCAGCGCGCGCAGCAGCGGCGACATCGCGGGACGGGTGGATTTCATGGTTGTCGATTTCTTTTCACGGAAGGTCTCCCGAGAAGTTGCGCGTCAACCGAATTTCCTTGCTGCTGGGTTCGGGGCGCCGGATGCGTGGTACATGAAAAACATTTTCCCATCCGAAAATTAGCATTGTCTTAAGGCAAAACGACGAAATCCTCTTACGCCGGCGTCAACGATTCCCCCGACACCCGCACATGCTGGCCGACCGATACGCCGGGCGCCGCCTGATAGTCGAAGCTGCGCGTCGTGCCGTCGTTCATCCGCACCTGCACCTGATACGTCGTCGATTTGTGGACGACGTGCTCGATCTGGTTGCCCGCGAGGCCGCCGCCGATCGCGCCGATGATCGCGCCGAGGCCGGTCGGCGGCTGCGCGGTCCGCCCGCGTACGAATCGTAAGCGGGCGCGGGATTCGGTGCATAGGTCGTGGCGGGCACGGGCGAGGTTTCGGCGCGCGCGGGATTGATGTGATGTCCGCGCACCGCGCGCGGCAGCGCGGCATCGGACTGCGCTACGTGCGTCGCGTGCTTCACGGCGGGTTAGGTGTCGATCGCGCCCGCCTTCGCGATTTGCGAATCGACGAGCGGCGATGCCGTGACGTTCGCGGCGGTGGCCTTCGACAACTGAAGCAGGCCGGTTATCGCCTCGATGCCGGTTCCGCACGCGAGGATGATCGACACGGCCGCTGCTGCGACGAGCGGATGGATGCGGGACGGCTTCGTTTGAATCTGGGTAAGGCGTTCATGGTAGCGACTCCTTGTGGATGCCTGCCTGCTTTAACGCCGCCCGCGACGCGCGGTGCACGCGCGAGCTGTGACATTTGTAAGTAAAAGTCGTGGCGGTGGGCGGGTGTGGGGTGTTTACATATGTTGCTTATATTTTTGTAATGGAAACATATGTATCAAATCACCCGATATCTGGAGGACTCACCATGAAATACAGATCGCTCGTCGCGCTCGCGGCGCTTTCGTTGGTCGCGGGCGCGGCTCACGCGCAGGATCCGCAGGGCACGCTCGCAAAAGTGCAGAGCGTCAATCTGATCGCGATCAGGCATCGCGAGGCCTCGGTGCCGTTTTCCTATGTGGGCGCGAACAACGAGGTCATCGGCTTCTCGCAGGATCTGTGCAACAAGGTGATCGATGCTGAAGGCGAGGACGCGTCATTCGGATTTGCGTGTGCGCCTCATTCCGGTGACGTCGCAGAATCGCATCGCGCTGGTGCAGAACGGCACCGTCGACCTCGAATGCGGCGTCACGACCAATCTCGCGGCGCGCCAGAATCAGGTCGCGTTTTCGGGTATGTTCTTCGTCGCGACGACGCGCCTGCTGACGAAAAGGACCTCGGGCATCAAGGATTTCGCCGATCTCGCGGGCAAGACCGTCGTCACCAGACCGTCGTCACCAATCAGGGCACGACGTCCGAGCGCATCCTCCGCAAGATGAACATGAGCATCATCAGCGCGAAAGATTACGGCGAAGGACGCGCGACACTCGAAATCGGCCGCGCGGTCACCTACATGATGGACGACGTGCTGCTCGCCGGCGCGCGCTCGCTGACGGCCAATCCGGCGGACTGGGTGATCGTCGGCACGCCGCAGTCGTCCGAGGCTTACGGCTTCATGCTGTGCAAGGACGATCCCGAGTTCAAGAAGCTCGTCGACAACGCGATGACCCAGGTGATGACGAGCGGCGAGATCCGCACGATGTACGACAAGTGGTTCACCCGCCCCGTGCCGCTGAAGAACATCAACTTCGAGTTCCCGATGAGCGACACGATGGCGAAGCTCTACGCAAATCCGAACGACAAGGCGTTCGAATAGCCGGCGATCACTTCGCGAAGGGCAGTTCGGTCTGCCCTTGCGTGCGCATGCCGAAGATGTTGAGTGTCATCGCGACGAGCGTGTAGTAGCCGAGCAGCCCAACGAGATTGATGACGACCGTATGGCCGAAACGCGCGACGGCGGCCTCGTAGGTGGCGTCCGATACGCGCTTGCCGTCGTGCAGTTCGGCGGCGAAGGCGTGGATCAGGCGGTCGTTGGCGTCCTGAAAGCGCGGCGTTGCGCCGAGGCGCAGCGCTTCGGCGGGCACGCCCGCATCGAGCGCGATCGGCAAATGAATGTGCCATTCCGCCTGCGAACGCCAGCGCGCGGCCGTCACGAGAATCGCGAGTTCCGACAGGCGCAGCGGCAGGCCCGTGTGGTAGCGGCAGAACGCGCCGAGCTTCTGCGCGTGCCGCGCGAGTTCGGGGCTGTGGATCCAGCCGAGAAACGGCCCGTTCAGATTGCCGCGCGGGCCGTTGAGGATGTCGTCGAGCACCGCCTTTTGTTCGGCGGACGCGTTCGTGATCTGAAAGTCGGGAAGTCGATGGCTCGCTCATGTGGGCTCCGGAGGTCAGCGTACGCCGATGACGCCCAGCGCGCCGTCGATGGCATCGGCGAGGCGTTCGGCGATGGTCTCGATCTGCGCGCCGGTCGTGATGAAGGGCGGCGCGATCAGCACATGATCGCCGTTCTGGCCGTCGAGCGTGCCGCCCATCGGATAGACCATCAGGCTGCGCTGCATCGCCTCGCGCTTGATGACGGCGTGCAGCTTGTGCTTCGGATCGAAGGGCGCTTTCGAGGCGCGATCGCGCACCAGTTCGACGCCGGTGAAAAGCCCGCGGCCGTGCACGTCGCCGATCGCACGCTGCACCGCGAGCGCCGCCGCGCACGCCGTCGCGTGACCGATATAGGTGTGCCCGTGCTGAAAGAAGCCCGAACCGCCGACGATGGTGTCGTAGATCTCATCGGAGACGAGCGTCGCGCCGATGGCCTGATAGTCCGCGCCGAGCCCTTTCGCGATCGCGAGGATGTCGGGCGCACACCGTCTTCCTCGCACGCGAACAGATGGCCCGTGCGGCCCATGCCCGACATGACTTCGTCGAGGATCAGCAGCACGCCGTACTTGTCGCAGACCGCGGGGATCTTGCGGAAGTAGTCGCGCACCGGCGGCACCGCGCCCGCCGTCGTGCCCACGACGGTTTCCGTGACGAAGGCCGCGACCGTGTGCGAACCGAGTTCGAGGATCTTTGCTTCGAGTTCGTCCGCGAGCCGCTGCGCGAAGGCGTCGTCGTTTTCATCGGCGCGCTGCTCGCGATAAGCGAAACACGGCGAGACGTGATGCGCTCCGACCAGCAGCGGGAGGAACGGCTCGCCCCGCCACGCATTGCCGCCGATGGCGAGCGCGCCGAGCGTGTTGCCGTGGTAACTCTGGCGCCGCGCGATGAAATGCCGGTGTTCGGGCTGGCCCTTCTCGACGAAATACTGGCGCGCGAGCTTGAGCGCGGCTTCCATCGCTTCGGAGCCGCCGGAGACGAATAGACGTGGCCGAGACCGGGCGGAGCGGCATCGACGAGGAAATCGGCGAGCGCTTCCGCCGATTCGGTCGTGAAGAAGGATGTGTGCGCGTAAGGCAGTTGCGCGACTTGCTGCGTGATGGCTTCGATCACGCGCGGATGACTGTGTCCGAGACAGGAAACGGCCGCGCCGCCACAGGCGTCGATGTAGCGCTTGCCGGTGGAATCGATGATTTCGATGCCGTCGCTGCGCACGGCGACCGGAAGCGTGGCGCGCGGGGCGCGATGAAAGACGGTCGTCCCTCTTTTCGATGAGCCGAGCGCGTTCGTCACAAACTTTGCAACACGCGATGCGTCATTTTACCGTATTAACAACATGTATTGTCAATCGGTGCTTGCTGACAACGGCTCAGCCGGCGGCGTAGGTGCCTTGCGCGTGCAATGCAGCTTCGGCGACTTCGAGATAGGCAACGGCGTCCTTGCCTTCGAGCGCAAGCAGATGCGCGACAAGCGTTTCCGCGAGCGCCGAGGCCGCGACGAGCGACGGAAAGAAGGACGGCGATTCGTGCGAGAAGATGAGCGTGTGATCCGCGTGCAGGGCGATCGGCGAGACGGCGCTGTCGGTCAGTGCAATGAGCTTGCCGCCGCGCGCGAGCGTGGCCTGCGCGATGCGGACGGCTTCGGCGGAATAGGGCGCGAAGCTGACGACGATCGTCGCATGCTTTTTTTCGATGCCGCGAAGCTGCATGTTGAGCGTGCCCGCTTCCCCGTTGATGAGGCTCACCGACGGACGAAACAGGCGATAGCCGTAGAGCAGTCCGAACGCGACCGGATAGCATGAGCGGAATCCGGCAACGTGAACGTGCGGCGCGCGGCGCAGCGTTTTGGCGGCTTCGACGACGGAATCGGTGTTTTGCGCGAGCGTGAGATCGAGATTGTGCGCGTGGGCCTGCGCGAGATCGCGGCTGAGCGCGTTGTCGGAGTCGCCTTTGACGAGCGACTTCGCGCGCGAGGCGAGCGGCTCGGGACGCGTGCGCACGCGGCTCACGAAGATCTCGCGCAGTTCGTTCCAGCCGGGAAAGCCGAGTTGCTGCGAGAGACGGACCATCGCGGCGGGCTGGACCTTCGCGCGTTCGGCCACCTTGCGCATCGAGAGGACGGCGACTTCGTCGGGATAGTCGAGCAGAAAGGCGGCACCGGCCTGGAATTGCGGGCTCAAGT
>JAQFVI010000419.1:0-430 GCA_029439495.1 Caballeronia sp. BR6202001590007
AGCAGCCAAAGCAGCCAAAGCAGCCAAAGCAGCAACCAAGAAAAGTACTCAAAAAGCAGCCTGAGCAGCATGCTCAACAACAAGCTGCACTCGAGCCACCCCATTCCATGAATCAGAAACCAGCCGATAAGCCACCACCGCCCGCGAGGGCAACGTCTCGACGTGATTGAACCAGATGGCATTGAACCGCTGCCGTCCGCGCAGAAGCTGGAGCTTGAGATGCTTGTCCTTGACGAGCGCCTGCGACGCCACCTCGAACTCGCCTGAGAACGTGGGCGCCGGAAACCCTTGCCCCCAAACGGCCGCATCGAGCATCTCGACGAAGTCAGGCGTGAAGTAGGCGTCTTCGAGCTCCCCATCGGTCTCGATGGTGCGAGACAGCGCCTCGGCAGTCAGCCATTCGAGCCCGACGGCTTCGAACGCAGCCGTG
>JAQFVI010000419.1:440-39624 GCA_029439495.1 Caballeronia sp. BR6202001590007
AGCGCGGGATGTCGGCAGTGGAGAGAGTCAGTCCCGCGGCCATCGCATGACCGCCGAACTTGTGGATCAGACCAGGCTCGCGCTTCGAAATGAGATCGACGGCATCGCGCAGATGAAAGCCCGGAATCGACCGGCCCGAGCCCTTGCTCAGCACGCCGCTGTCATCGGCATGCGCGAAAGTGAACGACGGACGGTGAAACTTCTCCTTCAGCCGCCCCGCGACGATGCCGATCACGCCCTGATGCCAGCCCGGATCGTAAAGCGTCAGCGTGGCGCGCTCGCCGCAATCCAAAGCCTGCAACTCGGCCAGCGCCTGCTGCTGCATCCCGGCCTCGATCTCGCGGCGTTCGCGATTCATCGCGTCGAGTTGCTGCGCCAGTTCCCACGCGCGCCCGACATCGTTGGTCGTCAGGCATTCGATGCCAAGCGACATGTCCGAAAGGCGTCCAGCCGCATTCAGGCGCGGGCCGAGTGCAAAGCCCAGATCGAAGCCCGAGGCGGCACGCGCATCGCGGCCGGCGGCGCGAAACAGCGCGGCAATGCCCGGCTGCATGCGGCCCGAACGAATCCGCTTCAAACCCTGGGCGACGAGGATGCGATTGTTGGAATCGAGCCTGACGACGTCCGCGACCGTGCCGAGCGCAACCAGATCGAGCAGGCCGTCCAGACGCGGCTCGGGCTTGCCCTCGCCGTACACGCCGCGGCGGCGCAGTTCGGCGCGCAACGCGAGCAGCACGTAGAACATCACGCCCACGCCCGCGATGCACTTGCTCGGGAACGCGCAGCCCGGCTGATTCGGATTGACGATCGCCCGCGCCGCCGGCAATTCGTCGCCGGGCAGGTGATGATCGGTCACGAGCACGCCGATGCCGAGCGCATCCGCCGCCGCCACGCCGTCGATGCTCGCGATGCCGTTGTCGACCGTAATCAGCAGATCGGGCGCGCCCGCCTTCGAGCGCGCGGCGAGATCGACGATCTCCGGCGTCAGGCCGTAGCCGTACTCGAAGCGGTTCGGCACCAGATAATCGATCCTCGCGCCAAACATGCGCAGGCCGCGCACAGCCACCGCGCAGGCGGTCGCGCCGTCGCAGTCGTAATCGGCGACGACGAGCATGCGCCGGTTCGCTTCGAGCGCATCGGCGAGCACGACGGCGGCGTCCTCGCAACCCTTCAGGCCGACCGGCGCGTGCAGGCGTTTGAACTCGGTTTCAACTTCGTCCGGCGAGGTGATGCCGCGCGCCGCGTACAGGCGTGCGATGACGGGATGAAGGCCGTGGCGCATCAGCGCTTCGGCATCGGCGGGAGACGTCGTGCGAGTGACGATTCGCGTCATGATCTCGGCAAGGTTATTCGATCAACAAGGCCGCGAGCGGCCGGCGGCGCCAGAACTTGCGCAGGTCGCCTCGCGTCACCGTGAGCGTCACCGATCCGGTATCGCCGCACAGCGTCAGGCCGAGCCGGCCCAGCGTGCCTTCGCGAAGCGCCTGCAGCGCGGGCGCGAACCAGTCGGCTTCGAGCGCCTCGAGCGCGGCGTTCCCGCGCGCCCAGTCCTGCTCGATGAACGGCGCGGAAAACGGATCGAGTTCGATCAGGCTATTCATGCCTGCCATGCCACGCGCGAATTCGGCGAAGTAGGGCGGCGGCGAGGGCGGCGCAATGCCCGCGGCGAGCGCGAGTCCGCGCGTCGCGGCGGCATCGGAGGCGACCTGCGCGAACGGACGCGTGACGGCTCGCATCGCGCCCTGTCCGTGCAGCCAGATCGAATTGATCGCAGGCAGGCCGCGCGATTCGCGTTCCAGATTCAGCGGATGCTCGAACCACGCCATCTGCACTTCGTTCTGCAGTTTCATCCACGCACGCGAGCGTTCGCCGGTGCGTGCCTCGTGCGGCAGCCAGATCTCGATGTTGCGTCCGGTCGCGCGCAGCGGCGATGCGCCCGCGAGCGCGCCGAGCGCATCGCCGGATACGTACCAGCGCAGGGGCGTCGGCGCCTGCAGCGTCACGCCGAGATCCTCGATCACCGGCCGCGCGGCCTCGAGCAGCGCGCGCGCTTCCTCGGTACGCACGCCGAGCGTCGACGGATCGATCAGCACGAGATGGTCGTGCGCGATGCGTACATGAACCGGCTCGATGCATGCCCAGCGCGCGTCGCCGGGCGTGCCGCCGTCGGCGAGCAGCATGAAGGGCGCGAGCGGCGCGTCGTCGGCGTAGCGCGCATCGGCGGGCGATACCGCGCCGAAACGTCGCGCAATCCAGCGTTCGTGCGGCAAGGTCCGCTGAAAGTTCTCGCCGACGATGCGTTCTTCCAGCGTCGCCCGCGCGAGCAGGCGCGCGAGCGCCGCGCTCTCCAGTCCGTGCAGTGCGGTGGCGGCATCGGCGGCCGAGGGCAAGGCGAACGGAAGCAGGAGATGGAGTTCGGGTGCGGGCATGATGCCGGCATTGTAGGGCATCGACGCGGACGGCATCGGAGCCCGGCCGCGCGCGCGGACGCATCTCATCCGATGTGGCGCGTCTCATATATGGCAAACTTTCATATGGCAAACTTTCGCAAATTTTGCGTTCGGACGTCCGTTCGGGAATGCGCGCCGCATCCGCGTAGCGCGTTTGCGCGCAGGCATCGACAGGCCGTCGCTGGCGTCGGTAGCGTCGCGAGCCGCGCGGCCTCGCAACTTCAGGAAACAGGAACTCGCTTGAAACTCCCGTATGAATGGCAGATCGGCTGGCGCTATACGCGCGCCAGCAAACGCACGACCGGCAATGGCTTCATCTCTTTCATCGCGCTCGTGTCGATGTCGGGCATCGCGCTCGGCGTCGCGGCGTTGATCGTCGTGTTGTCGGTGATGAACGGTTTCCAGAAGGAAGTGCGCGACCGCATGCTGTCGGTGCTCGCGCACGTCGAAATCTTCTCGCCGACCGGCTCGATGCCCAACTGGCAACTGACCGCGCAGGAAGCGTGTCGCAATCCCGAAGTGACGGGCGCTGCGCCCTATGTCGAAGCGCAGGCGCTGCTCACGCGTCAGGGCGCGGTGAGCGGCGTCGCGCTGCGCGGCGTCGAGCCGTCGCTGGAACCGCAAGTGTCGGACATCGGCAAGGAGATGCGCGCCGGGTCGCTCATGAACCTCAAGCCGGGCGAATTCGGCATCGAGCTCGGCCGCGATCTCGCGACCAATCTCGGCGTCATGACCGGCGACAAGATCACGCTCGTCGCGCCTGAAGGCAGCATCACGCCCGCCGGGATGATGCCGCGCCTCAAGCAGTTCACGGTCGTTGGCATCTTCGAATCCGGGCACTACGAATACGATTCGACGCTCGCGCTGATCTCCATCCAGGACGCGCAGGCGCTCTTCAGGCTGCCCGCGCCGACCGGCGTGCGCCTGCGCCTGAAGGACATGCAGCGCGCGCCCGAAGTCGCGCATCAGCTCGCGCGCACGCTGTCGGGCGATCTCTACATCCGCGACTGGACGCAGCAGAACAAGACCTGGTTCTCCGCCGTGCAGATCGAAAAGCGCATGATGTTCATCATCCTCATGCTGATTATCGCGGTGGCGGCCTTTAATCTGGTCTCGTCGCTCGTGATGACCGTCACCGACAAGCAGGCCGACATCGCCATCCTGCGCACGCTCGGCGCGCAGCCCGGTTCGATCATGAAGATTTTCGTGGTGCAGGGCGTGACGATCGGTTTCATCGGCACGGCCATCGGGGTGACGCTCGGCTGCGTGATCGCGTGGGGCATTCCTTGGCTCGTACCGATGATCGAGCATCTCCTCGGCGTGCAATTCCTGCCGCCGTCCGTCTATTTCATCAGCGAACTGCCGTCCGAACTCGTGCCCTCCGATGTGATCCGCATCGGCGTCATCGCGTTTCTGATGTCGTCGCTCGCCACGCTCTATCCGAGCTGGCGCGGCGCGAAGGTGCGTCCGGCGGAGGCGCTGCGTTATGAGTGATATGAATCAGGACATCGTGCTGCACACGTCGTCGATCTCGAAGACCTTCGTGCAAGGCGGCTTCAACGTGCAGGTGCTGAACAACGCGCAGCTCGAAGTGCGGCGCGGCGAGAAGCTCGCCATCGTCGGCGCGTCGGGCTCGGGCAAAAGCACGCTGCTGCATGTGCNTCACGGAACTGAAGGAAAAGGAGCGCAACGAACTGCGCAACCGCGCGCNAACGTGGCGATGCCGCTGCGCATCCGCCGCATGCCGGAAGACGACGCGCGCAAGGAAGCGCAGGCGATGCTGGAGCGCGTCGGCATCGGCCATCGCGCGAAGCATCGGCCGGGCGAGCTGTCGGGCGGCGAGCGGCAGCGCGTCGCGATCGCGCGCTCGCTCGTCACGCATCCCGCCTGCGTGCTCGCCGACGAACCGACCGGCAACCTCGACGGCAGCACTGCGGACAACGTGTTCAACCTGATGCTGGAATTGTCGGCGACGCTCAGCACGAGCTTCGTGATCGTCACGCACGATCAGGATCTCGCCGCGCGCTGCGACCGCATCATGCGTCTGCGCGACGGCGTGCTGCACGAAGAGCCGCCGGTGCCGGTCTGACGCGCCGGCGCACGGAGGGAAGGCGTCATGTGGATCGATACGCACTGTCATCTCGACGCCGGCGAATTCGACGCCGACCGCGCCGCCGTCGCCGCCGATGCGTCGCGCGCGGGCGTCGGGCGCATCGTCATTCCGGGCGTGGATCGCGCCAATATCGCGACGGTGCGCGCGCTCGCGCATCGCATCGACGGCGGCGCGTATGCGTTCGGCATCCACCCGCTCTTCACGTCGGCCGCACACGAAGATGACTTGCGCGGGCTGCGCGAGGAAGTCGAGGCAAGCCTCGACGATCCGCTGTTCGTGGGCATCGGCGAAATCGGGCTCGATTATTTCGTGCCGAGGCTCGACAACGCGCGCCAGCGGTTTTTCTATGACGAACAGCTAAAAATCGCGCGCCGCTACGACCTGCCGGTGATTTGCCATGTGCGCAAATCGCAGGACAAGGTGCTCAAGGGTCTGCGCGTGCATGGCATCCACGGCGGCATCGCGCACGCGTTCAACGGCAGTTTTCAGCAGGCCGAGGCGTTCATCGCGCAGGGCATGCATCTGGGCTTCGGCGGCAATCTGACCTTCGAGCGCGCGCGGCAGATCCGCCGGCTCGCGGCCGAGTTGCCGCTCGAGGCGATCGTGCTCGAAACCGATGCGCCGGACATCGCGCCCGCGTGGCGCTACAAGGGGCGCAACTCGCCCGATCAGGTGCCGGCCATCGCGAAGGTGCTGGCCGACTTGCGCGGCATCGGCGAGGACGCGCTCGCCATCGGCACAACGGCCAACGCGCATGCCGCGCTGCCGCGACTCGCGCGCGCGACTTCATAATCGTTTCCTGTTTTCGGTTTCGCTTTCGCACGAGATGAGCGTGTCGCTTCGTCTCGCGCGGATGCGTTCGTGCGGCGATAGGCGAGCGAGGGTGTGTGCGGGCGGTCTTGTTGGGATTCGCGGCGGGCGTGTGGTGGCTGCAGCAGCAGGCGGTTTTGCCGGATGGTGGCTCGCCGCGCTCGTCGCCGGATGTGGCGCGGGCTTGTGCTTCGTGCGCGGCCTGCCCGAAGCGCGCGAGGACGGTACGCGCTTTCTCTTCGACGTCGAATCGAACGGCGCGGGCCTGCGCGATTTCCCGTGCGCGGTGCGGCTGTCCTGGTATTCGGCGCATGAGGCGCCCGTGTTTCCCGTGCTCGAAGCGGGCCAGCGCTGGACCTTCTCTGCGCGCCTGAAGCGCCCGCACGCCGAAGCCAATTTCAACCTGCGCGACATGGAAGCGCCGATGCTCGAACGCGGCGTTTGCGCGACCGGCACCGTCACGCGTGCGCGTGCGCCCGAGCGGCTCGCACACGATGCATCCGGTCCGTGGCTGACGATCGATCGTATTCGTTCGCGCGTGCTCGCGGCATCGTGGTCGCGCTCGCGGCCGTTTTGCGCGCGACCGGCACGAGTCATCTTGTCGCGATTTCCGGGCTGCACATCGGCTTCGTCGCGGGACTGGCGGCGCTGCTGTGCGGCCATGTGTGGCGACGGCTGGCCTGGCGCGGTACGCGCGCGCCGCTCGCGATCGCCGCGCCGAAGATATCGGCGCTGGGCGCGGCGGTCTGCGCCGCGTGCTACGCCGCGCTCGCTGGTTTCAACGTCCCCGCGCAGCGCGCGTTCTGGATGCTTGCGGTCGTCGCGCTCGCCTATGTGTGCGGGCGCCGTCCGGCTGCATCGCTGGTGTGGTGCTGGGTGCTCGCGTTCGTGCTAATCGCGGATCCGTGGGCGGTGATTTCGCCCGGATTCTGGCTGTCGTTCGGCGCGGTCGTGGCGATCCTGTTCGCGATCGAAGCGCGCGGCAGGGCGGCTTCGACAGCGCGGCACGACGATGCCCCCGTCGACGCATTCGACTGGAACGATCGCGGCGAATGGCCCACAGCGCACGCACGCGACGACGCGGAATTCGCCGCGGCGATCGCACGCATCGAGCGCGCGTTTCCGCATCGCACGGTCGTGCGATGGCGCCGCGCATGGCGGCGGTGCGTGTCGGGCGCGCGCATCCAGTACGCGGTGACGCTCGCGCTCGCGCCGCACTTCGCTTCACCGCTGTGGCATTTGCCGCAGCCCGACGCGTTCGCACTCGTGGCGGCGTGCATCGGCGTGGTCTGGGCGCTCTTGCCGCGCGGATGGCCGTTGCGCTTCGCCGCGCCGCTGCTGTGGCTGCCGCTCGCGGCATCGCTGCCCAGGGCGCCCGACGCGGGCACGTTCCGCGTGATCGCGCTCGACGTTGGGCAGGGCTCGGCGCTCGTTGTGCAAACCGCGCATCATGCGCTGCTGTTCGATGCCGGTCCCGGCCCGGAATCGACGCATGCGGGCGAGCGCATCGTCGCGCCGTATCTGCTCGCGGCGGGCGTGCGCACGCTCGATGCGCTGATGGTCAGCCATTCCGATTCCGACCACGCGGGCGGCGCACAGACGCTGCGCTGCGTCGCCGGACAGCGCTGGAACTGGGACGGCGTCGAATTTCGCGTGCTCTGGCCGCCGCCCGCGCCGCTCGCGGGCAAGCCGAACGCATAGTCGTGCGTATTGCGGATCGCGAGCGCGGCGTTGCGCTCGACGCTATTCGCCGCCGATATTGAAGCGGACGTTGAACGCATGCTGATCGAGCGGGAAGGCGCGGCGCTCGACGCCGACGTGCTGATCGCGCCGCATCACGGCAGCCGCACTTCGTCGACCGAGCCCTTCCTCGATTTCGTGCAGCCCCGCGCGGCGGTGTTTCAAGTAGGCTATCCCAACCGTTTCCGCCATCCGAATCCGACGGTCCATGCGCGCTATGCATTGCGCGACATCGTGCTTTCGCGCAGCGACGAGCACGGCGCGGTGCAGATCGACATTCGGCGCGCAGGTCGTGTTCGCGCGCGTTCGCGTCCACTTCTCGCACGCGAACGACTTTCCCGCCTCGACGTACCGGACGATCTTCGCCGAACTCGCGGACGACTTCGAGATTCGCAGCATCGAACGCTACGGCCACGATTCGCGTTATCCGGTCACGCGCGACTGGCCGCATCTGGCTGATCAATTGCTGGACGACATCGGGCGTCACCGCGAGGAAGCGGGCGCGGATCATCCAAAGATCTGGTTGGTCGGCCATTCGCTTGGCGGCTACCTGTCGATGCTCGCGGCGCTGAAGAAGCCGCATTGGGTGAAGGGCGTCGTGATGCTCGATTCGCCCGTCATCGCGGGATGGAAGACCGGGTTGTTGCGCATGTCGCAATGGACCGGGCTCGACGAGCGCCTGTCGCCCGCGGCCGCGACGAAACATCGCTCGCACGCACTGGGCGAGCCGCGAGGACGCCTGGCGGCATTTCCGTTCAAAGCCGGCGTTCGCGCGCTGGGACGAGCGCATGTTGTCCGATTACATCGACTTCGCGATTCCGCCGTCGGCCGCGCACACCGGAGCGCATGCGATCGGCGCTCGCTCGCGTTCGAGCGCGAGGTCGAATACCGCATCTACCGTACGCTCGCCGCGCGGCTCGCGCACGGCGCGCCGGTGCCGGTGGGGGTTCGTCGCGGGGACGCATTCGCGCGAGGTGAAGCACGTCGGGCTCGACATGACGCGGCGCATCGTCGGCGAGCGGCTCGAATGGGTCGACGGCAGTCATCTGTTCCCGATGGAGCGCCCGATCGACACGGCGCGCACCATTTCGCGCATGATTCGCGCGCTGGCGTGAGGGCGCGTTCGGGTCACAAACCAGTCACGATCGGATCCATGTTTCAGCCGCGTTCGCGACCGATTCACGCATCCGGCGCGCTTCGTGGGAGTCTACCTTTACGGTATAATCCGTTTTTCTCGCGAGCATCTAGCGATGACCAAATATGTATTCGTCACCGGCGGCGTAGTTTCGTCCCTTGGCAAGGGTATTGCCGCCGCCTCCCTCGCCGCGATCCTCGAATCGCGCGGTCTCAAAGTCACTCTCCTCAAGCTCGATCCCTACATCAACGTCGATCCCGGCACGATGAGCCCGTTCCAGCACGGGGAAGTGTTCGTGACGGAAGACGGAGCGGAGACGGACCTCGACCTCGGCCATTACGAGCGCTTCATCAGCACGAAGATGCGCAAGGCCAACAACTTCACCACGGGCCAGATCTACGAATCGGTCATCCGCAAGGAGCGCCGCGGGGAGTATCTCGGCAAGACCGTGCAGGTCATTCCGCACATCACCAATGAAATCCAGGCGTTCGTCGAACGCGGCGCGGCTGCCGCGACGTGCAGCGAACCGGATGTCGCGATCGTCGAAATCGGCGGCACGGTGGGCGACATCGAATCGCTGCCGTTCCTCGAAGCCGCGCGTCAGATGAGCCTGCGCATGGGCCGCAACAGCGCGTGCTTCGTGCACCTGACGCTTGTGCCGTTCATCGCCACCGCGGGCGAACTCAAGACCAAGCCTACGCAGCACAGCGTGCAGAAGCTGCGCGAAATCGGTATCTATCCGAACGTGCTGCTGTGCCGCGCCGACCGTCCGATTCCCGACGACGAGCGTCAGAAGATCTCGCTCTTCTCGAACGTGCGCGAAGACGCGGTCATCTCGGTGTGGGACGCGGACAGCATCTACAAGATTCCGCAGATGCTCAACGACCAGCATCTCGACGACATCATCTGCGAGGAGCTGAAGCTCGCGCCGCCGCCGGCCGATCTGAAGATGTGGTCGGATCTCGTCGTGAAGCTCGAGAATCCGAAGAACGAAGTGACGATCGGCATGGTCGGCAAGTATGTCGATCTGACGGAATCGTACAAGTCGCTGATCGAAGCGCTGCGTCACGCGGCCATTCACACGTTGACCAAGGTCAACATCGAGTACATCGATTCCGAGCAGATCGAGGTCGAAGGCACCGAGGTGCTGAAGCATCTCGACGCGGTGCTGGTGCCGGGCGGTTTCGGCCGTCGCGGCACGGAAGGCAAGATCAAGGCGATTCGCTATGCGCGCGAATCGAAGACGCCGTATCTCGGCATTTGCCTCGGCATGCAACTGGCCGTCATCGAATTCGCACGCGACGTCGCCGGACTCGCCGACGCCAATTCCACCGAGTTCGATCAGGACACGCAGAATCCGGTCGTCGCGCTCATCACCGAGTGGTACGACCGCGCGGGCTGCATCGAAAAGCGCACGGAAGAATCGGATCTCGGCGGCACCATGCGTCTTGGTTCGCAAAAGTGTCCGATCAAGCCGGGCACCATGGCCGAGAAGATTTACGGCGCGGATGTGAACGAGCGTCATCGTCACCGTTATGAAGTGAATAACCGCTTCGTGCCCCAGCTCGAAGCGGGCGGGCTTATCATTAGCGCGCGCACGCCAAGCGAGGATCTGCCCGAAATGATGGAGCTGCCGCAGTCGCTGCATCCGTGGTTCGTGGGCGTGCAGTTCCACCCCGAATTCACGTCGACGCCGCGCGACGGACATTCGCTCTTCAAGGCATTCGTCGAAGCGGCGCGCTCGCACGCGCTGTCGGCCGACGGCGCGAAGGCGGCAGCGGTCAAGGCAACGGCGGGAGCGCAGGCATGAAGCTGTGTCACTTCGAAGCGGGACTCGACAAGCCCTTCTTCCTGATCGCGGGTACGTGCGTCGTCGAATCGGGGCAAATGACGATCGACGTCGCGGGCCGCCTGAAGGAGATCACGCAGAAGCTGGGCATCCCGTTCATCTACAAGTCGTCGTTCGACAAGGCGAACCGCAGTTCGGGCAAGTCGTATCGTGGCCCCGGCATGGACGAAGGGCTGCGCATCCTCGGCGAAGTGAAGAAGCAGCTCGGTGTGCCCGTCCTCACCGACGTGCATGCAGAAGAAGAAATCGAAGCGGTTGCATCGGTCGTGGACGTGCTACAGACGCCCGCGTTCCTGTGCCGCCAGACGGACTTCATCCATGCATGCGCGCGTTCGGGCAAGCCTGTGAACATCAAGAAGGGCCAGTTCCTCGCGCCGCACGACATGAAGAACGTGATCGACAAGGCGCGCGACGCCGTACGCGAAGGGGGCCTGTCGGAAGACCGCTTCATGGCGTGCGAGCGCGGCGTGTCGTTCGGGTATAACAACCTCGTGTCGGACATGCGCTCGCTCGCGATCATGCGCGAAACCGGCGCGCCGGTCGTGTTCGATGCGACGCATTCGGTACAGTTGCCGGGCGGGCAGAGCACGAGTTCGGGCGGTCAGCGCGAGTTCGTGCCGGTGCTGGCGCGTGCGGCGGTCGCGACCGGCATCGCGGGCTTGTTTATGGAAACGCATCCGGATCCCGCGTGCGCGAAGTCGGACGGACCGAACGCGGTGCCGCTGCATCGCATGGAAGCGTTGTTGTCGACGCTCGTCACGCTCGATCGTGCGGTGAAGAGCGGCCCGTTCCTCGAGAACGACTTCAACTGAATATACGCGGCAGCGCACCGACGAGAAGCAGGGCGCGCAGGCGTCGTTCGAGCGGTGCTTGCGCGTCGCAGAGTAGATCACACGCAGTGATCAGCAGAGAAGGACGGAGGAGCGTGCAACACATGCGGGTGCGCGCGGCGCGATGCGACGCCGATGCGCGACTGCCCGCTTCCCACGAAAGCGATACGGTTCAAGCTGGAATGTTCGCGGCGCTGCGTCTCGTGCGCATCGTGCCGCAACGGATCGCGTGATCGCGCCGGAGATGAACCCGGCCGCGGTCGCCCGGTCTGAGCGAAGCCAGCGGCGCGCGGCTCGACGAGTCGACACGGCGCGCGTCGTTGTGACTTACAGAATTCATCGTCATTTCTTGAGGAAACCATGAGTGCTATCGTAGATATCATCGGCCGCGAGATTCTCGATTCGCGAGGCAATCCGACCGTCGAATGCGACGTGTTGCTCGAATCGGGCACGATGGGCCGCGCGGCGGTTCCGTCGGGCGCATCCACCGGATCGCGCGAGGCCATCGAATTGCGCGACGGCGAAGCAGGCCGCTATGGCGGCAAGGGCGTGCTGAAGGCGGTCGAACACATCAACACCGAGATTTCCGAAACCATCATGGGCCTCGATGCCTCGGAACAAGCCTTCCTCGACAAGACCCTGCTCGAACTCGACGGCACCGACGATAAGTCGCGCCTCGGCGCCAACGCGATGCTCGCGGTGTCGATGGCGGTCGCCAAGGCCGCGGCCGAAGAAGCCGGCCTGCCGCTCTATCGCTACTTCGGCGGCTCGGGCGCCATGCAGCTTCCGGTGCCGATGATGAACATCGTCAACGGCGGCGCGCATGCGAACAACAGCCTGGACATCCAGGAATTCATGATCGTGCCGGTGAGCCAGCCGACCTTCCGCGAAGCGCTGCGTTGCGGCGCGGAAGTGTTCCACTCGCTCAAGAAGATTCTTGCCGAGTTCGGCATGAGCACGGCGGTAGGCGACGAAGGCGGCTTCGCGCCGAACTTCGGCAGCAACGACGAATGCCTGTCGACCATCCTGCAAGCCATCGAGAAAGCGGGCTATCGCGCGGGCGAAGACGTGCTGCTCGCGCTCGACTGCGCGGCGAGCGAGTTCTATCACGACGGCAAGTACCAGTACCAGCTCGCAGGCGAAGGCCTGCAACTGTCGTCGGGCGAATTCACGGATTACCTCGCGACGCTCGCCGACAAGTTCCCGATCGTGTCGATCGAGGACGGCATGCACGAGTCTGACTGGGACGGCTGGAAGACGCTGACCGACAAGCTCGGCAAGAAGATCCAGCTCGTGGGCGACGATCTCTTCGTCACAAACACGCGCATCCTGAAGGAAGGTATCGAGAAGGGCATCGCCAACTCGATCCTCATCAAGATCAACCAGATCGGCACGCTGACGGAAACCTTCGCGGCCATCGAAATGGCCAAGCGCGCGTCGTATACGGCGGTCATCTCGCATCGCTCGGGCGAAACGGAAGACTCGACCATCGCGGACATCGCGGTCGGCCTGAACGCCGGTCAGATCAAGACCGGTTCGCTGTCGCGCAGCGACCGCATCTCGAAGTACAACCAGTTGCTGCGCATCGAGGAAGACCTTGGCGATATCGCCAGCTATCCGGGCAAGTCGGCGTTCTACAACCTGCGCTAAAGCTTTCGCCGCTTTAGTCGATAATGGACTCGTCGAAGTCTATTTTCAGCCCGCCGCCCAAGGCCTCGCATCGATTCATTCGATCCGGGCCGCCGGGCGGCGCTTATTTCGGCTACTCGAATGCGGCTCGTCACTGTCGTTCTGATTTTGTTGCTGGCGCTGATTCAATACCCGCTCTGGTGGGGACACGGCGGCTGGCTGCGCGTGCATGATTTGCAGCAGCAACTCGCGCAACAAACCGACAAGAACACGACTCTCAAGCTGCGCAACGAACGCGTGCAAAGCGAAGTGCAGGACCTGCAGAACGGCACCAGCGCCGTCGAAGAGCGCGCACGCTACGAGATGGGCATGGTGAAGGACAGCGAGGTTTTCGTGCAGTTCGTCGAGCCCAATTCCACCGCGCCGGTCAATTCCGCGAACGTGCCGGGCATGAACGGCTCGACGCGCGGACAAGTCTCGGCGGCGCCGTTGCGCGTGGTGCCGAATCCGGTATCGCGCTCGAAGCAGGAACTGCGCGATCTCGACAAGAAAGCGCAAAAGGAAAAGCGGCCGAGGCGAAGAAGAAGCAGGCCGTCGGGCAATGACGAGCACAAGTCGTCGTCGGGCAAAACCGCCGAACGACGCTGGAAACAAAAATGGGGCAGTCTTCGCGGACTGCGCCATTTTTCTTTGCCGGGTCGACTGGCTTACCAGCTATACATCGTGCCGAAGCCCACGCCCGATTCATAGTAAGGACCGCCCCAGCCGCCGCTTGAGTAACCGCCGTAGACACTGACCGGCGGCGTGTAGTAGTTCGACATCATCTTCGCGTCGTTGCCCATCTGCGCCGCCTTCTGCGATTCCGCGAGCGCTTGCTTGTCGATGGCGTTGTAGCGCGCCATCTGCTGTTCGGGCGTGAGTTGCTGTTGCGGGGCGATCGGCGTGGCCGGCAAGCGGCTGTAGATCGGCGACGGGCCGGGCAGATCCATCGCGCATCCGGCGAGGATGGCTGCGCCGATCAGGCACGACGACAGTTTCAGGGTGATGGCAGCGGTATAGCGTATTCATGTTCAACGACCTCCGGCGCGCCGGACAGGCTCAATGGGTTTCCCGATGGTTTCCGATCCTCGCGACGCCCGACGATGCATCGTTCAGTGGCGCTAATCCGGCGCCGGGCTCACACCTTGTGAGATGCCTTTCGAAACGAAAAGTTGCTCGACGTCGACCGGATCGAATTCGTAACGCTGATTGCAGAACTCGCAGTGCACTTCGACATGGCCGCGCTCCGCGATTACGCTGTCGACTTCCTCGCGCCCGAGCATCTTCAGCATGCCGCTGACCTTCTCGCGCGAGCAGGTGCACTGGAAGCGCGCGGGCGCCGGCTCGAAGTGCTGAACGTTCTCCTGCCAGAAGAGCCGCTTGAACACCGTCTCCGGTTCTTCCTTCAGCAATTCGTCATTCGAAAGCGTGCTGCCAAGATGACACACGCGCTTGACACACGCGCTGCCACGTATCTGCGTCGTGTTCGCCCGGATGCGGCACGATGCCGCCGTCGCCCGGCAGCTTCTGCAACAGTATGCCGACGGCGCGATCGTCGTTCGCGGCGAGCCACATGCGCGTGTCCAGCTGCTCGGAGTGATGCATGTAGTGTTCCAGGACTTCGGCCATCGACGACAGCGGGCCGTGCTCGCCCGACAGCGGCACGATGCCCTGATACGGCTGCTGTTCCGGCTTCTTGTCCGACGGATCAAGCGTAATGACGCAGCGCCCCTGGCCGTTGCGGTTGAGCAGCTCGGCGAGCGGCATCTCCTGGCCCAGATCGGCTTCGACGTCGTCAGCGAGCTTCGCCGTCGCGCGCAAGGCCAGGTTCGAGTTGCATTGCACGACCAGCATCTTCACCGGGCCGTCGCTGTAGATCTGCATGATGAGCGTGCCGTCGAACTTGAGATTGGCCGACAGGAGTGCGCATGCGGCCATCATTTCGCCGAGCACGGTGCGCACGGCGGCGGGATACAGACGGCGCGTCTGCACTTCCTGCCAGGTCTCGCGCAATGAGACGATTTCGCCGCGCACCGGCGCCGCGTTGAACATGAATTTCTGCAACTGGTCGTTCACAACTCTTCCTTGGGTGATGAAGCCGGCTCGCGCACGAGCTGCGCTTTGTAATATTCGCGCCGGTCGGCGTAACTCGCCGTGGCCGCGCGCATGCGGGCGATGTCCGCCTCGCCGATTTCCCGGACCGCTTTCGCGGGCGCGCCGAGGATCAGCATGTTGTCGGGGAAGACCTTGCCTTCGGTGACGATCGCGCCCGCGCCAACCAGACAGTTGCGGCCGATGACCGCGTCATTCAAGACCACGGCCTGAATTCCGATCAGCGCGCCTTCCTTGACCGTGCAGCCGTGCAGTATCGCCTGATGGCCTATCGTGACGTTCGCCTCGACGGTCAGCGGAAAGCCAGGGTCCGCATGCAGCACGGCGTTTTCCTGCACGTTGCTGCCTTCGCCGACGACGATCGGCTCGTTGTCGCCGCGCAGCGTCGCACCGAACCACACGCTCGCGTTTTCCATCGGGATCGAAGAACAGACCGCTTTCGACATCGCGCACGAAGGCATCGTCGGCTCAGCTATCCCACAGACCCGTGACGACATCGTAGAATTCGCGCGCGATGTGATACGGCTCGTCGAAGGTCGTCGAGGCCGTCGCCACCAGTCCGATGCGCTCCGTCACCGATGTCAGCGCCGAGAGCAGCGTGAACGGTTCGAACGAGGTCGCCGTGTGGCTGCGCTTGAGCGCCTCGACAAGCATGTTGAGCACGGCCAGATGATCGGCCATGAAGAACGCATCGAAGCAGGCCTTTTCGAGCGTCTGCACGTTGAGTGTCATGCGGCCGATGATGGTCGCGGTATCCGCGAGAAAAACGTTTTCGTCGATGGTCGGGGCGTCGTCGCCGAGCTTGTAGATGGCCACTGTGTTTCCTGGCGTGGTTTTCGGATGAAGGGGTGGAGCTGCGATGCGGCGTTCGTGCGGGCCGGCGCTACAATGCGCGCCTGTCCGGCTGTGCGAACCCGGCGCACAGGCGCGCGTCGAGTCGGACCCGCGTCAGGTCGGATCATTTCCTTTCCGCGCGCGCAGGGATTACCATTTTAGCCGTTTGCGGCGAAACGCCCCCGCCGGCGGCCGCGTCATCGTTTCGAGACAGTCCGATGCAGAACGCTTCCCCATCCTCCGATGCCGCCGTGCAGGGCGTCTGCGCGCGTCACGCCGCGCTCGCGCTGCTGCGGCGGTTGCACGATCCGGCCGACAAGGCGTCGCGCGTGCGCATCCTCTACGACGGCGCGCATCGATCCGGTGGCGCTGCTCGTCGAGCCGGCCGATCTGCCCGGCCGGCTCGCGAAGTCCGAACTGGTCGCGCCGTCGTCGCTTAAGCGCCGCAGCATGCAGTCCGATGCGGGCCGCGCCGTGCTGCTCCACGCGCTCGCGCATATCGAATTCAACGCGATCAATCTTGCGCTCGACGCCATCTGGCGTTTTCCGTCGATGCCCGCCGAGTTTTATCTCGACTGGTTGAAAATCGCGGCGGAAGAGGCGCATCACTTTTCGCTGCTGAGCGCGCGTCTGAAGGACTTCGGCCACGTCTACGGCGACTTCCCGGGCGCACGATGGCCTGTGGGACATGGCGCAGCGCACCCGCGACGACGTGCTTGCGCGCATGGCGCTCGTGTCGCGCACGCTGGAGGCGCGCGCGGGCTGGAATGGCTCGCGGGCGAGGTGCCCATCGCGGGATTCAAGGCGCGTTTCGAGGCGGTGCCGGACTGGCGCGAGGAATTCATCGCGGATATTCATCGCGGATGCCGGGCATATGGTCCATTATGACCAGCCTGAGCGCGTTGCCGCACTGATCGAGACGTTCTGCGCGTAGAAAGCGCCGCGTCAGGTGCGCGAGGCAGCATAAACAGCGCGTCACGCCGTTAAAGTAGAATGTTAGAATTGATACACCTTGACGATGAATGCCGATCTGCACTGCCATTCCACCGTGTCGGACGGGCAATTTTCGCCCGCCGAAGTCGCCGCGCGCGCGCAGGCGAACGGCGTCACGCTGTGGTCGCTGACGGATCACGATCAACTGGGCGGCCAGCGCGAAGCGCGCGAGGCGGCTGCCTCGCTCGGCATGGCCTATCGGCCGGGCGTCGAGATTTCGGTGACGTGGGCGGGCAAGACGGTGCATATCGTCGGCATGAACGTCGATCCGGACAACGCGCAGCTTCAACGCGGCCTCGAATCGACGCGCAACGGCCGTGCGGCGCGCGGCGTCGCGATTGGCGAGGCGCTGGCGGCCGTCGGCATTCCGAATGCGTTCGAAGGCGCGCTGCGCTACACCGACGATCCCGACATGATTTCGCGCACGCACTTCGCGCGCTATCTGGTCGAGGCGGGCTACGCGCGATCGGCCTCGGACGTCTTCGCGCGCTATCTCGGCGACGGCAAATCGGGCTTCGTCGGGCATCGCTGGGCGAAGCTTGCCGACTGCATGAAATGGATCCGCGAGGCGGGCGGCGAGCCGATCATCGCGCATCCGGGCCGCTACGATTTCACGCCCGTGCAGTTCGCCGCGCTCTTCGACGAGTTTATCCAGATGGGCGGCAAGGCGATCGAAGTCGTCACCGGCAGCCACACGCCGGATCAGTATCGCGAATACGCCGACGTCGCGCGCCGCTATGGTTTCGAAGCGTCGCGCGGGTCGGATTTCCACGGCGCGGGGGAAGGGCGCGTCGATCTCGGCAAGCTGCCGCCGTTGCCGGACGATCTCACGCCGGTCTGGCAACGCTGGCTCTGACGCCGGATTCGCAATAGGCGGCTCCGGCGCGGACTTTATCGCTTCGTTCGACGCCGAAACGGCGCATCCGGCCCGGCGTCCCGTGCATGTTCCTTGCAACGATGCTACGCGCGTTCCACCGCCGCGAGGACGCTGCGTCCGCGCACGAACGAACCCAGGGCGTCGTCATGTCTCAATTTTTTCGCATTCGTCCGGACAATCCGCAGCCGCGGCTCATCAATCAGGCCGTGCAGATCATCAAGGATGGTGGTCTTGTCGCGCTGCCGACGGATTCGAGCTACGCACTTGCGTGCCATCTCGACGACAAGGATGCGGTCGAGCGCCTGCGGCGGATCCGCGGCATCGACGACAAGCAGCATTTGTCGCTGCTGGTGCGCGACCTGTCCGAACTGTCGAATTTCGCGATGGTCGACAACCGGCAATACCGCTTGATCAAATCGGTGACGCCGGGGCCGTATGTGTTCGTGCTGCAGGCGACCAAGGAAGTGCCGCGCCGGCTGTCGCATCCGTCACGCAAGACCATCGGGCTGCGCGTGCCGGATCACACCATCACGCTTGATTTGCTCGAGGCGCTCGGCGAACCGCTGCTCGCTTCCACGCTGATCCTGCCGCCCGACACCGAACCGCTCAACGACGCCGAGGACATCCGCGAGCGGCTGGAAAAGCAGATCGAACTCGTCATCGACGCCGGCGCGTGCCCGGCGGAGCCGTCGACGGTGATCGACCTGAGCAGCGGCGAACCGGTGCTCGTGCGCGCGGGACGCGGCAGTCTGGAGCCGTTCGGTCTGAGCGCGTGAGGCGGCACCGAAGCGCTTTCCGGAACGCGGAACGCGCGCGACACATGCCCGAAGCTGTCTGAGCCGCTCTCGCCGAACTCCGGCGCACGGGCGTTTGCGCGTGGCGGTGGCCGCGTGTGCGCTTGATACAATACGCCCTATGGATCCTTCCCTGATACAAACCATCGCGGTCTACGCGTTCCCGGTGATTTTCGCGATCACGCTACACGAGGCCGCGCATGGCTATGCCGCGCGCCTGCTCGGCGACAACACGGCCTACGTGCTCGGCCGCGTTTCGATGAACCCGATGCGCCACATCGATCCCATCGGCACGCTCGTCATTCCGATCGTGCTGTATTTCGTGACGAGCGGCGCGTTCATGTTCGGCTACGCGAAGCCGGTGCCGGTCGCCTTCAGCAATCTGCGCAATCCGCGCTGGGGCGGCCTGTGGGTCGCCGCGGCGGGGCCGGGCAGCAACTTCGTGCAGGCGCTGTTGTGGGGCATCTGCGCGGTGCTGCTGATGGCTTTTCACGTCGACGAACCGTTTTTCACGCGCATGGCGGCGGCGGGCGTTAGCGTGAACCTTGTGTTCGGCGTGCTCAATCTCTTTCCGCTGCTGCCGCTCGACGGCGGGCGCATCCTGTCGGCGCTGCTGCCCGTGCGCGCGTCGATGGCGTTCCAGAAGATCGAGCCTTACGGCTTCTGGATCGTGATGGCGCTCATCATGACCAACGCGCTCACGCGCTTCTGGCTGTCGCCGCTCGTGAACATCGGTTACGCGGCGGTGTCGGCCGTACTGAATCCCCTCGCTTCACTCATTCCATAACATCATGTTCCCTGACCATATCTTCTCCGGCATGCGGCCCACCGGGTCGCTGCACCTCGGCCACTATCACGGCGTGCTGAAAAACTGGGTGCGGCTGCAGTCCGAATACCCGTGTTTCTTCGCGGTCGTCGACTGGCACGCGCTCACGACGCACTACGAGACGCCCGAGGTCATCGAGAAAAACGTCTGGGAAGTGCTGATCGACTGGCTCGCGTCGGGCATCGATCCGGCGCAGGCGACGCTCTTCATCCAGAGCCGCGTGCCGGGGCACGCCGAACTGTCGCTGCTGCTCGGCATGGGCACACCGCTTGGCTGGCTCGAACGCGTGCCGACCTACAAGGAACAGATCGAGAAGCTGAAGGAGAAGGACCTCTCCACCTACGGCTTCCTCGGCTATCCGGTGCTGATGGCGGCGGACATCCTACTGTATCGCGCGTCGCTCGTGCCGGTCGGCGAGGATCAGGTGCCGCACGTCGAGATGACGCGTGAAATTGCCCGGCGCTTCAACTATCTCTACGGCAAGGAGCCGGACTTCGAAGAGAAGGCGCTCGAAGCCGCGAAGAAGCTCGGCGGCAAGCGCGCGAAGCTTTATCACGAGTTGCGCGTCGCGTATCAGCAGGAAGGCGACGACGAGGCGCTCGAACAGGCGCGCGCGATGTTGCAGGAGTCGCAAAGCCTGTCGATGAGCGATCGCGAGCGGCTCTTCGGCTATCTCGAAGGCGCGCGCAAGCTGATTCTGGTCGAGCCGCAGGTGCTGCTGACGGCCGCGTCGCGCATGCCAGGCCTCGACGGGCAGAAGATGTCGAAGTCGTATGGCAACACCATCGGCCTGCGCGAGAACAAGGCAACCATCGAGCAGAAAGTGCGCAAGATGCCGACCGATCCCGCGCGCGTGCGCCGCACCGATCCGGGCGACCCGGACAAGTGCCCGGTGTGGAAGCTGCACGAGGTCTACACCGACGAAGCCACCCACGAGTGGGTGCAAAAGGGCTGTCGCAGCGCGGGCATCGGCTGCCTGGATTGCAAGCAGCCGGTGATCGAAGGCATCCTGCGCGAACAGCAGCCGATGCTCGAACGCGCGCAGAAGTACATGGACGATCCGTCGCTGCTGCGCGCAATCGTCGCCGACGGCTGCGACAAGGCACGCAAGTTCTCGCAGGAAACTATGCGCGACGTACGCGACGCGATGAGCCTGTCCTACAACTGATGATCGGCATCGAGAGCGCGTGGGTGACGTGCTGGGCGCCGCTGATCGCGCCCGGCGACAGCGTGCTTGACCTTGCTTCGGGCAGCGGCCGGCATGCGCGCTGGTTCGCGTCGCGCGGCTATCGCGTGCTCGCACTCGACCGCGATGCCGACGCGCTCGCGTCGATACGCTCGCGGCCGATCTCGAAGACGGCTCGCCGTGGCCCTTGCCCGACCGAACGTTCGATGCGGTCGTGGTCACGAACTATCTGCATCGGCCGCTCTTCGATCGCCTGATCGATGCGCTCGCGCCTGGCGGCGCGTTGATCTACGAAACCTTCGCCGTCGGGAATGAATCGGTCGGCAAACCGTCGAACCCGGTATTCCTGCTTCGACCCGGCGAACTCCTCGACGCCGTGCGCGGCCGACTGCGTGTGATCGCTTTCGAAGATGGTTTCCTCGATGCGCCGCGTCCTGCTTTCGTGCAGCAAATTTGTGCGGTGCATGAAGCAAAGGCAGCAAACTCGATGCTCACGATTGGTAACATCCCCCCTCCTTCGGGTCCCCCGCGTTACGCGTTGGGCGGCTAATCCGCTACAATAGCGAGAGAAACGCTTTTCGCGACCAAATTCACGATTAAATTCATAGAGTTTCATGACAAACGGAACACACGGCGGCATCCAGATCCGCGGCAGCATTCCTGCCATCGTCACTCCGATGCACGAGGACGGTAGTCTCGATCTGCCGGCGTTTCGAAAACTCGTCGACTGGCATATCGAACAGGGTTCGAACGGTCTCGTCGTGGTCGGCACGAGCGGCGAATCGGCCACGCTGTCGGTCGAGGAACATGTCCTGATGATTCAGACGGCGGTCGAGCATGCGAACAAGCGCATTTCGATCATCGCGGGCGCGGGTGGCAACTCGACGGCCGAAGCCATCGAACTGTCGAAGCAGGCCAGAAAGGTTGGCGCCGACGCTACGCTGCAAGTGGTTCCGTATTACAACAAGCCGACGCAAGAGGGCATGTATCGCCACTTCAAGGCGATCGCCGAAGCTGTCGATCTCCCCGTGATTCTGTACAACGTGCCGGGTCGTACCGTTGCCGACATGAGCAACGATACCATCCTGTGTCTCGCGCAGGTGCCGGGCATCATTGGCGTGAAGGAAGCGACAGGCAACATCGATCGCGCGGCGTATCTGATCAAGCACGCGCCCGCGCATTTCGCGATCTTCAGCGGCGACGATCCTACGGCCATCGCGTTGATGCTGCTCGGCGGTCACGGCAATATCTCGGTGACGGCGAACGTCGCGCCGAAGGAAATGAGCGAGCTGTGCCGCGCTGCTATCGCCGGCGACGCCATCACCGCGCGCCGCATCCATCTGAAGCTGCTGTCACTGCTCAAGCAATTATTCTGCGAATCCAATCCGATTCCGGTCAAGTGGGCGCTGCAAGCGCTTGGCCGCATGGAAGGCGGCATCCGTCTTCCGCTCACGCCGCTCGACGAGCGCTATCACGACGTCGTGCGCGATGCGCTGCGCGACGCTGGGCTGCTTGCCTGAGCCGCATTTGCCGATCGCGATGCGGCGCGCGCTCATACCACGCCACGCCGCCGCACGCGATCGACTCGAAGCGCATCGCCCCTCATCAACCGCCGCTCGTCGGCCGCGATCCCGGGTAACGCTGGTCATCGGGGCCATGCGTCATCCGCAGCAAAGAAGGACCTCATGAAACGTTCCGCTCTTCTTACTCATGCCAAACGCCTGAGCGTGTTGTCGCTCGCCGCGGGCGCACTGTTCGCGCTCGCCGGCTGCTATACGCTCAACGACTGGCTCGCGCCGGACCGCGTCAACTACAAGACCGCGCAGACCGCACCTAATCTGGCCGTGCCGTCGGATCTGTCGACGGCCGATATCAGCCAGCGCTATGCCGTGCCGCTGCCCGTCAACACGCTCGGCGGCACCGCGCAGCGCACCGCGACGCCGCAGGGCAACCTGACGCTCGGCGTGCCGAATGCGCAGGACCCGTATGGCATGCACGTCGAAAGCGACGGCGACCGCCTCTGGCTCGTCGTCGACGGCCGCATGCCGGATCAGGTCTGGCCGCAGCTGAAGGAGTTCTGGACGGACACCGGCTTCACACTCAAGACGGACTCGCCGCAGACCGGCATCATGGCGACCGACTGGGCGGAAAACCGCGCGAACATTCCGAGCGACTGGTTCCACAACAGCGTCGGCAAGCTGCTCGACTTCGCATATTCGTCCGGCACGCGCGACATGTTCCGCACCCAGGTCGATCGCGCGCAGGACGGTTCGACGGATATCTCCGTCACGCACAGCGCGATGGAAGAAGTGCTGACGGGGCAGGACAAGACGTCGTCGCGCTGGGAAACGCGTCCGCGAAATCCCGTGCTCGAAGCCGTGATCCTGCAAAAGATCATGCAGAAGTTCGGCCTCACCGAAGATCAGGCAAAGCAACTAGTCGCGCAGGCGCGTCCGGCGGGCGCGAAGGTCGCGGTCGATCAGAGCGGCGGCACGTCGACGCTGGATCTCGCCGAGCCGTTCGATCGCGCGTGGCTGCGCGTCGGGTTGGCGCTCGATCGCACCAACTTCACGGTCGACAACCGCGATCGCGAGAAGGGCATCTACTACGTGCATTATTCGGACTCCATGGCGGAGCTGAAGAAGGACGGCCTCTTCAGCAAGTTCTTCAACAGCAACACGCCGAAGCCGACGCGCCAGTTCCTCGTCAACGTGAAGCCGAAAGCCGACACGCTGATGCAGATCGGCGTGATCGACACGAACGGTCAGCCGGATACGTCGTCCGATGCGCAACGCATCGTGTCCTTGCTGCACGCGCAGTTGAACTAACGTCAGGCCGACGAAGCATCGTGAGATTCGCCAGTCTCGGCAGCGGAAGCGAAGGCAATGCGCTGCTCGTCAAAGCATCGTCCGGCACGACGTCCACGCGCGTGCTGCTCGACTGTGGTTTTTCCGCGAAGGAAGCGCAAAGGCGTCTCGCGCGTCTGGGCGCGAGCGCCGAAGCGCTCGACGCCATCGTCATCACGCACGAGCATACGGATCACATCGACAGCGCGCTGACGCTCGCGCGCAAGTTCTCAATTTCTCTGTATATGAGTTGGGGCACGGCACGTGCGGCCGGCGCCGACAAAGCCGATGTCGATCTGCATGTGATGTGGGGCGACGAGTGCGTCGCCATCGGCGATCTGAGCGTGCTGCCTTACAACGGTTCCGCACGACGCACGCGAGCCGTTGCAATAGTGGTGTTCTCTGATGGCGCGAGCCGGCTCGGCGTGCTAACGGATGTCGGCGTGGCGACGCCTCATATCACGAGCGTGCTGAGCGGCTGCGATGCGCTCGTGCTCGAATCCAATCACGACATCGAGATGCTGGCCGCGAGCCGTCATCCGCCTTCGCTGAGGCGCGGATCGGCGGGACGCACGGACACCTGAATAATGACGCGGCAGCGGCGATCCTCGCGTCGCTCGATCGTTCGAAGCTGCGGCATCTGGTTGCCGCGCATCTGAGTCAGCAAAACAACCTTCCGCATCTCGCGCAGGGCGCGCTCGCAGTGGTGCTGGGGGCATCGGCGATCGACGTGGTGGTCGCGTCGCAGGACGAAGGCTTCGACTGGCTCGCGCTATAGCTGAATCGCACGCTGAATCGCACGGCGCACGCGTTGAACGCGGACATAAAAAAACCGGCTCGAAAGCCGGGTTTTTTATGTGGGCCGCTCGTCTGGAGATGGCCCGTGGTATCACACCAAGCTTACTGGCTTGCGCCCGAAGCCGGAGCAGCAGCCGAAGCGGCAGCGGCCGGAGCCGAAGCAGCAGCCGAATCGCTAGCAGCGCTCGGAGCAGCCGAATCGCTAGACTTGTTGCATGCAGCCAGCGCAACAGCAGCCAACAGGGATGCTACGAGGAGGGATTTCTTCATGATCACGTCCTTTTATGGTTAAAGGTAAGCAACAGCGCAAAGTACCGGTAATGTGTGCTCCAACACCGACCAGGGCCGCTGTGGAGCCCACAATGTTTTTTGTTGTGAGACAACCTACGGCTTGGTCGGAAATTATAGGCACTTTCGTCACGACCGTCGATAAATCGGGGACGATACGTTGTCTTTCTCATACAAACTTTCATATTGCGGAACAGCAAAACCATCCGTTTTCTGCGATGCTTTCGCGCCTTGACACGCCTGCATTTCAGCCCGAAGTGTCCGTCTGAATCCAGCCCGCACGATACCATTCGTGAAGCAACGATGTCATTGATGAATCGTCTGTAAGTGTTACAAAGCGTTTCGCTTCCAGACGCCGTGTATTGGCTAATTCGGGCAGCCACTTTTTGGCTTTTGCAATCAACGTTTCTGCTTCTCCATTAAGGAAATACGAGTTGGCGTCATAGAGCAAAATCGTCTTTCGGTCCAGTCTCACGCCCGTCTTTTTCGCGCGTTCCACAAATTTTTGCTCGCTTAAAGCACGCGCAGGCGGATCGAATACGACGTTCGATTTCGGTTCGCTGAGATAGCTGCCCAGAAAGCCGGCGACATCTCTGTCATTCCAGCTTATGTTCGCAAGGATCGAGCCAACTCGTTCGACGAGCAGCGCAGGCAATGCGGCAGGCGTATCGACCGGCGGTTGAGCGGGATCGCGATAACGCGCATCGGCTTTCGTGCGGCCCGATGCATCGCCGACGCGCTCGGCCAGGTGATACAGGGCCAGGTGATACAGGAACTGTCCCGTCAGTTCCTGCGCGGGTCCCGTCAGTTCCTGCGCGGACGGCGCGCGAAAGCCGATCGAACAAGTCATGCATTCGCCTTCGGCGATGCCGTCGTGCGCGATATGCGGAGGCAGATAAAGCATGTCGCCCGGCTCGAGCAGCCACTCTTCGTCAGGTTCGAAATGCTGTAAAGTTTTCAACGGCAAACCGGGTTTTAGCGATAGGTCGCGCTGCGCGCCGATGCGCCATCGACGCTTGCCATGAACCTGAAGCAGAAACACGTCATAGGAGTCGAAGTGCGGACCGACGCCGCCATCGGTTGCGTAGGAGATCATGAGATCATCGAGGCGCGCATCGGGGATGAAGCGAAAGCGGTTCATCAGCGCATGCGCACGCTCGTCATGCAGGTTCGCGCCTTGCACGAGCAGGGTCCATTCACGCTTCCTGATCGACGGCAATTCGTCGGGCGCGAACGGTCCGTGCTCCAGATTCCATGTGTTACGGAAGTGCGTGATGAGGCGCGACTCGACGTCGTCGAGGTCGGCGAGTTCGAAGAGTTCGTCGCGTGCGAGCGGGGCCGCGATGCCGGGCACCGCCTGGCGAATCAGAAGCGGCTTCTTCTGCCAGTAACGCCGCATGAACTGCCGCGGCGTGCGGTTGCCCAACAAGGGCGTCGGCTCGTCGGGCAAGGGCGCGCGGGCATTGGTCGAAGCAGCGGACGAGGACGGCATGGGGACGGAGACGGGGATAGAAACGGGGACGGGCGGTGCGTCGGGTGGCCGCTTGAGCATCGTATAATTTGGGCTTGTATCTTGGAGGATCCAATGAAAATTGCGAAAGACACTGTTGTTTCGGTCGCGTACAAGCTATCGGATGCGCAAGGCAATCTGATCGAGGAAAGCGACGAGCCGATGGTCTATCTGCACGGCGGCTATGATGGTACGTTCCCCAAGATCGAGGAAGCGCTCGACGGTCACGAAGCGGGTTACGAAACGCTTATTCAGCTCGAACCGCAGGACGCGTTCGGCGAATACGATCCGGAGCTGGTGAAGATCGAAGAGCGCAGCCGTTTTCCCGAGCCGCTCGAAGTTGGCATGCAGTTCGAAGGCACGCCGGAAAATGCCGACGACGAACTCGACACGCTCATCTACACGGTGACGGATGTCGCCGAAGACAAGGTCATGCTCGACTGTAATCATCCGCTCGCGGGCATGGCGCTGCGCTTCGCGCTCTCGGTGAAGGAAGTGCGCGACGCGACGGAAGACGAACTCGAGCATCAGCACGCACATGGCGCGGACGGCCTGAGCGTCGTCGACGATGACGACGACGAACCGCGCAAGGACGCGGGTCCCACGTTGCACTGATCGCGCATCGCACGCATCGAATGGATTCACGAGCGCAGCTTCGGCTGCGCTTTTTTATTGCCTGCTGCTGTTGCTGCCGCTATTTCCGTTCTGAACTCCCGAAGCCGGCATCGGCAGCAAGGGCGGGGCAGTGACTGCTGCGACGCGGGCGGCGTCAGAATCGGCGGCAGCGCCGAGGCGGGCTGTCCCGTTGCAGGAGGAAGCGCCGGAGGCGGCGGCAGATACTCCGGAAGATCGTTGCGTGGCAACGCGGGCTGCGATGCCGGAAACGGCAGATACGAAGGCGCGGAAGCGGGCGCTTCCGGCTGCGAGGGCGCTTCGATCGCATCGCGCCTGCGTGCGTCGCGGGCTTCGCGCGCATCGCGTATATCGCGCACACGTAAGCGGAACGGCGGACGCCAGTGCGGATCGGTCTGCACTTCGAGCCATTGCGTTTGCGGGTGCTTCAGCGCCACCGCGCCGCGCGTGAGATTCGTTACCGTGAGTCCTTGTCGTTATGCAAGGGCTGATGAAAGCCGTTCGGCCCGGACGACTCGGTGCCGTGAATCACGATCACCGGACCGCGAAACGTCTCCGCCGACTTGACGAGACTGCGCTTGAGTTCGAGAAAGCCGTCGCGCGGCTGATTGGAGCGCGAGAACCTCAGCCACGGAAACCGCTCGCGCCGCTCGTAGCGCGAAATCCGGATCGCCCTGAAGCATGACGACGAGCGCGCGCATCTCACTGCGTCGCGCGGTTTCGGCCGCGTGTTCGAGCCAGAAGCTCGTCGCGACCGCGCGATCCTCGAACTCGCCGTTGCGTCCGCCGACGGTCAGATAGTGATTGTTCGGGCTCGGCGCGTTGAGGCCGATGAAGGCCACGCCCTGATCCTGCCAGCGCACGATTTCGCGAAAGGTCCGAAAGCGCACGACATCGCTCTCGCGCGACAGCGCGAGCGGCGCGGTGCCGAGCGAATTGGCATCGGGGAAGAAAAGCTGGCGGACGAAATCGAGCCGCTCGACCGGATCGTAGGCGCCTGCGTGAGCGAGGCTGCAGTCAGCCCAGTCGCGCTGGCCGAGCAGCAGCACGAGCGGCGTGCGCGACGCATCGAGCAGGTTGTGCCGCGACTGATAGACGCTGTCGCGGCACGCTTCGCTATAGCACCCTTCAGATTGCCGTCGTAGACGATGAACGAGATCGCGTTGTCGCGCGCGATCGCATCGAGCATCTGCCGCACGGGGGCTTCGTCGGCGGGACGCGACAGCGCGTTCGATATGACCGCGAAGCTGAGCGGCGGTGCGCTTTGCGCATGCGACTGCACGCACACGGCGAGCAGCAGCGCGAAGGCCGCCGCACCGGCGGCGGCCCGCGTGGCCTGCAGTGGATCAATGCGACGCATCCGGCTCGGATTTCGCCAGTTCATGCAGCTCGTAGAGCAGATCGAGCGCATCGCGCGGACGCAGATCGTTGGGATCGAGCGCGCGAAGTCTTGCGAGCGCGGGATGCAGCTCGGCCGGCGCCGTTTCGTGTTTGTCTTCGTTGTCCTGATAGGGAACGTAGGGCTGGCTCGCAAAGAGATCGTACTGCGCGGCCGGCTGGCTGATTGACTGCTGTTCGAGATGCACCAGATGCTTGCGCGCGGCCTTGATCACCGGCGCGGACATGCCCGCGAGTTGCGCGACCTGCAGGCCGTAGCTCTGATTCGCGGGGCCTTCGTCGACCGCATGCAGGAACACGATGCCGTGATCGTGCTCGACCGCCGACAGATGCACGTTCGCCGCCTGCGAAAACTCCGCCGGCAGTTGCGTGAGTTCGAAGTAATGCGTAGCGAAGAGCGTGTAGCACGCGTTGTGCGTGAGCAGATGCCGCGCGATCGCCCACGCGAGCGCGAGGCCGTCGAAGGTCGAGGTGCCGCGCCCGATCTCGTCCATCAACACGAGGCTCGACGCGCTTGCATCGTTGAGGATCGCGGCAGCTTCAGTCATCTCGACCATGAAGGTCGATCGTCCGCCCGCCAGATCGTCCGCCGCGCCGATGCGCGTGAAGATGCGATCGAGCGCGCCGAAACGCGCGCGTTTGGCCGGCACGTAGCTGCCGACGTGCGCCATCAGCGCGATCAGCGCGGTCTGCCGCATGAAGGTCGACTTGCCGCCCATGTTCGGGCCGGTGATCAGCAGCAGCTTGCGGCTCTCGCTCAGGCAGCAGTCGTTCGCGATGAATTGTTCGACCTGCGCCTCGACCACCGGATGCCGTCCCTGTTCGATGTCGATGCCCGTATCGGCCGCAAACTCCGGCGCGACCCAGTCGAGCGCCCGCGCGCGTTCGGCGAAGGCGCACAGCAGATCCAGTTCGGCGAACGCGAGCGCAACGCGCTGGCAATCGGCGATATAGGGCAGCAGGTTTTGCAGCAGCGCGTCGTAGAGTGCGCGCTCGTGGGCCAGCGCGCGTTCCTGCGCGGACAGCGCCTTGTCTTCGAAGGTCTTCAGTTCCGGCGTGATGTAGCGCTCGGCGTTCTTCAGCGTCTGACGGCGGCGGTAGTCATCGGGTACCTTGTCGGTCTGGCCGCGCGTGACTTCGATATAGAAGCCGTGCACCTTGTTGTATTCGACGCGCAGATTCGCGATGCCCGTGCGCGTGCGTTCGCGCGTTTCCAGATCGATCAGGAACTGGTCGCAGTTCTCCGAAATATCGCGCAGTTCGTCGAGATCGGGATCGTAGCCGCGCGCGATCACGCCGCCGTCGCGGATCAGCGCGGCCGGTTCGGTCGCGACCGCGCTTATCAGCAGGTCGAGGCACGCATGCGGCGGCTTCAGCGCCGCACCGATGCGCACGAGCGCTTCCGGTTGCGCAGGAATGGCTTCGACACTCGCACGCAGATCGGGCAGGGCCGCGAAGGTATCGAGCAGGCTCGACAGATCGCGCGGACGCGCGGAGAGCAGCGCGAGCCGCCCGGTGATGCGCTCGATGTCGGAGATCTTGCGCAACGCGGTGCGCAATGCATCGAGCCCGCTGCCGGACGGCGCGTCGAGCAGTGCGCCGATGCCTTGCTGGCGCGCCTGCGCGATCGATGCGTCGCGCGGCGGATGATGCAGCCAGTGCCGCAGCAGGCGGCTGCCCATCGTCGTGCAGCAGGTGTCGAGCAGCGAGAAGAGCGTCGGCGATTCCGTGCCGCGCAGCGTTTCGGTGAGTTCGAGATTGCGCCGCGTCGCCGGATCGAGCCCGATGTACTCGGATTCGTATTCGACCTTCAGGCTGCGCACATGGCGCAATTGCTGGCCCTGAGTCGCCGCGGCATAGAGCAGCAGTGCGCCGGCCGCGCCGCATGCGCAGGTCAGCGTCGATGCGCCGAAACCGTCGAGGCTCGCGACATCGAGTTGCTCGCGCAGCCGTTGCGTGCCCGAGCCGACATCGAAGTGCCACGCGGGCACGCGTGTGGTCGCGCCCAGGCTCGCGACGCCGAACGAGGCTTGCAGGTCGGTGACGGCATCGGCGACGAGCGTTTCGGCGGGGCGGATGCGCTCCAGAGCCGCGCCGACCTGCCCGGGCGCGACTTCCGCGAGCCGCAGCGCGCCGCTCGCGAGATTCAGCCATGCCAGCCCGACGCTCGTGACGAGGCCGCGGCGATTGTTCGTCGGGCACAGCGCCATCAGGTAGACGTCGCTCTTGTCGGAGAGCAGCGCGGCATCGGTCAGCGTGCCGGGCGTGACCACGCGCACGACCTTGCGCTCGACCGGGCCTTTCGAGGTCGCCGGATCGCCGATCTGTTCGCAGATGGCGACCGATTCGCCGAGCTTCACGAGCTTGGCCAGATACTGTTCGCACGAATGATGCGGCACGCCCGCCATGCGGATGGGATTGCCGCCCGATGTGCCGCGCTGCGTTAGCGTGAGATCGAGCAGGCGCGCGGCCTTTTCGGCGTCGTCGAAAAAAAGCTCGTAGAAATCGCCCATCCGATAGAATACCAGCGTGCCGGGATGCTCGGATTTGATGCGCAGATATTGCTGCATCATCGGCGTGTGGCTGGAAAAATCCGCGGGCAGGGCAGCTGTGGCGGCTTGCGCGGAATCGGAGGACGTATCGGGAATGGCCGTTTGATTGCTCATGATGCGTGCGTATGGAGCGGATGAACCCGTGCTTCGATGCACCCGCCGCGAATCGGCAGATAGGGTAAGAGTTTAACGCGTCGGGCGATACGCAAGGAGTCGGCCGAATGGCCGATCGCGTGCCCGGTGCGCAAACGCAAACGGGGCCCCGCGAGGTGGCCCCGTTGGATGCCGCAAGCCGCGGCTTGCGCGTGAGTCAGTCCGACTTACGTGCGTTACGTGCGGCTGGCCAGGAAGCCGACCAGCAGAGCCAGTCCAGCCACGGCGCCGAGCGTATGCCACGGCTTGTCGTGCACGAATTCGTCGGCGTAGCCGGCGGCATCGTTCAGACGGCCGGAGATCGCGCTGCCCGCGTCGTTCATCTGCGAACGCGCGAATTTGAGTTTCGACTGCAATTCCTTGCGCAGCTTGTCGGCGTCATAGTCCTTGCCGTCCTTGATCGAGCCTTCCAGATCGTCCAGAAGGCTGCGCAGTTGGTTGCTGGCCGAATCGACCGCATCGCTTGCACTGCGCACGGCGCGCTGGCCGATATTGGCTGCGCCATTGATTTTGACGTCGAGCGTCGAACGTGTGAACAATCCCATTTCCTTGCTCCTTTATTGACGTGCCGAAATATGTGCGCCCCGGCCGTACGCGCGGCGCATGCACGCCGCGCGGCGACGCGGCCGCGAGCGCATCGCCTGAGTCTGCGTCTACTGCAACTGCCGGCTCGCGCGTCCGATGACGCTCCTCCCTGTCATGCGCCGTTTCGCCCGCGAGCCGATGAACCCGGAACCATGTTCGGAGCAAGGATCATTCCTCGACCATCGCGCCCAAATCGACCTCTCGTTCGTTTTGCGTGTGACGACGCATGGCGAGCGCCATCATCGCGCAGACGAACACGCTGAAGATCACGATGATCCATTCGACCGGCATCTTGACCGTCAGCAGCAGCGCATAGGCGCCGAGCATCGCCAGCACGGCGAGATTCTGGTTGAAGTTCTGCACGGCGATCGAATGGCCCGCCGACAGCAGCGTCGCGCCGCGATGCTGGAGGATCGCGTTCATCGGCACGATGAAGAAGCCCGACAGTCCGCCGAGCGCAATCATCAGCGGATACGCCATCAGGATGTACGCGGGCGAGAAATACGAACCGATGTGCACGCTCGCGCCCGGCGGAAACAGGTCCTTGTTGTAGAAGGCCATCGCGACCGACACCGCGCCGATCAGCACGCCCACCGGCAGCACCTTGAGCGATTGCCGCAACGCGATCCACGCCGCTGCCGCGCCCAGTGCGATGCCGATGCCCGTCACGCCCTGCAGCACTGCCGCCTTCGACAGCGACAGCCCGAGATTGGCGTCGGCCCACTTCAGCACGAGCAACTGCAGCGTGACCGCCGCGCCCCACAGCAGCGTCGTCACCCACAGCGCGATCTGCGCGAGCTTGTCCTTCCACAGCACCTTGAAGCAGTGCGAGAAGTCGCCGACCAGCCGGGTCGGTTCCGTGAGACGGTTCGGATAGCGCGCGCCCGTATCGGGAATGAAGACGTTGATGACGGCCGCCGACGCGTAGATCAGCATCACCGTGAACATGGCCGCGTGTGCCGCGGTGCTCATGAAGGGCAGATGCGCCTGTTCGACCCAGTGCGCGACGACCTGGCTCACGAGCGCGCCGCCGATCACCGTGCCGAGGATGGTCGAGCCGACCGTCGCGGATTCGAGCCACGCGTTGGCCGCGATCAGCTTCTGCGGCGGCAGCAGTTCGGTGAGGATGCCGTAGTGAGGATGCCGTACTTGGCCGGCGAATAGCCCGCCCCGGCGAATAGCCCGCCGCGCCGAGACCAACGACGCCATCGCGATCATCGGATGGACGCCGGCGATCATCATCGCGCAGCCGGCCGCCTTCAGCGCGTTCGAGACGAACATGACGTGACGCTTCTGCATTGTATCGGCGAAGGCGCCGACGAAGGGCGCGAGCACGACATAGGCGACCGTGAAGAAGATCTGCAGAAGCGGCGTGACCCATGGCACGGAATGCACGACGGTAAGCATCGCGATGGCCGCGATCAGCAACGCGTTATCCGCCAGCGACGAAACGAACTGCGCGGCGATGATCGTGTAGAAGCCTTTCTTCATGAGGAACGGGGCAGTGGGGCAGTGGGGAGCGGCGCGCGCCGGCCCGAGCGGGAAGCGGCGGCGAAAACTGCACTGTAGCGGAGCCTTGCAATCGATGCAGGGCGCGTGAGACGGGGTGCGGCGGGCGGGAGATTGGAAAGGGACGCGGCGGCGCGCGTCCCTGCTTCGAAGCGCTTATTCGCCGGTCAGGCGCGTGCGCGAGTACATGTCGAGAATTTTGACCATCTGCGCGTACACCTTCGGATTCGCGGCGACGATCTCGTTGCGGAACAGGAAGTCCGACTCGCCGGTGTAATTGCCGACTAGGCCGCCCGCTTCGGTGATGATGAGGCTGCCCGCCGCGACGTCCCACGGATGGATGCCCTGCTCGAAGAAGCCGTCGAGGCGGCCCGCGGCGACGTTGGCCAGATCGAGGGCGGCGGCGCCCGGACGGCGCAGGCCCGCACACGACAGCGTCATTTCGCTGAAGAGGCGCATGTAGCCGTTCAGGCCCTGTCCGTCGCGGAACGGAAAGCCCGTGCCGATGAGCGCTTCGGACAGGCGATCGAGCTTGCCCACGCGGATGCGGCGTTCGTTCAGATACGCACCGCGCCCGCGCGAGGCGGTGAAGAGGTCGTTGCGGGTCGGGTCGTAGACGACGGCCTGCGTCACGACGGCCTTGTGCGCGAGCGCGATCGACACGCAGTAATACTGGAAACCGTGGATGAAGTTGGTGGTGCCGTCGAGCGGATCGATGATCCACTGATATTCCGACTCGCAGTCCGTTTCGCCGGATTCCTCGGCGAGGATGGAGTGATCGGGATAGGCGGTGGTGAGCGTCTCGATGATGGCGGCTTCGGACGCCTTGTCGACTTCCGTGACGAAGTCGTTGTGCTGCTTCTTGCTGACCTGAAGGCGATCCAGATCGAGCGACGCGCGGTTGATGATCTGTCCGGCGCGGCGCGCGGCCTTGACAGGGATATTGAGCATCGGATGCATGAGCGAAATCCTTTGGTCGGTGACGCGCGGCGCGGGCCTCGCATGAACGACGAAAATGGCGACAACGACTGATGTCGACGAAAGACGAATTGAAGAAGAGCGGTGCGCGCCGCCGGACGACGCGCGAGGGGGCCATTTTACCCGAATCTCGCTAAAAACCGCGCTAACATAGCAGACTCGTCGCATTCAGCCTCATTCAGTTCATCTGTGCTTTGGATATCAACGAACTTTCGCATCCCGCCGGCGGCTTCACGTCGACGCGCTTCATCCTCGTCGAACCGAGTCATCCGGGCAATGTCGGCGCTGCCGCACGCGCACTCAAGACGATGGGCTTCGCGCGGCTCTTGCTCGTGTCGCCGCGTGTCGCCGACGTCAAGAACGAACCCGAAGCCGTTGCGATGGCCTCGGGCGCCGACGACGTGCTCGCGTCCGCGCATGTGGTCGATACGCTCGCGGAGGCGCTCGTCGGCGTGCGCTCGTCGGCGTGCGCTGGTCGGTCGCGCTGACCGCGCGCATGCGCGAATACGGTCCGCCGCAGATGCTGCCACGCGCGCTCCCCGAACGGGCGCACGAATTCGTGCGTCACGGCGATATCGCGCTGGTGTTCGGCAACGAGCACACCGGCCTGTCGAACGCCGACGTCGAGCGATGCAGCGCGCTCGCGCATATCCCGGCCAATCCCGCGTACAGTTCGCTCAATCTGGCGCAGGCTGTGCAGGTGCTCGCCTACGAACTGCGGCTCGCGTTCCAGGAGCCGGCCGCCGCGCTCAAGCTGGTCGACGCGGGCGGCCAGCATACATCGAGCGATGAAATCGAAGGCATGTACGCGCATCTGGAACAGGCGCTCGTCGCGCTCGAGTTTCTCGATCCCGACAATCCGAAGAAGCTGATGTCGCGCGTGCGGCGGCTCTTCGCGCGTGCGGGACTGGAGCACGAAGAAGTGAACATCCTGCGCGGCATCGCCAAGCATATTCTGATGCGTGGCGGCGAGTACGACGGCAAGCGCTAACGAGAGAGCCGCGCGTGGCGCGCACAAGCGACCGCGCTGGCTTCGTGGATATCGCGCGCTTTGTCTTGCAGATGGCGCGCTTTCTGACCGGCATCGAGATTCATCCGGGCGCGACGCTCGGCGGCACGGCGCTTACGCGCGGCGCGAAGCGGCATCCGACGCTCGGGCGCGGCGTGGTCGTCGACGCGGGCGCGAAGGTGCTGGGCGGTTTCACTGTCGGCGAAACACGCAAAGATCGGCTCGAACGCGGTCGTCGTCAAGCCGGTTCCGGCGGGCGGCACGGCGGTGGGCAATCCGGCGCGCATCGTGATGCCGGCGGTCGCGAAGCAGGAAAGCGCGCGGGAAGATTTCTGCACCTACGGCATACGGCATCATGCCGAACGCCGACGATCCGGTGTCGCTCGCGATTCATGGCCTCATCGATCACGCGTCGACGCAGACGCAGCGCATCGACGAGATCGTCGCGGCGCTCGATCGGCTCGGCGAGCGCATGCAGGCCTTGCAGGGCGTCGACGGCGCCGCGCTGGTGGACCTCAGACGCCTGTGCTTGTCGATGGACGGCAAGACCGTCGAGCAGGCCGCGCGCCGGTAAGGCAAGCGCGCGGCTTGCCGCGACGGCTCAGAGCGGCATCGCCTCGAGGCCCTCGGCATCGAGCCGCAGATAGCCGCCGCGCGGCGCCTCGATATCGAGATCCCAGTCCGGCAGCACCCAGCGCGCGCCTTCGACCTCGCGATGCATGGCCGGGCGATGCGTATGCCCGTGGATCATCGTATTGGTGCGGTTGCCGATGAAGAGGGCGGACACCGCACGCTTGGTCACATCGTATTTCGCCGACATGTCCGCGCCGCGCGCGTCCCGGCTTTTCATGCGCATCTTCTGCCCGATGTTGAGCCGCGTCTTGAGCGGCAACGACAGAAAGAGCTGCTGCGCGAACGCATTGCGCGCGAAGCCGCGGAAATACTGATAGCCGCGATCGGCGGTACACAGTCCGTCGCCGTGCGCGAGCACGATGCGCGTGCCGAACGCGGTGGTCACGAACGGATCGGGCAGCAGCTTCGCGCCCGCTTCCCTCATGAAGCGCCGGCC
This sequence comes from Caballeronia sp. BR6202001590007, assembly GCA_029439495.1. Lineage (GTDB taxonomy): Bacteria > Pseudomonadota > Gammaproteobacteria > Burkholderiales > Burkholderiaceae > Caballeronia. The sequence goes on from JAQFVI010000419.1 coordinate 35,986, forward strand.
GAGTAGGAAATCGCGATTGCCGTGCATCACGTAGAGGCCGATGCCGCGTTCCGCGAGCGTATGCAGGCGGCGCGTCACGCGGCGCGCGAACTCTGCGCGTTCGCCGGCGACCGAGGCATCGAGGATGTCGTCGCCGATCCAGAATTCGAACAGATCGCCGAGGATGAACACGGCGCCCGCCTCGTTCGCGGTGACGTCGATGAACTGCTCGAACGCTGCGACCGTCTTCGGAATGGCTTCGCTCAAATGCAGATCGGCAATAAAAAACAGCGGGCGCGCATCGGGCGCGGCGCCCGCTGTCTTGCGATCGAAAGTCTTCGTATCGACCATGCGATGCGCGTTAGACCACGACGGCCTTTTCGATCACGACGTCGTCGACCGGCACGTCCTGATGGAAGCCCTTCGAACCGGTCTTGACCTTCTTGATCTTCTCGACCACGTTCATGCCGTAGACGACCTTGCCGAACACCGCATAGCCGTTGCCGTCCGGATTCAGATAGTCGAGTCCCGCATTATCGACCGTGTTGATGAAGAACTGCGCTGTCGCGGAATTCGGGTTGCTGGTGCGCGCCATCGCGAGCGTGCCGGTTGCGTCAGGCCATTCTTGCTTTCGAGCGGGATCGGCGCGCGCGTGGGCTTCTCGGCGAAGCTCTGGCTATAGCCGCCGCCCTGGATCATGAAGCCCGGGATCACGCGACCGTCTTGGGCGCCTTCTCCGGATACGGCTCGACTTTAATGTCGCCCTGCGAGGTCTTGATGAGCACGTTCGGATGCGCGGCGGGCGCAGCCTGCTGAGGTTGGGCAAAGGCGGGCGCGGTCGCGATCAGGCCGGCGCCGGCCAGTGCCGACATCAGGAATTTCATGAAGGATCGATCCTCGAGTGGTGAATGCAGCGGGTCGGTTGCGTGCGCGTGCGCGGTTTGCCGCGACGCCAGGGCTCAAGCTTAACCGTTTGCGCGTTCGGCGCTACGTAGGGCGTCGAAAAGGCGTTGCTCGGCCCGCCGAACGGCGAGAACGAATCGGGCGAGGGCACGGTCACCGGATTCGCGGAGTTCGAGTCTCGCATCGGCGTCCAGTCGTCCGCGCCCGACGCCGCGCGTGGCATGCCGGTGGCCGGCGCATAGGCGCCCGCCTTTCGATTGGCGGGAGGCGGCGTGATGATCTTCTGGATGTCGGTGACGCGCTGGCGCGTGAGCGGGCTCTTCGAGCTGAGCGATTGCGCGCGCTTGTATGACTCGCTCGCGAGACGCAGATACAGGTCGCCGAGATTGTCGTAGGCGAGCGCGTAACTTGGGTTCGCCTTGGTGGCCGTTTCGAGCACGTTGCGGGCGTCTTCGTACCGGCCTTTCTTCGCGTAGAGCGCCGCGAGATTGTTGTACGGCTCGGGCAGTTCGGGATATGTCTGCGTGAGTTCGGTGAAGGCGGCGATGGCGTTGTCGTCGCGGTTCATGCGCGCGAGCACGGTGGCGCGTTTGAACTTCGCCTGCACGTCGCGCGGATTCGTCTTGAGGCGCACGTCGAGTTGCGAAAGCGCCGCGGCCCAGTTCTTGTTGGCGATCGATGCGTCGATGTCCGGCGTGCCATCGGCGGTGGCCGTCGAGACCTGCGCGTGCGCGATGCTGGTCGAGCCCGCGTAGACGCCGACGGCTGCGCACATGAGCGTCGATGCGAGCAGGGCATACGCACCGCGCGACGAGGAAGAAAGCTTGCGGAAGAAGGACAGGGACATGCGCGCTTGGGCGTGAATCACGAGAGATGGAATTGATGAATGAAGCGGCGAAGGGCTCGGCGAAAAGCGCGAAATCTGCGGCCGAAACATGCGCTGCAAGACGGCGCGCGTCGCCTTTCGAACGGCCCGCGCGGCCTTGCGGAGATTTCGTCGGCTCGGATTCGAATGTTATACTCCGAGCCATTCTAACAAAAGGTCCGCTCGTTCCGCGCACGCGCTACCAGCATCGCACCGAGCCGGCGCCGGACTGTCTTTATGCCACTCGTGGCCGTCTCCGTATTGGTCGTATGACCGTCGTGTCCGCGGATCGCGTGTGCGTGTGCGTGTCACCCGCTGGATCACTTTCCGCTTGCATCGACTTTCACTTGCGGCACACCATTACGGCTCTCGCCCGGACCACGCACTGTGTCTGCTATGAATTCGCTGCGCATCTACAACACGCTCGCGCGTGACAAGCAAGCCTTCACGCCCCTTCGCGAAGGCGAAGTCCGCATGTACGTCTGCGGAATGACCGTCTACGACTACTGTCACATCGGTCACGCGCGTGTCATGGTGGTGTTCGACATCGTGCAGCGCTGGCTGCGCGCGAGCGGCTATCGGGTCACCTACGTGCGCAACATCACGGACATCGACGACAAGATCATCCGCCGCGCAGTCGAGAACGGCGAGCCGATCAAGGCGCTCACGCAGCGCTTCATCGATGCCATGCACGAAGACGCGGACGCGCTCGGCGTCGCGCGCCCGGACCTCGAGCCGCGCGCGACCGACTTCATCCCGCAGATGCTCGGCATGATCGACACGCTGCAGTCGAACGGCTACGCCTATCACGCGAAAGACGGCGATGTGAACTACGCGGTCCGCAAGTTCGCGGACTACGGCAAGCTGTCGGGCAAGTCCATCGAAGATCTGCGCGCGGGCGAGCGCGTGTCGGCGAACGACGCGAAGGAAGATCCGCTCGACTTCGTGCTGTGGAAGCGCACGAAGGACGGCGAGCCGGACGACTCCGGCTGGGATTCGAAATGGGGACGCGGCCGTCCGGGCTGGCACATCGAATGTTCCGCGATGGGTTGCACGCTGCTCGGCGAACAGTTCGACATTCACGGCGGCGGCATGGACCTGCAGTTCCCGCATCACGAGAACGAGATCGCGCAGAGCAAAGGCGCGNAGATGTCCAAGTCGCTGGGCAACTTCTTCACGATCCGCGAGGTCCTCGAAAAATTCGATGCCGAGGTGGTGCGTTTTTTTATTGCACGGGCACACTATCGGTCGCCACTGAACTACAGCGACGTGCATATCGACGATGTAAGAAGTGGACTCACGCGCCTATATACGGCGTTGAAGGATGTCGAGCCGGACAATCAGCAACTTGACTGGAACGAGGCGAACGCGCAGCGTTTCCAGTCTGCGATGAACGACGACTTCAACACGCCGGTGGCCGTATCCGTCCTGTTCGATCTCGCAAGCGAAGTGAACCGCACGCGCGACGCGGCGCTTGCTCGCCAGCTCAAGGGCCTGGGCCAGGCGCTCGGTCTGCTCGGGCGTGAGCCGCGCGTGTTCCTGCAACAGGCGGGCGGCACGAGCGCTCAGGCGGGCATGGCGCCGCACGAGATCGAAGCGAAGATCGCCGAACGCGTCGCCGCGAAGCAGGCAAGGAACTATGCCGAAGCAGACCGGATTCGCGCCGAATTGCTCGAAGCCGGAATTGCGCTCGAAGACAAACCGGGTGGGTCGACCGAATGGCGCCGCGTTTGAACGCACGCCTTCGAACCCTCTGATCGACTCACCAGGCAGGAGGCACGATGGCAATGGCCAGGAAGACGCCGGTCAAGCGACCCGCGTCAGGAAGCGCTGCGTTGTCCGCAACGAAGCGGGCGAGCGGTGCGCAAACCAGAACGGGCACGCAGAAGATC